>JALHQP010000005.1 GCA_022841885.1 Aquincola sp. | reverse complement strand
GCGATCGTCAGCGCGGCCGCCACCGGCGCCGCTTCGATCTCGCGCCAGCGCGGGGCCGGCGCGAGCGCCGACCCGCTGGCGACGAAGACCACCGCCAGCGTGGGCAGCAGGAACAGCAGCCCCATGGCGTGGGCCACACCACCCGCGGGCATCCAGCGCGAAACGAACAGCGCGACGGCCACGCCGACGACGGCCACGCCCCAGGCCAGCACGAACGGCAGCAACTCGAACCAGGGCGCCGCAGCCGGCTGCACCTGGCGCCAGGCCAGCAGTTGCAGCAGCCACAGGCCCGTGCCCACCGCGAGCGAGCCGCCCAGGCCCCAGCCCAGCGCCACGACCCAGTCGTTGGTGCGCACCTTGCGCAACGCGTGGCCCAGCAGGCCGGCGACGGCCGCACCGATGCCCAGCAGCACGGCCGCGACGGGCACGGTCAGGGACTGCACGTCGGCGGCCGACGGAATCAGGGGCATCGGGAAACGGAGGCGCGAGGGAGGCGGGACGCGGCCGATTGTGGTCGAAGCAGCGCTGCCGGCCGCGCCCGACCTGCCCCACCCCCACGACCGAGGTGTCAGCCGGCGGCCGTGAATCCGATGCTGCGGCGCTCGCGCACGCCCGGCTTGACGCGATGCTCGCTCTCGAGCTGGGCCAGGAACTCGTCGGCCTCGAAGGCCGCACCGAGGATGTCGACCTGCCGCTTGACCGCCGCGAAGTCGCCCGGCGCCAGCTGGTCGAGCGCCGCCAGCCGCGCGCGCTGCTCGGCCGTGAGGCGCGCGCTGTCGCCGTCGAGCGCCTCGGCCACGAACATCGCCTCGCGTTGCGCCGTGGCCAGGGGCCGGAACCGCACCTTGAACGTGAAGCGGCGCAGCGCCGCCTCGTCGATCTCGTCGAACAGGTTCGTGGTGCAGATGAACAGACCGCCGAAGCGCTCCATGCCCTGCAGCATCTCGTTGACCTCGGTGACCTCGTAGCTGCGCTCGGCGCGCTGGCGGCTGCGCAGGAAACTGTCGGCCTCGTCGAGCAGCAGCACGGCGTTCTCGGCCTGCGCCTCTTCGAACATCTTGGCCATGTTCTGCTCGGTCTCGCCGACGAACTTGCTGACCAGGTCGCTCGCCTGGCGCACCACCAGCGGCCGCTGCAGCTCGCCCGCGATGTGCTCGGCCAGCGCCGTCTTGCCCGTCCCCGGTGGCCCGTGGAAGCACAGCGTGCCGTGGCCACGCCGGCGCAGTGCCTCGACGATCTTCGGCACCGGGAAGCGCGATTCGACGTTGAGCAGCGCGAGGTCGTAATGCGTGACGACGTGGCGCGCGCGGACGTCCTTGCGCGACTGGCCGAGCGCCTTGTCGGCATTGCCGATCTGGCGCTCGATCAGCGCCTCGGCGTCGCCCGCCTCGCTGGCGAGTTGCGCGAAACGCACCGCGGTGCGGATCTGCGCCGGCGTCAGCCCGCGGCGCTCCGCCAGGCGCGCGGCGAAACCTTCGCCGACCGGCACCCCCTCGAGCGCGCGCACCACCAGCGCCTCGCGCGCGCCGGGCGGCGGCGACTTCAGCTCCAGGTGGTACTGGAAGCGGCGCCGGAACGCGGGGTCGATCTGCTCGATGCGGTTGGTGACCCAGATCACCGGCACCGGGTTGGTCTCGAGGATCTGGTTGACCCAGGCCTTGCCGCTGACGCTGGCCGACGGTGACGCGTCACTGGCGTCCAGGCGCGCGAGCAGCTGCGCCGCGTCGGCCGACACCGGCGGGAACACGTCCTCGACCTCGTCGAACAGCAGCGCGACGTTCGGGCTGCTCTTCAGGAACACCTGGCTGATCTGCAGCGAGCGGTAGCGGTCGCGGCCCGACAGCGCGTTGCCGTCGCGGTCGGCGTACTCGACCTCGAACAGCTCCAGCCCGGCGGCCTGGGCGCACACGCGCGCCAGCTCGGTCTTGCCGGTGCCGGGCGGGCCGTAGAGCAGCACGTTGACGCCCGCCGCCCTGCCCGCCACCGCCTTGGCCAGCAGCGTGGTCAGCACGCGCACGTCGTCGGCGACGAACGCGAAGTCGGACGCCGTGAGTTCGCTCTTGGCCGAGGGCCGCGTGAACACCGCCATCAACTCGGCCGGCGCCTTGTACTCGCGCATCAGCACCGGCGGCAGCTGCTCGCTGACCTTCATCAGGTCGGCCAGGTCGGTGATGTTGTGCTCGGAGATCAGGTTCTCGACCATGCCGGTGCGCTCCAGGCGCGAGCCGGCGCGCAGCGCTTCGGCCACTTCCTGCTGGCTCACGCCGGCCACCGTGGCGATCGCGGCATAGGCCTCCTGCGCGCTCGCGACCTTGAACTCGACCAGCAGGCCCCGCAGCTCGCGCTGGTAGCGCGCGAGCGTGCCGTACAGCAGCAGCGCGCGCTCGGCCGCGTTGAGCTGCAGCAGGCCCGCGAGCGCGTCGATGTTCTTCTGCACCAGCGTCGATTCCTTCTTCAGGGAACGCTCGAGCCAGTCCGAGGTGGCGCCGAGCATGGTCAGCAGGTCCTTCGGCGCGTCCTTGACGTACTCGTCGATGTAGAAGAAGAGCGTGCCTTCCTCGTACGGGCCGCGCCAGGCGCCGTGGCGCGCCATGAAGGCCTCGTCGGACAGGGCCTCGTGGCCGGTCCATTGCGGGTTGCCCTGGCAGCGCCGAGCGAGAAAGTCGCGCAGCCGTGCCAGCACATTGGCCGGCCAGGCGAGATGGCGACCGGTGAGCGCCAGCAGGTTGGACCAGTCGCGCCGCAGATTGAAGCGGCCCGCGTTCTTCAGCGTCAGCGCCAGCACGAACTGCGTGCACATGCGGTCGAGCACCGGCGCCTCGCGCAGCGAGGGCGACAGCACGACGGGACCGGCAGGACGGCTCTTGATCACCACGGGCGGGGGCCCTCCGCGAGGCAAACGGGTGCGCCGATCTTGGCGCGCCCCTGTCGGCGCGGCAAGGCCTGCCGCGCGTCAGTCTGTCAGTGCAACACCAGGGGTTGCTGCGCCATCGCGCCGTAGCGCCCGATGAAGGCGTCGAGCTCTTCCTCCGTCGGTCCTTGCTCGACCAACGCGTCGACGCCGGCCTTGAACTGCTCGGCCAGCGCGCCCTCGAGGAAGATCTCCTTGCGTGCGAACTTGTCGACGATCTCGTAGCCGCCGCGCGCAAGCGTGGCACCGCCTGCGTCGGTTTCGAACTGCACGACAGCGAAGTTGTCCGAGTTGTAAAGCATCAACATGGGCTGCAAGGGCCTCCTGGGACCCACTTGAGACCTCCAACGCGAACTTCAAGGTCCGGTTGACGGGGTGTCGAGCTGCAGTTCCAGCGGCGGCCCGCCGTCGGGCTGCGACAAGCGCGCCCGCAACGGCAGGTGGCCGCGCGCCGGGTCGAGCCAGATCTCGACCTGCGTGTCGCGCGGCCGCCGCGCCTCGCGCAACAGCTTGAGCGCCGGCGTATCGGCCACGGGGTCGACGCCGAGCACGTTGAATGTCCACACCTCGGCACCACCGCGCGCGCCCACCACCATCAAGACCACACGCGCTCCAGGGCCGAAACGCTCGGGTGCGGCGTCGATGACCGCCGGCAGTTGCAGCAGCCAGCCCAGACGGTCCTGCACGCCGGGCAGCAGCGGCAGTTCGTAGGTCGGCCCCGAGAACGTGATCTTGCCGGCGTCGCGCTGGAAGTTGGCGGCCTGGTGGTCGCGACCGCGGCGCCGGATCACGAAACGCTCGGGCGCGAGGCCATGCGCGTCGACCGCCCCGCGGCTGACCCAGTCGAGGACGGTGACGCCGGCGATGCGGCCTTCGAGCCGCAGTTCGTAGCGGCCGTCGTCCGACGGCGCCCATCCGAGGTCGGCCTCGCCCGCGGCGATGCCGCGCTGCAACTGGTAGCGCCAGCGGCCCGCCGCAGGCAGGCGGGTGGCATAGACCGGCAGCTCGACCGCCGGCGCGGCGGTGTTCACCGACTCGGCGACCACCGCCTCGGGCGGCAGCGCAGGCTCCGGCACCGACACTGCCAGCGCTTCCGGGGCCGAGGCCACCGGTTCGACGACCGCAGGCCGGGCATCGATCGCTGCAGGCGCGGGGGCACGCGGCGTGCGCGCGGGCCTCGCGCTGGCCGGCGGCGTTGCGGGCGTCGATGCCTCAACCGCCGCGGGGACCGTCGCCGCCACACTGCGCACGGCGAGCCGCGGCGGCGTCGCTGGCGTGTCGTCGGGGTCGATCCAGGCCGGCGCCAGGCCGAACAGCAGCGCGCCATGCAGCGCCAGCACCACGAGCGTGGCCAGCACGAGCAGGCGCGCGCGCCGGCGGCCGGGCGACGGCAGATCGGACGACAATCGCGGAACCATGAAGCTCGCCACCCTCAAGGACGGATCGCGCGACGGCCAGCTGGTCGTCGTTTCGCGCGATCTCACGACGGCGCATTTTGCGACCGGCATCGCCACCCGACTGCAGCAGGTGCTCGACGACTGGAACTTCCTGTCGCCGCAGTTGCAGGACCTGTACGTCACGCTGAACCAGGGCAAGGCGCGCCATGCCTTCGAGTTCGTGCCGCAGCTGTGCATGGCCCCGCTGCCGCGCGCCTACCAATGGGCCGACGGCTCGGCCTACATCAACCACGTGGAGCTGGTGCGCGCGGCGCGCAAGTCCGAGGTGCCCGCCAGCTTCTACACCGACCCGCTGATGTACCAGGGCGGCAGCGACGACTTCCTCGGCCCCTGCGACGACGCGCCGTTCGCGAACCCCGAATGGGGCATCGACTTCGAGGCCGAGATCGCGGTCATCACCGCCGACGTGGCCAACGGCGCCTCGCCCGAGCGCGCGCTCGACGGCGTGCGCCTGCTGATGCTGGCGAACGACTGGAGCCTGCGCAACCTGATCCCCAACGAGCTGGCCAAGGGCTTCGGTTTCTTCCAGAGCAAACCGGCCACCGCGTTCAGCCCGGTGGCGGTGACACCCGACGAGCTGGGCGAGGCCTGGCAGGGCGGGCGCCTGCACCTGCCGCTGACCTCCACCTGGAACGGCAAGCGTGTCGGCCATTGCGACGCCGGCCCGGAGATGACCTTCCACTTCGGCCAGCTGATCGCGCACATCGCCAAGACGCGCAACGTGCGCGCCGGTTCGATCGTCGGCTCGGGCACGGTCAGCAACAAGGACTGGACCCATGGCTACTCGTGCATCGCCGAGAAGCGCTGCATCGAGACCATCGAGGACGGGGCGCCCAAGACGCCCTTCATGCAGTACGGCGACACGATCCGCATCGAGATGAAGGGCGCCGACGGGCAGTCGATCTTCGGCGCGATCGAACAAAAGGTCGTACCGGCGGCCGCCGGCGCGTGACAAGGCCTCAGCGCTTGCGCGGCGCAGCCTTCTTGGCGGCCGGCGCAGGCGCCGAGGCCGCACTACCCGTCAGCGCCTCCGACAGGCCGACCAGCACGCCGCTGGCCATTGCCGCGTAACTCTCGGCCAGCACGGTCGCCGCTCGCACGCTGGCGCTGCGCGAGGACTTCATCGCCGCGCCCATCTGCTCGGCGAACTCCTCGACCGTCTTCGCCGCCGACAGGCCCGACATCGAGCCACCGGCCTGCAGTTTTTCCATCGCCTGATGCCAGGGCGCGGCCAGCGGGCCAGCGGCGGCGCCGGCCTTCTTCACCGCGCCGATCAGCAGGTCGTCGAACTTGTCGAGGTCGTCGAGCGCCTTCTTCAGGTGCTTCTCGCGCAGGTCCACGCCGCGGTCGGCGAACTGGCGCAGCGCGGCCTGGTTGGCCTGCACCGCCTTCACCAGCGCCGCGTCCATGCCGGCCACCGCCTTGTCGAGCATGGCCTCGACCGACTCGCCGCCAAGGGGGTTCTTCGCCGCACCGGCCGTGACCGCCTTGGCCACCGAGTCGAGCGACGAGCGGATGTTGGCCAGCGTCAGCTCACGTCCGCGCAGGGCCGCCAGCGTCGCCTCGGTCACCGCCTTCTGCAGGCGCGCGCTGCCCGAGGTGCTGGCGTTCTCGAACATCGAGATCAGGGCATCGGCGTCGAAAGCTTGGCTGGGCATGGCGTGTGTCTCCTCGGGTGGTGGGAGTCGCCATGCTCGCACCGGCGCGCCGGTGCGGCAAGCCCGAACTCAGTCGAACAGGTCCGGCTGCGTGCGCACCAGTTGGTCGTAGATGGTCTGGAAGTGCAGCCAACCGATGTAGTCGCTGCCCACGTGCTCGCGGCTGAAGCGGCTGCGGTCCTCGGGAATCAGCACCGGCTTGCGGCCGCTCGCATCGACCAGCAGCTGCTGATGGCAGCAGCGCTCGAGCGCGATGAACCAGAACGCTGCCGACTCGATGCCATGCGTGCTGCTGGTGAACAGGCCATGGTTCTGGTGGACCACCGCCTTGACCCCCTTGAAGTGGTCGGCCACCGTCGTGCCCGCGCGCTCCTCGACAGCCACCTGGCCTGCCTCGCTGCGGATCACGCGGTGGTCCTCGAAGAAGGCCGCGGCGTCCTGCGTGATCGGTTCGAGTTCGCGCCCGAGCGCGGCGAAGGCCGTGCCGTAGAGCGTGTGCGCGTGGCACATCGCCACGATCTCCGGATGCGCCTCGTGCACCGCCGCGTGCAGCACGAAGCCCGCGCGATTGACCGCGTACTCGCCCTCGACCACCTTGCCGGCATGGTCCACCAGGATCAGGTTGCTGACCTTGACGTTGCCGAAGTGCACGCACATCGGGTTGGTCCAGTACAGCTCCGGGTGCTCGGGGTCGCGGATCGTCAGGTGGCCGGCAAAGCCGTAGTCGAAGCCCTGCAGGGCGAACGCGCGACAGGCCGCGGCGAGACGCTGCTTCAGGTGGCGTCGAGCCTCGGCGGGTGTCTCGAAACTCGGCAGCTCGGGGAAACGCAAGCCCGGCTGGGTCGGCTGGTAGACCGACAGGCGCTTCTTCGCAACATCCATTCGGGCACCTCGACCGCTATGCGCCATATGGTAGGCCGTGTTGGGATCGAACCAACGACCAAAGGATTATGAGTCCTCTGCTCTAACCGACTGAGCTAACGGCCCGCGCGCCGATTCTAGGCAGGGCCTCGCGGCGCTCGCTACGATGGACGCCAAACCGCAGGAGCGCCGCATGCGAGCCCAGGACATCCTTGCCACCATCGGCGACACGCCGCACATCCGCATCAACCGCCTGTTCGGCGCAGGACGCGAGGTCTGGGTCAAGTCCGAGCGCAGCAACCCCGGCGGCTCGATCAAGGACCGCATCGCGCTCGCGATGATCGAGGAGGCCGAGGCCTCGGGCCGGCTCAAGGCGGGCGGCACGATCATCGAGCCCACCTCGGGCAACACCGGCATCGGCCTGGCGATGGTGGCAGCGGTGAAGGCCTACAAGCTGGTCCTGGTGATGCCCGACAGCATGAGCGTCGAGCGCCGGCGCCTGATGCTGGCCTACGGTGCGACCTTCGAGCTGACGCCGCGCGAGAAAGGCATGAAGGGCTCGATCGCGCGCGCGCAGGAGCTGCTGGCCGCCACCCCAGGGGGCTGGATGCCGCAGCAGTTCGAGAACGAGGCCAACATCGCGGTGCACGTGCGCACCACGGCCGAAGAGATCGCGCGCGACTTTCCAGAGGGCCTGGACGCACTGATCACCGGCGTGGGCACCGGCGGTCACATCACCGGCTGCGCCATGGTGCTCAAGAAGTGCTGGCCGCAGTTGAAAGTGTTCGCGGTCGAACCCGCCGCCAGCCCGGTGATCAGCGGCGGAGCGCCGGCGCCGCACCCGATCCAGGGCATCGGTGCCGGCTTCGTGCCGAAGAACCTGCACACCGCGCTGCTCGACGGCGTGATCCAGGTCGACGCCGAGGAGGCACGCGAGATGGCGCGCCGCTGCGCGCGCGAGGAAGGCATGCTGGTGGGCATCTCCAGCGGCGCGACGCTGGCGGCAATTGCGAAGAAACTGCCCGAGCTGCCGCCCGATGCCCGGGTGCTCGGATTCAACTACGACACCGGCGAGCGCTACCTGTCGATCGACGGCTTCCTGCCTGCGTGAGGGTGCCGGCGGCCCACCCGCGACAAAGCCGTCAGAACACGATCCGGGTCGAGGTTTCCGTGCCGCACACCGGCGCGATGACGACACCGGCGTTGTCGATCACCTGGGCGGTAATCGTGCCGGTCAAGGTGTTGCCGTCTGCCGCCAGCGTCAGGGTCCGCTGCACCCGCTGCGAACCGGCCAGGCTGCCATCGGCGTTGAAGCGCAAGAAGCGAGCGCTCGCCGTGTAGCTTTGACCCGACAGCTTGCGCCACTGGCCGAAGGCAGTGCTGCGGGTGGTTGGCGGCAGCGAGTTGTCGGCGGTCAGCGCGCCGCCGCGCTGGAACAGGCCCTCGCCCTTGAAGGTGCGCAGCACGGCGCCACTGGTGCAGTCGGTGATCGTGACGCCTGACTCCCAGACGCCTTCGATCGGGTCTGCCGCGTGCTCGTCGGCCCAGGCGCCGCCACCGCAGGCCTGCATGAGGAACAGCGTGGCCGCCGCGGTGACGGAGACGAGCGACAGGGTTTGCAGGGATCGGATCGGATTCATGGTGAAGTGCCTCCAGGGTGGATGTGGGGATGCCATGCGCGACCGCGCTTGGGCACTGCCACAATCGGCGCGGCCGGCCTGAAAGTCTTGAAACGCTGCTGAGACTTCCCTGAATTCCCATGAAGTTGGCGCCGCATGACACCGTCGGATCGCTACGCGTTCGGTGATTACGTGCTCGATCTCAAGGAGCACGCACTACGGCATCGCAGCGGGGGCGAGCCGCTGGCCCTGACGCCCAAGCTGTTCGATGCCTTGCTGTTGTTCGTCGAGCGGCCGAACGAGCTGCTCGACAAGGAATCGCTGATCGCCGCACTCTGGCCCGGCCTGGTGGTTGAGGAGAACAACCTGAGCCAGGTGATCGCCGGCCTGCGTCGTGCGTTGGGCGACGATGCCCAGGTCAGCCGCTACATCCAGACGGTGCCGCGCCGCGGCTTTCGCTTCGTGGCGCCGGTGACGACGCTGGACGGGCAGACTGCGGCCGACGAGGCTCCCCATACGCCGGCGCGCGCGCCACGACGGCGCCGGCTGCTGGGCGCAACCATCGGCGCACTGGGACTGACCGTTCCCGCCGGCTGGTGGTGGTGGCGGCAGCGCACGGGCGCGCCCGGTGCCAACGCGGCACGTCCCACGCTGGCCGTGCTGCCCTTCAAGCCGCTGGTGACCGAGGGGCGCGACGAACTGCTCGAGTTGGGCATGGCCGACAGCCTGATCGCACACCTGTCCACCGTGCCCGGCCTCGTGGTGCGCTCGGTCGGCTCGGTGCGCCGCTTTGCCGGGCCCGACCAGGATCCGCTGCGCGCGGCACACGACCTCGACGTGGACTGGATCGTCGACGGTTCGCTGCAGCGCCGCGGCGCTCAGTGGCGGGTCACCGCACGCCTGTTGTCGGCCACGGACGGCGTGGCCGCCTGGAGCGGCAGCTTCGACGAAAGCGCCGGCGGCGTGTTCGATGTGCAGGACCTGATCTCCGCTCGCGTGGCCGCAGCACTGTCGCCGTGGCTCGTCGCCGCCGCGCCCGTGCCGCCCGACCGTGCCGCGGTTGGCGGCACGCGCAACCCGGACGCCTACCAGCTCTACCTCGCGGCGCGCCACCACGCCCAGGGCATCCGTGCAGCCGGCCTGCGCAGGAGCGTCGAGCTCTTCCAGAAGGCGATCGACGCCGACCCGGGGTATGCGCTGGCGTATGCCGGACTGGTCGAGACCTACCGGCGCATGATCTTCGGCGCCGACATCGCGCCCATCGACGCGTTCACGCCGGCCGAGGTGGCGGCACAGCGCGCGCTGGCGTTGGCGCCCGGTCTGGCCGAGGCCCATGCCGGCCAGGGCTGGATCCGCTACTGGTATCACTTCGACTGGAGCGGCGCCGAGCGCCTGTTGCGCCACGCGATCTCTCTGAACCCCAACACCGTCGAGGCGCATTTCGGGCTCGGCCTGCTGCTGCTGTCGCTCGACCGTCCCGCCGAGGGCCTGGCCCACCTGAGCACCGCGCGCCAGCTCGACCCGATGTCGCTGATCCTCAATGCGCTCGAAGCAAGCTTCCAGCTGGCGCAGGGCCACCGCGCCCAGGCCGAAGCGCGGCTGGCGCGCGCATTCGAGATCGACGCCGAATTCTGGGTGGCCCACCTGACCCAGGCCATGGTGCACCTAGCGGACCGCCGCACCGACGCGGCCATCGCCTCGCTGCGTCGCGCCGACGCGCTGGCCGACGGCAGCACACAGGCCACCGTGCTGCTGGGCGCGGTGCTGGCACAGCAAGGTCATACCGAAGAAACGCGGCGCATCCTGCAGCGGCTGATCGCCATGGGCAAGGAACGCTACGTGCCGCCGACCTCGCTGGCCGCGCTGCATGCCGCGCTCGGCGAGACCGGGCCAGCGCTCGACGCGCTCGAAAGAGCCTACGCGATGCGCGACACGCGACTTGTGTACATGAAAGACGACGGGCGCTGGGCCGTGCTGCGCAACCAACCACGCTACGCCGCCCTGTTGCGGCGCATGAGGCTCGATCAGTTCGGCGCAGGGCGCTCGGCGAACTGACCGCCGCGCCTAGCGCGGTGCAGAAAGCGCGTTGCTAACCAGCTTGGACGTGATGTCGACGATCTGGATCATGCGTTCGTAGGGCATGCGTGTCGGGCCGATCACGCCCAGCGTGCCGACCACCTGGCCGTCCACCTCGTAGGGTGCACTGACGATCGACAGCGCCTCGTAGGGCACCACGCCCGACTCGCCGCCGATGTAGATGCGCACGCCCTCGGCGCGGCTGGACACGTCGAGCAGGCGCATCAGCTGGGTCTTCTGCTCGAACAGGTCGAACAGCTTGCGCAGCGAGCCCAGGTCGTGGCCGAAGTCCTGCACCGCGAGCAGGTTGCGTTCGCCGCTGACGACCACCGGGTCGCTCTCGGCCATCGCCTCGCTGCCGGCCTGCACGGCCGAGCGCATCAGCTCGGCGATCTCGCTGCGCAGCGTCTCCACCTCCTGCTGCAGGCGCTCGCGCACGGCGTCGATCGTCAGGCCCGCGTAGTGCGTATTCAGGAAGTTGGCGGCTTCGACCAGCTCGGCCTGGGAGTGGTCGCGCGCCGTGACGATCACCCGGTTCTGCACGTCGCCGTCGGGCGCCACCAGGATCAGCAGCACGCGCCGCTCGCCCAGGCGCATGAATTCGATGTGGTGGAACACGCTGGCCTTGCGCGGCGCGGTGACCACGCCGACGAAGTTCGACAGGTTGGACAGCATCTGCGCCGCATGCGTGATCACGCGGCCGGGCTGCGCGCCCTGCAGCTGCTCGCGCGCGGCGGGCGACACCTCGGCCTGCAGCGCGTCCAGCGGGCGTGCCGTCAGCATGGTGTCGACGAACACGCGGTAGCCGCGCGCCGTCGGCACGCGACCGGCGCTGGTGTGCGGGCTGACGATCAGGCCCATCTCCTCGAGGTCGGCCATCACGTTGCGGATGGTCGCCGGCGACAGCTCCAGCCCAGAGGCGCGCGACAGCGTGCGCGAACCCACCGGCGTGCCTTCGGCGATGTACAGCTCGACCAGGGTTTTCAGCAGGGCTTTGGCGCGATCGTCCATGGGTATGCAATTTACCGCGCAGGGGCGTCAAGCGGCGGCCCTATCATCCCGCGCATGGCCCCCAAGCGTCCGACCCCACGCTTCCGTCACGCCGCCGTGGTCGGCAAGCCGCAGGCCCAGGGCATGCGCGAGTTGCTCGACGAGGTGGCGCAGTTCCTGGTGGCTGAAGGCCTGGACGTGTCGCTGGAGCTTGCCACCGCGCAGGCCACCGGGCTGGATCGCTACGACGTGGTCGACACCACCCAGCTCGGCCGGCAGTGCGACGTCGCCGTGGTGGTCGGCGGCGACGGCACCATGCTGGGCATCGCGCGCGAGCTGGCCCGCCACGACACGCCGCTGGTGGGCATCAACCAGGGGCGGCTGGGTTTCATCACCGACATCCCGGTCGACCGCTTCCGCGAGGCGCTCGGGCCGATGATGCGCGGCGAGTTCGAGGAGGAGCACCGCGCGATGCTCGACGCCAGCGTGTGGCGCGACGGACAGTGCATCTTCTCGGGACTGTCGATGAACGACGTGGTGGTCAGCCGCGGCGCCACCGCCGGCATGGTGGAGCTGCGGGTGGACATCGGCGAGGAGTTCGTCGCCAACATGCGTGCCGACGGCCTGATCGTCGCCTCGCCGACCGGCTCGACCGCCTACGCGCTGTCGGCTGGCGGGCCGATCCTGCACCCGGGCATCGGCGGCTGGGTGCTGGTGCCCATCGCGTCGCACACCTTGTCCAACCGCCCGATCGTGCTGCCCGACGACGTGGAGATCCACATCACCGTGGTGGCCGGCCGCGACGCGTCGGCCAACTTCGACATGCAGCGCCTCGAGAGCCTGTTGCACGGCGACCAGGTGCACATGAAGCGCTCGGCGCAAAAGGTGCGCTTCCTGCACCCCAAGGGCTGGAGTTACTACGCGACACTGCGGCGCAAGCTGCGCTGGTACGAGGGTGTGGTCTGATGCTCCGGCGTCTGTCCCTGCGCGACTTCGTCATCGTCGACGCGCTCGAGGTCGAGTTCGGATCCGGTTTCTCGGTGCTCACGGGCGAGACGGGGGCGGGCAAGTCGATCCTGATCGATGCGCTGCAGCTCGCGCTCGGTAGCCGTGGCGATGCGCTGGTGGTGCGTGAAGGTGCGACGCGCGCCGAGATCGCGGCCGAGTTCGACCGACCCGCTTCGCTCGTGCCCTGGCTCGACGAAGCCGGCTTCGACGCCCAGGCCGACGCCCTGCTGCTGCGCCGCACCATCGACGCGCAAGGCAAGAGCCGCGCGTGGATCAACGGCAGCCCGGCCACCGTGACGCAGTTGCGCGAAGCCGCCGACGCGCTGGTGGACATCCACGGCCAGCATGCCTGGCAGAGCCTGACGCGCCCGGCCGCGGTGCGCGCGCTGCTCGACGGCGAGGCGGGCATCGACATCGAGCCGCTCGCGGCGCTGTGGGCGCAATGGAAGGCCGGTGTCGCCGCGCTCGACCGCGCCTTGCATGCGAGCGCCGAGATCGCGCGCGAGCGCGAGCGCCTGGCCTGGCAGGTCGGCGAGGTCGAACGCCTGGCGCCAGTCGACGGTGAGTGGGATGAACTCAACGCCGAACACCAACGCCTGGCGCACGCCCAGGCGCTGATCGACGCCGCGCGCACCGCACTCGATGCGGTGGCCGACGCCGAGGTCAACGCGTCCGCGCTCGCTCAGCGGGCGGCCGATGGTCTGGCCGATGGCGCACGCATCGACTCGCGTCTGGCGCCGATCGCCGAGGTGCTGCAAGGCGCCCAGGCCCAGCTGGCCGACGCCGCGCATTCGCTGTCGGGCTACCTGCAGCACACCGACCTCGACCCCGAGCGCCTGGCCGAGCTCGACGCCCGCCTGTCGGCCTGGATCGGCCTGGCGCGGCGCTTCCGCCGCCCGCCCGAAGAGCTGGCCGCGCTGCTCGCGTTGTGGCGCACCGAGCTCGCGGCGCTCGAAGCCTCAGCCGACACCGCGGCACTCGAGCGCAGCGTGGCCGACGCCGAGCGCGCCTGGCGCTCGGAGGCGCAGCGGGTCAGCCGCGTGCGCAAGGCGGCGGCGCCCAAACTCGGCGAGGCGGTGACCCAGGCGATGCAGCAGCTCGGCATGGCCGGCGGCCGCTTCGAAGTGGCCCTCGTGGCGCAGGACGAGCCGCAGTCCTTCGGCCTCGAATCGGTCGAGCTGCGCGTCGCGGGCCATGCCGGCAGCACGCCGCGCGCGCTGGCCAGGGTGGCCTCCGGCGGCGAGCTGTCGCGCCTGGCGCTCGCGATCGCGGTGACGACCGCGCGCAGCAGCGAAGGCAGCGCCGGCACGCTGATCTTCGACGAGATCGACGCCGGCATCGGCGGCGCCGTGGCCGACACGGTGGGCCGGCTGATGAAGCAGCTCGGCAGCGACCGCCAAGTGCTCGCGGTGACCCACCTGGCCCAGGTGGCCGCCTGCGGCGACCATCACTTCGTCGTCAGCAAGCAGGCCCAGGGCGCGCGCGCACTGTCCGACGTGCGGCCGGTGCTCGGCGAGACCCGCGTCGCCGAAGTGGCGCGCATGCTCGGCGGCGAGCGCCTGGCGACCTCGATCGCGCATGCCCAGCAGCTGCTCGGCTCGGCAGCGACGCCGGCCGCGCCGGCTCCGCGGGGCAAGGAAAGGCGCACCGCGAAGTGAACGCCTCCGCCCCGGCCCCGGCGCTCGTGCTGGTCACGGGCATCTCCGGCTCGGGCAAGTCGGTGGCGCTGCACGCGCTCGAGGACGCGGGCTACTTCTGCGTCGACAACCTGCCGCCCGAACTGCTGCGCGACTTCATCGCGGTCGAACGCGCGCGCAACGGCCAAGCGCGCCAGGTCGCGATCGCGGTGGACGTGCGCAGTGCCGGCTCGCTGCCGCATCTGCTGCCGCTGATCGGCCAGCTGCGCCAGGAAGGCGTCGCCGTGCGCTCCTACTTCCTCGACGCCAGCACCGACGCGCTGCTGCGCCGTTACTCGGAAACGCGGCGCCCGCACCCGCTGTCGGCCGACCCGGCCAGCGCGTCGCCGCGCGCGCTGGTCGACGCGATCGAGCTCGAACGTCAGCTGCTCGCCGGCCTGCGCGACCTGTCGACGGTCATCGACACCAGCCAGCTGCGCCCGGCCCAGCTGGCGCGCTGGCTGCGCGCCGCGGTCGGCAGCAAGGGCGCGACGCTGACGCTGGTGTTCGAGTCCTTCGCCTTCAAGTTCGGCGTGCCGCTGGACGCCGACTTCGTATTTGACTTGCGCGTGCTGCCGAATCCCCACTACATCCGCGAGCTGCGGCCGCTGACGGGACGCGACGCGCCGGTGGCCGACTACCTGAAAGCCCAGCCCGAGGTCGGCGAGATGCTGGCGCAGATCGAGGGCTTCATCGGGCGCTGGCTCGACGCCTTCAACGACGGCCAGCGTGCCTACCTGACCGTGGCGCTGGGCTGCACCGGCGGACAGCACCGCTCGGTCTATGCCGCCGAGCAGCTGGCGCAGCGCTTCGCCGCGCGCGCAGCCACCCTGGTGCGGCACCGGGAACAGGACGCATTGGCATGAGTCCACCGCAGACCATCGCGCTGTTCCCGCTCAAGAGCGTGCTCTTCCCCGGTGCGCTGCTGCAGCTGAAGGTGTTCGAGCCGCGCTACCTCGACCTCGTCAGCCGCTGCTTGCGCGAGAACGAGCCTTTCGGCGTGGTCTGCCTCGCCGCCGGGCACGAGGTCGGGCGCAACAAGGTGAGTTTCGAGTCCGAAGGCGTGCTCGCGCACATCGACGAGGTCGACGGCGAGGGCGCCAACCTGTTGCGCGTGCGCTGCCACGGCGCCGAACGTTTCGAGATCGCCGGCGCGCCGCGCCAGCAGCCCGATGGGCTGTGGATGGCCGAGGTGGACTTGCTGCCCGCCGACGAGACGGTCAGCCCCGAACCCGCGTACTTCGCCACCGTGCAGGCCTTGCAGCAGGTGATCGCGTCGTTGCGCGAGCAACAGGGCAAGTCGCCCTTCGCCGAACCCTTCTCGCTCGACGACGCCGGCTGGGTGGCCAACCGCTGGTGCGAGATCCTGCCGGTGCCACTGGCTGCACGCCAGAAACTGATGATGCTGCCCGACCCGCAGGCGCGGCTGCGCCTGGTGCACGAGTACCTCAAGGGCAAGGGCGTCGTTCAGTAGGCGGCTTGCAGCAGCTTGCGGATCGGGGCCGGCAGACCCAGCGCAAGCGCCTCTGCCAGCGTGAACCAGCGCCCGGCCGGCAATGCCGCTTCGATCCCGCGGCGTTCGACCGCGGACAGGCGCGCCGGCAGTTGGTGACGCCAGGGTTCCAGACGCCAGTCGAAGTGCGTCAGCGCGTGGTCGATCGGCGGCAGTCCGTCGCTCTTGCCGGGCCACGGCCCGATCAGTGCCTGCAGCGCTGGAGCCGAGTCGAACAGCGGCAAGGTCCACAGCCCCGCCCACACGCCCACGGGCGGACGCTGCGTCAGCCACACCCGGTCCGCGTGGGACAGCCACAGCAGCGCGTTGTGGCGCGAGCCGCGCTGGGTGCGACGCGTCTTGACCGGGTAGCGCTCGGGGTGTCCTTCAAGCCGCGCGACGCAAGCCGCGTCGAGCGGGCAGCGCTCACACGCCGGCGCGCGCGCGCTGCACAAGGTGGCGCCAAGATCCATCAGCCCCTGTGTATAGGCCTCGATGCCACGCTGCGGCAGCAGGGCCTGCGCGTGTTGCCATAGCGCGCGCTCGTGCGCAGGCAGCGCGAGGTCCTCGCCGAAGCCAAGCACACGCGTCAGCACGCGCTTGACGTTGCCGTCGAGGATGGCGGCGCGCTCGCCGTAGGCGAAGGCGGCGATCGCGGCCGCGGTCGAGCGCCCGATGCCCGGCAGCGCAGCCAGCGCCTGGGCGTTGCGCGGGAACACGCCACCGTGCTCGGCCACCACCGCCTGCGCGCAGCGGTGCAGGTTCCGGGCTCGGCTGTAGTAACCCAGCCCGCTCCACAGCGCGAGCACGTCGTCCAGCGGCGCTGCAGCCAGCGCACGCACATCGGCAAAGCGCTCGAGGAAGCGCGGGTAGTAGGCCAGCACCGTCGCCACCTGCGTCTGCTGCAGCATCACCTCGGACAGCCAGAGCCGGTACGGGTCACGGGTGCCCTGCCAGGGCAGGTCGTGGCGGCCGTGGCGGCGCTGCCATGCGATCACCGGCGCGGCGATCGGCTCGCGCGGCACGCCAGCACCTGGCATCAGCCCGTCGCGCTGCGCGATCCGAGGTGGGCAGGGATGGGTATGTCGACGGCGTCGCTGCCGTCACCCTGCGCCGCCTGGCGCAGTTCGGCCAGCTGTTCGCGCACGCGCGCAGCCAGCTGCTGCAGGCGCTGGTCCTGGCCCTCGAGGTCGGCGATGCGCGAGTCGAGCTCGCCGGCCGCTCCCTGGATGCGCTCCAGACCCTCGCGGCGGCGCTTGAAGGCGCGCCGGCGCTCGCGCAGCTGCGAGTCGACCTGGTTGCTGGCCGACTTGTGCCACAGCTCGATGTCGCCGCTGGCGTTCTCGAACGCCATGCGCAGCTTGGACAGCAGCATGCGCCGGAACTGCTCCATGAAGCGCGGCTCGGCCAGGCGCAGCGCGTGCGACAGGCCGAGGTACTGCACGTAGCTGCGCTCGATCAGGTCGAGTTCTCGGTCGGTGCGCTCCAGCGACGGCAGGCGCGACAGGCTGAGCGCAAAACCGTAGTCGGCGTTGAGCTGCCGGAAGCTGGCCTGCAGCATGTCGTGGATTTCCTGGCCGCGCTCGCGCGCCTTGGTGATCCGAATGCGCAGGCGGTTGCACAGCGCCAGGAAGGCCTTGCGTGCGCCCAGGTTGAACAGCGTGGCGCTGGCCTCGTCCTGCATCTGCGCGACCTCGTCGCGCAGCGCATCGCTGGCCAGGCCGAGCAGCTGGTCGCGCAGCATCTTGGTGTGAACCGCGCGCAGCGCCATCAGACGTTCGGTGCAGCGCTCGAACTCGCGCGACTCGGCGTCCACGCGCTCGAGCATCAGGCTGACCTTGCCGCTGCTCTTGCCGCGCAGGCCGCGCAGTTCGAGCATCTGCTCGGCGATCTGGCGCCGCTGGTCCGACAGGCGACGCGTAGCCTGCTGCTCGACCGCCTGCGCGGTGTCGCTGACCAGGGCCTGGATCACTTCGCGCCGGCGCGGCAGCAGCTGGGTCGCGAGCGCGTCCTCGAGTTCGGGCAGCCGGCTGGCCGTGAGCTGGCTGGCATCGCCCTCGATGCGCCCAGCCAGGCCGAGCCGGGCCGACAGCGGGAACACGCGTGCGGGCTCGATCTCCAGCGTGGTCGCAGTGCTTTGCACCTGCTGCTGGATCTGCGCTTCGATCGTCTCCGCCGTCAGCAGCGGGTCGGCGAGCGTGTCGATCTTGTTCAGCACCACGAAGCGCACCATCGACTGGCCGCCGAGGTGGTCGCGCCAGACCGCCAGGTCCGACTTCGTGACGCCGGTGTCGGCGCCGAGGATGAAGACCACCGCATGCGCGGCGGGCAGCAGCGACAGCGTCAGCTCGGGCTCGGCGCCGATCGCGTTCAGGCCCGGCGTGTCCAGGATCACCAGCCCGCGCTTGAGCAGCGGATGCGGGTAGTTGATCGCCGCATGGCGCCAGGCCGGCACCTCGACCAGGCCTTCGGCGATCTGGGGTGGGTTGTCCTCGGGCTGCTTGTCGTCCCAGAAGCCGAGCGAGCGCGCCACGTCGACCGTGACCGCCTTGGTGCGCATCACCTCGGTCAGCGCGTCGGCCAGGCGGTCGGGTGAACTCGGGTCGAGCCGGATGCGCGTCCAGGCATCGGCCTTGCCACGCAGGTCGTTCAGCGACTGGGCTTCGAGCCGGGTGTCGATCGGCAGCAGCGCCAGCACCGGCGGTGTGGCCGGGTCGTGGCCCAGTTCGACCGGGCACATCGTGGTGCGGCCCGGCGTGGCGGGCAGGATGCGCCGGCCGGTGTCGGCGAAGAAGATCGCGTTGATCAGTTCGGACTTGCCGCGCGAGAACTCGGCGACGAAGGCCACGCAAAGGCGATCCGTGTCCAGGCGCTCGCGCAGCGCCTCGATCTGGCGCTCGCAGGCCTCGTCCGCCACATCGTGCTCCTGCATGAAGCGCAGCAGGTCCGCCGACTGACGCTCGAGTGCACGCCGCCACCCGGCCAGCGCATCGAGCTGGCCGGCGAGCGTGGGCTGGGGCACGAGGGTGTCCATCGCGGCAGGGTCTCGAAGCATCCTAGCTCAAGGCCCCCGTGCGCCCGTCCGCGGAAACATCTGCTGACAGCGCCGGCGCCGCAGTCGTGGAGCTTGTCGCGCCGGGGACGTGGCGCCGCATCACCGGCGCTGGCAGCCAGGGCAGAAGAAGGTCGACCGCTGGCCTTGCACGACCCGTCGCACCGGCGTGCCGCAGCGCCCGCAGGGCTCGCCGGCCCGACCGTAGACACGCGCGCTGGCCTGGTAGCTTCCGTCCATGCCGTGCGCATCGCGAAAGTCGCGGAGCGTCGAGCCGCCGAGCGCGAGCGCCTGACTCAGCGTCGCGCGCACGCTGGCCAGCAGGCGCTCGGCCCGCGGCCGGCTCAGGCGGTCGCTGCGCGTGCGCGGGTCGATGCCGGCATCGAACAGGGCTTCGCAGGCGTAGATGTTGCCGGCGCCGACGACGATGTCGCCGGCCAGCAGCACCGCCTTGATCGGCGAGCGCCGCCGCTTCAGGGCGGCATGGAAGCGCTCCCCGGTCAGCGCGGGGTCGAAAGGCTCGGCGCCGAGGCGCGCCAGCAGCGTGGCGGCCGGCGCCGCGTCGAGCGCGGCCGACCAGAGCACGGCGCCGAAGCGCCGCGGGTCGGTCAGGCGCAGCACGCCGCGCGAGGTAACGAGGTCGAAGTGGTCGTGCTTGCCGGCCGCCCCGGCCTGGTGGTTGAAGGCCAGCGAGCCCGACATGCCCAGGTGCATCAGCAGCCCTCCGGCCGGGCGGCTGGCCTGTGTCAGTGGCAACCAAAGGTACTTGCCGCGCCGGCTCGCGCGGCCAACGCGGCAGCCCGTCAACAGGCGCGGCGCGCGGCCGAGCGGCCAGCGCAGCGGCGCGCCCAGGCGCACCGACAGCACCTCGGCACCGTCGATGCGCTCGGCAAAGCTGCGCAGCGTGACTTCGACCTCGGGCAATTCGGGCATGGTCGCGATGATAGGAGCGACACTTGCATGAACGTTGTGTCGCCGTGCGGCTCCAACCGCCTGCCTAGAATGGACTGCCCATGAGTCGCCGCTTGAATTCGCTGGCCCGTTCGCTGGCCCTTGCCGGGCTGGTCGCCTCGCACGGCTGCATCGCACAGGCGCAGGCGGCCGCGCCCGAGGCCTCGGCACTCGACGCCCCGCTGTTCTATCAGCTGTTGCTGGGCGAACTCGACCTGCGCAACGGTGACGCCGCTGCGGCCTATGCCAAGTTCATCGACGTGGCGCGCCGCACGCGCGACGAGGCGCTGTTCCGGCGTTCGGTCGAGGTGGCGCTTCAGGCGCGCTCGGGCGACTCGGCGCTGGCCGCGGCGCGCGCTTGGCGCATCGCGCTGCCCGAATCGCTCGATGCGCTGCGTTTCGAACTGCAGATCCTGGCGGTACTCAACCGCGGCACCGAAATGGCCGAACCGATCAGGCAGCTGCTGGCCAAGACAGCGCCCGCCGATCGCTCCGGCGTCATCGCCGCCCTGCCGCGCCTATGGCAACGCGCCGCCGACAAGCGTGCGATGGCGCAGCAGCTCGACGAGGGGCTGAAGACGTACATCGACGCCGAACCGACCCGCACCGCCGCCCGCGTGGCCAGCGGCCGGGCCTGGTGGCAGGCAGGCGACGCCGCGCGGGCACTTCAGATGGCCGAGCGCGCGCGCGCCGACGATCCAGCGGCCACCGGACCGGCGCTGCTCGCGCTCGACCTCGTGGCCCAGATGCCCGCGGCCGAGAAGCTGGTCGCCGACTACCTGGCGCAAGCCAAGACCGAGGTCGCGGTGCGCGTGGCCTACGTGCGCATGCTGAGCGCGGCGCAGCGCTTCGTCGAGGCCGAGAGGCAACTGCGCAGCGTCACCAAGGAGCAGCCGGCGCTCCCAGGCCCGTGGCTCAGCCTCGGCGCGCTGCAACTCGAGCTGCGTCAACCGCGCGACGCCGAAGCCTCGCTGCAGCGCTTCCTGCAAGTGCTGGACGATCCCGCCACCTCGCGGGCGACGGCCGCCGACGACGACGAGGACGACGCTGCAGCTGCCGGCGATGGCGGACGCACCCAGGCTTGGCTGATGCTCGCCCAGGCGGCCGACCTGCGTGGCGACACCAAGGCCTCGGCGCGCTGGCTGGACAAGGTGGACGATCCGCAGCGCGCGCTGGAGGTGCAGACGCGCCGCGCCACCCTGCTGGCCAAGCAGGGCAAGCTGGGCGAGGCGCGTGCGATGGTGCGCCAGGTGCCCGAGCGCAAGCCCGAGGACGCGCGCGCCAAGCTGCTCGCCGAGAGCCAGGTGCTGCGCGAAGTGAAACGCTGGCCCGATGCCCACGCGGTGCTGGCCACCGCCAACGAGCGCTTTCCGGGCGACACCGACCTGCTCTACGAGCAGGCGATGATGGCCGAGAAGCTGTCGCGCATGGACGAGATGGAGCGCGTCCTGCGGCGCGTGATCGAACTCAAGCCCGACCATCACCACGCGTACAACGCACTCGGCTACTCGCTGGCCGAGCGCAATCAGCGCCTGCCCGAGGCGCGCGACCTGATCACCAAGGCGCTCGAGCTGTCGCCGAACGATCCCTTCATCACCGACAGCCTGGGCTGGGTCGAGTACCGGCTCGGCAACCTGGCGCAGGCGCTGCTGCACCTGAAGCGCGCCTACGCCTCGCGGCCGGACACCGAGATCGCCGCCCACCTGGGTGAGGTGCTGTGGGTCAGCGGCCAGCGCGACGAGGCACGGCGGATCTGGCGCGAAGGCCGCGAACGCGATGCCGACAACGAGGTGATGCGCGAGACCCTGGCCCGGCTGCAGGTCCGCTTGTGACGCCGGGCTTCGCGCGACGCAGCCTGGGGCTGGCCGCGTTGCTGTGCCTTGCCGGCTGCGCCGGCCTGACCGCCCGGCCCGCCGCCGACCTGGCCGGGCGCTTGGCGCTGCAGGTCGACGCGGCAGCCGGCCAGCCCGCACGCAGCTTCAGCGCTGAATTCGACCTGCGAGGCGACGCCCAGCGAGGCCAGTTGCGCCTGACAGGCCCGCTCGGCGGCATGTTGGCCGACGTGCGCTGGGAGCCCGGCAGCGCCGAGTTGGCCGACGCCCAGGGCGTGCGCCGCTACGCCACACTCGACGCGATGACCCACGACCTGTTCGGCGAAGCCCTGCCGATGGCCGCCCTGATCGACTGGCTGCGCGGCCGGCCCTGGCCGGGCGCACCCAGCCGACCCCAGGCAGAGGGCTTCGAGCAACTGGACTGGCGGGTGGGGCTGGCGCGCTTTGCCGAGGGCGTGCTCGAGGCCCGACGCGAGCGTGCCCCGGCCGTCAGCCTGCGCGCTCGGCTGGAGCGGCCGTCGTGAGCACCGCGGGTCTGTACGACCTGCCCGCCCCGGCCAAGCTGAACCTGTTCCTGCATGTGGTCGGCCGCCGCGCCGACGGCTTCCACCTGCTGCAGTCGGTGTTCGTGCTGATCGATTGGGCCGACCGGCTGCACGTCGAGCGCCGAGCCGACGGCCGCCTGCAGCGGCGCGACCTCGGGCCGGCCCTGCCGGCCGAGGACCTGAGCCTGAAGGCCGCCCGGCTGCTGCAGGCCGAGTCGGGCACCTCGCTCGGCGCCGACATCAGCGTCGACAAGCAGGTGCCCTGGGCCGCGGGCCTGGGCGGCGGCAGCTCGGACGCCGCCACCACGCTGCTGGCGCTGAACCGGCTCTGGGGCCTGCACTGGCCGCGCGAGCGCCTGCTGCCGCTGGCGGCCCGGCTGGGAGCGGACGTGCCCTTCTTCGTCGGCGGCCGCAACGCCTTCGTCGAGGGCATCGGCGAACGGTTGACGCCGATCGAGGTGCCGCGGCAGTGGTTCGCCGTGGTCAAGCCGGCCGCCGGGCTGGCCACGGCCGAGATCTTCACGCACCCGCGCCTGGCAAGGGACACACCTGCGGTTATACTTTCGGGCTTTCTTGCAGACGCTGCAAAACCCGGGTTCTGGGGCGCCGTCTGGGGTCGAAACGATCTCCAGCTCGCCGCCGAAGACCGCTGCCCCGAGGTGGCCCAGGCCGCCGAATGGTTGCAGCGGCACTTCGGCAACAGCCGGATGACCGGATCGGGCAGCGCGGTGTTTGCGAGGAACGGCATGGACGACCAGCCTGACGTGAATTGGGCGACATGGCCGGCGGAAGACCCTCTTCCGCCGGGCTGGGTGGGTCGGATGTGCCGCAGTCTGGACCGGCATCCCTTGGTGGACTGGGCAGACTGAGCAGCGAGTTTCGAGGGCGCGGCGCGAGCCGGGTCCTGTGTAGGGGAGTCGCCAAGTTGGTCAAGGCATCGGATTTTGATTCCGACATGCGAGGGTTCGAGTCCTTCCTCCCCTGCCAAATCTTCTTCTGCTGACCCGCCCACCCCTTCCGCCCAAGCCCTCCCGCCGTGCTGTTCAACACCGTGCTCTTCACCGGCAATGCCAACCGCGCGCTGGCGCAGGAGATGGCCACCAGCCTCGGCGTCGACCTCGGCAAGGCCAGCGTCGGCCGCTTCTCCGACGGCGAGGTGACGGTCGAGATCCAGCAGAACGTGCGCGCCCGGGATGTGTTCGTCGTGCAGTCCACCTGCGCGCCGACCAACGAGAACCTGATGGAGCTGCTGATCATGGTCGATGCGTTGAAGCGCGCCAGCGCGCGCCGCATCACCGCCGTGATGCCCTACTTCGGCTACGCGCGCCAGGATCGCCGCCCGCGCAGCACGCGCGTGCCGATCAGCGCCAAGGTGGTGGCCAACCTGCTCGAGACCGTGGGCGTCGAGCGCGTGCTGACGATGGACCTGCACGCCGACCAGATCCAGGGCTTCTTCGACATCCCGGTCGACAACATCTACGCCAGCCCGGTGCTGCTGGCCGACCTGAAGAGCAAGAACTACCGCGACCTGGTGGTCGTGTCGCCGGACGTCGGCGGCGTGGTGCGCGCGCGCGCGCTGGCCAAGCAGCTCGGCTGCGACCTGGCGATCATCGACAAGCGCCGCCCGAGCGCCAACGTGTCCGAGGTCATGCACGTGATCGGCGAGATCGAAGGCCGCAACTGCGTGATCATGGACGACATGATCGACACCGCCGGCACGCTGGTGAAGGCGGCCGAGGTGCTGAAGGAGCGGGGCGCCAGGAGCGTGTACGCCTACTGCACACACGCCGTGTTCTCCGGCCCGGCCATCGAGCGCATCGCCAAGTCGGCGCTCGACGAGGTGGTGATCACCAACACGATTCCGCTGTCCGACGCCGCCAAGGCCTGCAAGAAGATCCGCCAGCTGTCGGTGGCCTTCCTGTTCGCCGAGACCATCCGCCGCATCACCGACGGCGAGTCGGTCACCTCGCTCTTCGCCGAACAGAACAACAACTTCTAGAACGAAACCGGGCTGCCTTCGGCACCCGGTCCTTAGCCGCAGGCCTGACGGCCTGCATTGAAACTGGGAGCCTGGTCGCGGGCCCCACCACTACCACTTGGAGTGACCACCATGAAGTTCGTAGCCTACGAACGCACCCAGCAGGGGACCGGAGCGAGCCGCCGCCTGCGCAAGACCGACAAGGTGCCCGGTATCGTGTACGGCGCAGGCCAGGCGCAGATGATCGAACTCGATCACAACGCGCTGTACTTCGCGCTCAAGAAGGAAGCCTTCCACTCGTCGCTGCTCGAAATGGAACTGGGCGGCAAGGTGCAGAAGGTGCTGCTGCGCGACTTCCAGATGCACCCCTGGAAACAGAACGTGCTGCACATCGACTTCCAGCGCGTCGACGACACGACCCGCGTCCACAAGAAGATCCCGCTGCACTTCGCCGGCGAGGAGAACTCGCCCGCGGTCAAGACCGACAAGTGCCTGATCAGCCATGTGACGACCGACCTCGAGGTCGAGTGCCTGGCCTCGCAGCTGCCCGAGTTCCTGCCGATCGACCTGTCGAACCTGGTCAAGAACCAGAGCCTGAAGGCCAGCGACCTGAAGCTGCCCGAGGGCATCAAGTGGGTACGCCACGGCAAGATCGATCCGGTCATCGTGGCCGTCACGGTGCCGAAGGAAGAAGTCGAAGAAGCCGCGCCCGCCGCTCCGGTAGTGGCGGCAGCCGCCGCCCCAGCCAAGAAGAAGAAGGACGAGAAGCAGAACAAGAAGTGAGCCCTCGAGGCTTGCCGCGCTCCAGGCCCCCATTGAGGGGCCTTTTCGTTTCAGGGCCCGAACCTATGATGCGCCGCGATGACGACGATCCGACTCCTGGTCGGCCTGGGCAACCCAGGCCCCGAATACGAAGGTACCCGCCACAACGCCGGCTTCTGGTGGATCGACGCGGTGGCATCCAAGCTGCGCGCATCGCTGACCCCCGAGCGTTCGTACCACGGCCTCGTGGCCCGGGTGAACCGGCCGTCCTCTGCCGGAGGCGACCCGCTCTGGCTGCTCGAGCCGATGACTTTCATGAATCTGTCGGGCAAGTCGGTCGCCGCGCTGGCGCGCTTCTTCAAGATTGCGCCGGGCGAGATACTGGTGGCGCACGACGAACTTGATCTGCAGCCCGGCCAGATGAAGCTCAAGCTCGGCGGCAGCGCCGCCGGCCACAACGGGCTGAAAGACATCCATGCGCAACTGGGCACGCCCGAGTTCTGGCGCCTGCGCCTGGGCATCGGTCACCCGGGCGTGAAAGCCGAGGTGGTGAACTACGTGCTGCGCAAGCCGCTGGCCGAGCACCGCAAGGCCATCGACGAGGCCATCGACCGTTCGCTCGAGTCGCTGGACCTGCTGCTGGCCGGCGACATGGAACGCGCGATGATGAAGGTGCACGCCAGCAAGCCGCCGCGGCCCAAGCCGCCGCGCCCGCCCGCCGAGGAGGAGGCCGAAGAATGAAACTCGCCGTCACACTGCTGGCCGCTGTGCTGTGCCTCGCCGGCCCAGCCGCCGCACAGAAGAAGGTCTTCCGCTGCGAGCTCAACGGCAAGGTCAGCTACGCCGACGCACCGTGCAAGGACGCCACCGAAGTCGCGGCCGACGATGCGCGCACCGAGACGCAGCGCAAGGCGGCGCGCGACGCCGTCGTGCGCGAGGACAAGCTCGCGCAGCAGATGGCACGCGAGCGCAGGGCCGCCGAAGCGGCCGCCGCCAAGCAAGGCCCCGCGCACATTCCCCACTCGGCCGCCGACGAGGCGGCCAAGGCGCAGCCCACGCCGACGAAGAAAAAGCCCGCGAAGAAGCGTGTCGTGACGAAGCCCGCCGCTCAGCCCTGAGCCGAGGACGCCTGCGCCTGCAAGCGCCGGAACTTGGCCCACAGCGAGTCCTTCGACTCGATGTGCGCCGGGTTCACCGGGATGCAGGCCACCGGGCACACCTGCACGCACTGCGGTTCGTCGAAGTGGCCGACACATTCGGTGCAACGCCCGGGGTCGATGAGGTAGAACTCCGGGCCCATCGAGATGGCATCGTTCGGGCACTCGGGCTCGCAGACATCGCAGTTGATGCACTCGTCGGTGATCATCAACGCCATGGCATCAGCTCCCGTCGGACTGCGGCACGCGGTCCTTGAGCTTCTGCAGCACCGAGGGGGCGACGAACTTGGACACATCGCCGCCCAGCGTGGCGATCTCGCGCACGAAAGTGCCGCTGACGAACTGGTACTGGTCGCTCGGCGTCAGGAACAGGGTCTCCACCTCGGGCATCAGCTGGCGGTTCATGCCGGCCATCTGGAACTCGTACTCGAAGTCACTCACCGCACGCAGGCCACGCACGACCACACGGCCATCGTTCGACAGCACGAAGTCGCTCAGGAGCCCGCGAAAGGCCATCACCTCGACGTTCGGGTACGGCGTCGCCAGCTCCTGCGCGATCTGCAGGCGTTCGGCGATCGTGAACATCGTGCGCTTGTGGTGCCCGGCCGCCACCGCGACGATCAGGCGCTCGAACAGCCTGCTGGCGCGCGCCATCAGGTCCTGGTGGCCGAGCGTCATCGGGTCGAAGGTGCCCGGGTAGACGGCGGTGAGGCGGGTGGCGGAGGTCACAGGCCCGAGTTTAGGCGGCGCGCCGCCACAGGTGGGCATGCACGAGGCCGGCCTTGAGGTGACGATGGGCTTCGAGCCCAGGCCCCGGCGCCAGTTCGCGGTCCGATTCGACGTACAGCCAGCCGCCGGGCTTGAGCAGCCGCATGGCGGCGTCGGTGGCCGGCCCATGCAGGCCGGCGTCAAAGGGCGGGTCGAGCAGCACGAGGTCGAAGCGGCCCTGCGCCGCGCCGGCCATCCAGGCCAGCGCGTCGGTGGCATGCACCTGCAGCGCGTCGGCGTGCAGCCGGGCCTTCGACGCCGCCAGCGAGCGCGCCAGCAGGGCGTCACGTTCCAGCAGTACCACCTCGCCGGCGCCGCGCGAGGCGGCCTCGAAGCCGAGTGCGCCGCTGCCGGCAAAGGCGTCGAGCACGCGCCAGCCCGCCAGATCCTGGCCCAGCCAGTTGAACAGGGTCTCGCGGACCCGATCGGGAGTCGGGCGCAGGCCCGGCCGGTCGGCCACCGGCAGCTTGGTTCGCTTCCACTGTCCGCCGACGATGCGGACTTCGTGTTTCACGTGCGGACCGGAATGCCGCGCGACGCCATCAGGGACTTGGCCTCGCCGACCGTGTGCTGGCCGTAGTGGAAGATGCTCGCGGCGAGCACCGCGTCGGCGCCGCCGATGGTGATGCCATCGGCCAGATGCTCGAGCGAGCCGACACCGCCCGAGGCAATCACCGGCACGTCCACCGCGTCGGCCACCGCGCGCGTCAGGTCGAGGTCGAAGCCGATCCTGGTGCCGTCGCGGTCCATGCTGGTCAGCAGAATCTCTCCCGCACCCTGGGCCGCCATGCGGCGGGCCCATTCGACGGCGTCCAGACCCGTGTCCTTGCGCCCGCCGTGCGTGTAGACATGCCAGCCGCCACCGGTCTGGCGCTTGGCATCGATCGCCACCACGATGCACTGTGCGCCGTACTTGTCGCTGGCCGCACGGATGACCTCCGGGTCGGCCACCGCTGCCGAGTTGAAGCTCACCTTGTCAGCGCCGGCGTTGAGCAGGCGCCGCACGTCGGCCACTGTGCGCACGCCGCCCCCCACCGTCAGCGGGATGAAGACCTGCGAAGCCACTGCCTCGATGATCGGCAGGATCAGGTCGCGCCCATCGCTGGTGGCGGTGATGTCGAGGAAGGTCAGCTCGTCGGCACCCTGCTCGTTATAGCGCGCCGCGATCTGCACCGGGTCGCCGGCGTCGCGCAGTTCGACGAAGTTGACGCCCTTGACGACACGACCGCCGGTGACATCCAGGCAGGGGATGATGCGTTTGGCGAGCATCAGAGGCCCGAGGACTCGCCGTTCAGCTCGTCGGCCCGCGCCTGCGCCTTCGTGAAGTCCAGCGCGCCGTTGTAGATCGCACGGCCGCAGATCACGCCCTCGACGCCATCGCTCTCGACCGCGCACAGCTTCTCGATGTCGGACAGCCCCGCCAGCCCGCCCGAGGCGATGACGGGAATAGACAGCGCCTGCGCCAGCTTGACCGTGGCCTCGACGTTGATGCCGGTCAGCATGCCGTCGCGGCCGATGTCGGTGTAGATCACCGACTCGACGCCGTAGCCCTCGAATTTCTTGGCCAGGTCGACCACCTCGTGGCCGGTGAGCTTGCTCCAGCCGTCGGTGGCCACCTTGCCGTCCTTGGCATCGAGGCCGACGATGATGTGGCCGCCGAACGCACTGCACGCATCCTTCATGAAGCCCGGGTTCTTGACCGCCGCGGTGCCGATGACGACGTAGCTGATGCCGTCGTCGAGGTAGCGCTCGATGGTGTCGAGGTCGCGGATACCGCCCCCCAGCTGCACCGGGATCGCTCCGTCCAGCTCGCGCAGGATGGCCTTGACCGCGCCCTCGTTGACCGGCTTGCCCGCGAACGCGCCGTTCAGGTCCACCAGGTGCAGGCGGCGCGCGCCAGCGGCGAGCCAGCGCCGCGCCATCGCTGCCGGGTTGTCGGAGAAGGTGGTCGAGGCCTTCATGTCGCCCTGTTCGAGGCGCACGCAGTGGCCGTCCTTGAGATCGATCGCGGGGATCAGCAGCATGGTGGGATGAGAAAGGGCGTCAAGGCTTCCAGTGCAGGAAGTTGCGGTACAGCATCAGGCCGTCGGCAGCGCTCTTCTCGGGATGGAACTGGGTGGCAAAAATGTTATCGCGCGCCACCGCCGATGTGAAGCGCCCGCCGTACTCGGTCTCGCCGACGCTGTGGCGCGACTCCGACGGCTCGGCGTAGTAGCTGTGCACGAAGTAGAACCAGGCCCCGTCGGCCACGCCGCGCCACACCGGATGCGGTTGCGCCTGCTGCACGCGATTCCAGCCCATCTGCGGCACCTTGTAGCGGCTGCCGTCGGGTTGCAGCTGCCCCTCGAGGCGGAAGCGCCGCACGTGGCCGGGAATCACGCCCAGGCCCGGCGTGTCCTGCTCCTCGCTGTGCTCGAGCAGCATCTGCATGCCCACGCACACACCCATCACCGGCTTGGTGCGCAGCGCCTCGAGCACCGCCTGCTTGAGTCCGGAGTCGGCGAGTTCTCGCATGCAGTCGCGCATCGCCCCCTGCCCCGGCAGCACGACGCGCTCGGCGAGCAGCACCTCCTCGGGATGGGAGGTGACGACCACCTTCAGGTCGTCGACGCCCAGCGCCGCATGGGCCACCGCCTGCGACACCGAGCGCAGGTTGCCCATGCCGTAGTCGACGACGGCCACCGTACGGGTCATGGTGTTCGCGCCTTCGATGGCTGCTGCGGCAGCGCGGCGGGGGTACCCGCGTTCTCCGGCCTGCCTCGCGGGCGACCACCGAGGCCGGCGCGCACCACCTCTTCAACACCGACACTATCGTGCCGACGCCTTGGCGACCGCGAATGCTGGCCTGCGCCCGCGGGCACCCCCACCGCGCTGCAAGCCGCCTGGGTGGCATGCCGGCAGGAACGCCTGTGCGGTGCTTGGGGTCGGCGGCACGAGGAAACGGTCGCCCGCGAGGCAGGCCGGAGAACGCATGCCCGCGCCGCCGACCCTCGCGGCGGCACCGCCCCGCCTGAAAGCGCGAACACCAGAGTCACTTCAGAGCGACCCTTTGGTCGAAGGCACCACGCCGGCGCTACGGGGATCCAAGGTCAGCGCCATGCGCAGCGCACGCGCAAAGGCCTTGAATACCGTCTCGCACTGATGATGGGCGTTGTCGCCGAACAGGTTGTCGATGTGCAGCGTCACGCCCGCATGGTTCGAGAAACCCTGGAAGAACTCGTAGGCGAGCTGGGTGTCGAAACCGCCCACCATGCCGGCCTTGAACGGCACGCGCATGTGCAGCCCGGGGCGGCCCGAGAAGTCGACCACCACGCGCGACAGCGCCTCATCCAGCGGCACGTAGGCATGGCCGTAGCGGGTCAGGCCGGCCTTGTCGCCCACGGCCTTGGCGACGGCCTGGCCGAGCGTGATGCCCACGTCCTCCACCGTGTGGTGACCGTCGATGTGCAGGTCGCCCTTGGCCTCGACCTGCAGGTCGATCAGCCCGTGGCGCGCGATCTGGTCGAGCATGTGGTCGAAGAAGCCGATGCCGGTGGCGAGCTGGGCCACGCCGCTGCCGTCGAGGTCGACGCGCACGCGGATCTGCGTCTCCTTGGTGTTGCGCTGGACTTCGGCGACGCGGCTCATCTAGAGGCTCTCTTTCAGGGCTTGGATCATCAGGGTGTTCTCTTGCGGTGTGCCCACCGTCAGGCGCAGGCAGTTGGCCAGCAGCGGGTGCAGCCCGGCGATGTGCTTGACCAGCACGCGGCGCGCCTTCATGCCGTCGAAGGCGCGCTTCGAATCCGGCACACGCACCAGCACCATGTTGGCCTCGCTCGGGAACACGGTCACGCCGTGCACGTCGGCCAGCTCGCGCAGCAGGCGCGCACGCTCGGCGCGCAGGATCGACGCCTGTTCGGCGAACACCTCGGCGTGCTCGAGCGCAAACAGCGCCGCCTCGGCGTTGAGCGAACTGACGTTGTAGGGCGGGCTCACCTTGTCCACCTGCTCGATCAGTGCCGCCGCGCCCGCCAGGTAGCCCAGGCGCACGCCGGCCAGCCCGAACTTGGACAGCGTGCGCATCACCAGCACATGCGGGTGCGCGGCCATGCGTTGCATCCAGGTGCGCGACGAGAACGGCTGGTAGGCCTCGTCGAACACCACCAGGCCTTCCTGCGCGCCGACCGCGGCGACGACCTTCTCGACACTGCGCTCGTCGAACAGGTTGCCGGTCGGGTTGTTCGGGTAGGCGATGTAGGTCAGCGCCGGCCGGTGACGCTCGATGGCGGCCAGCAGCGCCGCCTCGTCGAGCTCGAAGCTCGCGGTCAGCGGCACGCCGACGAAGTTCAGGCCGCGCAGTCGCGCCGACATCTCGTACAGCACGAAACCCGGCAGCGGGGCCAACACCGTCGCTCCCGGCACATTGCAGGCGACGGACAACAAGTCGATCAGCTCGTCCGAGCCGTTGCCGACGATCACCTTGCAGCCCGAAGGCACCTCGAAGTGCTGCGCCAGCGCCGACGCCAGCTCGCCCTTGCCGAGCGGGTAGCGGTTGATCGCCACTCGCGAGAGGCGCTCGCCCAACGCGCGTTGCAGCGCGGGCGGCAGCGCAAACGGGTTCTCCATTGCGTCGAGCTTGACCATGCCCGCGCTGGGCTGGATGGCATAACCAGCGGTCGACTGCACGTCCTGGCGGATCGTGCGGGCGATGCGTTGATCGAGGGTCGGCGTCGTCATCTCAAGTCGTTCAGCGGACAGATCATTTCCAGTTCGCCTTCGTTGACCTTGCCGGTGTAGCGAAAGCCCAGCTTCTCGTAGAACGCACCCACCGGGTTGCCCTGTACATGCGACAGGCCGACGCTGGCCACACCCATGCGGCGCGCCTCGTCGATCGTCCAGCGAATCGCCGCCTGGCCATGGCCCTGGCCTTGGTAACGCACGTCGATCATCAAGCGCCAGACGTAGAGCTGGTCGGCTGGGTCTTCCGGGTCGCGGCGCCCGTCCCACAGCAGCAGGAAGCCGACCGGCTGGCCGTCGGCGTACAGGCCGAAGGGACGGCCCGGGGGCTTGTAGGCAGCCTGCGCGAGCGACACCGCGTTCGACGCGACATAGCTCTCCTGCTCGGCGGCCACCTTGAGCTTGGCCAGCGGCAACACGTCGTCGCTCGTCACGGGACGCACCTCGAACAGCGGTGCGACCGTGGGCGCCTCAGCGGCCGGTGCGAGGCCGAGCCGCATCTCGGCCGCACGCGCATGCGCCTGCAGGCCCTCACCATGCGCCAGCACCGAAGCCACCTCGCCGAGCGATTGCGCACCCTTCGCGCTGACCTCGATCAGGCTCGTGCGCTTCACGAAGTCGTACACGCCCAACGGCGACGAGAAGCGCGCCGTGCCCGAAGTCGGCAGCACATGGTTCGGCCCGGCGCAGTAGTCGCCCAGGCTTTCGCTCGTGAAGCGGCCGAGGAAGATCGCGCCGGCATGCCTGAGCAGCGGCTCCCAGCGGTGCGGGTCCGCGCTCGACACCTCCAGGTGCTCGGGTGCGATGCGATTGCTGATCGCGCAAGCCTCTTCCATCGAGCGCGTGCGGATCAGCGCACCGCGGCCTTCGAGCGAGGCGCGCACGATGGCGGCGCGCGGCAGCGTCGGCAGCAGGCGATGAATCTCGCGCTCGACGGCATCGAGGTAGGCTGCATCGGGGCACAGCAGAATGCTCTGCGCCAGTTCGTCGTGCTCGGCCTGGCTGAACAGGTCCATCGCCACCCAGTCCGGCGGCGTGCTGCCGTCGGCCAGTACGAGGATCTCGCTCGGCCCCGCGATCATGTCGATGCCGACCTGGCCGAACACATGCTTCTTCGCGCTGGCCACGTAGGCGTTGCCGGGACCGGTGATCTTGTCGACGCGCGGGACCGTTGCGGTGCCATAAGCGAGCGCCGCCACCGCCTGCGCGCCGCCGACGGTGAAGGCGCGGTGCACGCCGGCCACATGCGCCGCCGCGAGCACCAAGGGGTTCTTCTCGCCCCCGGGCGTCGGCACCACCATCACGACCTCACCGACGCCCGCCACGCGCGCCGGGATCACGTTCATCAGCACCGACGACGGGTAAGCCGCCTTGCCACCCGGCACGTAGACGCCCACGCGGTCCAGCGGCGTGACCTTCTGGCCGAGCAGCGTGCCGTCGCTGTCGCGGTAGGTCCAGCTGCGGCAGGCCGCATCGAGCTGGCGTTGGTGGTAGTCGCGCACGCGCTCGGCCGCGGTTTCCAGCGCGCGGCGCTGCGGATCGGGCAGCGACTCGAAGGCGGCACGCAGCTCGTCGCGCGACAGTTCGAGCGCTGGCACGCTGGCGGCTTCGACGCGGTCAAAACGCTTCGTGTACTCCAGCACCGCGGCGTCGCCTCGCGCGCGCACGTCTGCCAGGATGGCCGCGACGCGCTGCTCGATCGCGGCGTCGGTGTCGGCCGACCAGTGCCGCACGCGCTCGAACTGCGCCTCGAAGTCGGCACTCGTCGTGTCGAGGCGGCGCGCGAGGCTCATCGCAGGACCCGCCCGGCCGCCCGAAGGGTGATGCGCGTCCCTTCGGGGGGCAGCGAACGAAGTGAGCGCGGGGGCTTCATGCCTGCACCGCCTTCTCGAGGGCTTCGATCAGCGGCCGCATCGCGTCGCGCTTCAACTTCAGCGCGGCCTGGTTGACGACCAGACGCGACGAGATCTCGGCGATCTTCTCGACTTCCACCAGCCCGTTGGCCTTCAACGTGCCGCCCGACGACACCAGGTCGACGATCGCGTCGGCCAGCCCGGTCAGCGGCGCCAGCTCCATCGAGCCGTAGAGCTTGATCAGGTCGACGTGCACGCCCTTGTCGGCGAAATGCTGACGCGCCGTGAGCGTGTACTTGGTGGCCACGCGGATGCGCGAGCCCTGCTTGACTGCGCTCGCGTAGTCGAAATCCGCACGCGTGGCCACGCTCATGCGGCAGCGCGCGATCTTCAGGTCCACCGGCCGGTACAGGCCGTCGCCCGGCGCTTCCATCAGGATGTCGGCGCCGGCCACGCCGAGGTCGGCGCCGCCGTACTGCACGTAGGTCGGCACGTCGCTGGCGCGCACCAGCACCACACGCAGGTCCGGCCGGTTGGTCGCCAAGATCAGCTTGCGCGAGGTCTCCGGGTCGTCGAGCACGTCGATGCCCGCACGCGCGAGCAGCGGCAGCGTCTCGTCGAAGATGCGGCCCTTGGACAGCGCGAACGTGAGCATCAGGACACCCGCTCGATGTCCGCACCGACCGCGCGCAGCTTGGCTTCCATCCGGTCGTAGCCGCGGTCCAGGTGGTAGATGCGGTCGACCAGCGTCTGCCCCTCGGCCACCAGGCCGGCGATCACCAGGCTGGCCGAGGCGCGCAGGTCGGTCGCCATCACCGTGGCGCCGGACAGTTGCGGCACGCCGTGCACCACCGCCGTGTGGCCGTCGACCTCGATCTTCGCGCCCAGGCGCACCAGCTCGTTGACGTGCATGTAGCGGTTCTCGAAGATGGTCTCGGTGATGCGCGCCGAGCCCTCGGCGATGCAATCCACCGTCATCAGCTGGGCCTGCATGTCGGTCGGGAAGGCGGGGTACTCGCTGGTGCGAAAGCCCACCGCCTTGGGCCGTCGGTCCATGCGCACACGCATCCAGTCGCTGCCGACCTCGATCTCGGCGCCGGCCTCGCGCAGTTTTTCGATCACCGCGTCGAGGTGGTCGGCACAGGTGCCGGTGAGCTTGACGTCGCCGCCGGCCGCGGCCACCGCGCACAGGAAGGTGCCCGTCTCGATGCGGTCCGCGATGATGCGGTGCGCCTGCTTCGGCGCGTGCAGGCGCTCGACGCCCTGCACCTTGATGCGGCGGCTGCCGTGGCCTTCGATCTGCGCGCCCATCTTCACCAACAGCTCGGCCAGGTCGGTGACTTCGGGCTCCTGCGCCGCGTTCTCGAGCACCGTCTCGCCCTCGGCCAGCGCGGCGGCCATCAGCAGGTTCTCGGTGCCGGTCACGGTGACCATGTCGGTCGTGATGCGCGCGCCCTTCAGGCGCGCTGCCCTGGCCACGATGTAGCCATGCTCGACCACGATGTCGGCACCCATCGCCTGCAGGCCCTTGATGTGCTGGTCCACCGGGCGCGAGCCGATCGCGCAGCCGCCGGGCAGCGACACCCGCGCCTGGCCCAGGCGTGCCAGCAGCGGCCCCAGCACCAGGATCGACGCGCGCATGGTCTTGACCAGCTCGTAGGGCGCCTCCGGTGCCGAGATGCGCGTGGCGTCCAGGCGCATCGTGTTCGGCTCGCTCTCGGCGCGCTCGACCGTCACGCCCATGTGGCGCAGCAGCTTGGCCATCGTGGCCACGTCCTGCAGCTTCGGCACGTTGGCCAGCACCATCGGCTCGGCCGCCAGCAGCGCGGCGCAGAGTTCGGGCAGGGCCGCATTCTTGGCGCCGGCGATCGGCACTTCGCCCTTCAGGCGCTTGCCGCCGCGGATCAGGAGCTTGTCCATGTGGGGTCGTCAGTCTTGGTCAGACACGACGCTCACCGCGGGAGGCTGTCGGATCGGCGCTGGCTGATTGCAGGCGCGACCGGCCACCCGCAGCCTGCGCCGCGGGCGTTTCAGTGGTGATGAACCGGTGCGTTGGCCGGGTTGGCGGCGTGCCACTCGGCGGGGGTGAGCGTCTTCATCGACAGCGCGTGGATTTGCGCGCGCATTCTATCGCCCAGTGCCGCATAGACGCGCTGGTGGCGCTGCACCCGCGAGCGGCCCTCGAACTCGGCCGCCACGATGGTGGCGAAGAAGTGACGGCCGTCGCCCTCGACCTCGATGTGCGTGCAGGGCAGGCCGGCAGCGATGAAATTTCGCACGTCGGCGGCGGTGGGGTCGGCCATGGTGCCCCGATTCTAGGCGGGTCGGGCTACAGTCCCGCGCTGTCAGCCCGACCGGGAGGTTCTCGCCATGGGTACCGTGCAGATCGTGTTCCTCGTCGCCCTGGCCGTGATCGGCCTGTGGCTCCTGGCCGCCTACAACCGGCTGGTGAAGCACCGCAACGAACTCGGCAACGCCTTCGCGCAGATCGATGTGCAGTTGAAGCGCCGCTACGACCTGATCCCCAACCTGGTCGACGTGGCGCGCAAGTACGTGCAGCACGAGCGCGACACGCTCGAGGCCGTGATCGCCGCGCGCAATGGCGCCAAGAGTGCCAGCGAGGCTGCCGCGCTCAAGCCGACGGACGCCGCGCGCATCGGCGCCTTGGCCGGCGCCGAGGGCGCCCTGGCCGGCCTGATGACCAAGCTGGCCGTGGTGGTCGAGGCCTACCCGGAGCTGAAGGCCGACGCCACGCTGCGCGACCTGTCCGAAGAGCTGAACCACACCGAGAACCGGATCGCCTTCGCGCGCCAGGCCTTCAATGACGCGGTGCTCGACTACAACAACGCGGCCCAGCAGGCCCCGACGGTGCTGGTGGCCGACCTGTTCGGCTTCAAGGAGGCCGCGATGCTGCAGTCCACCCAGAGCGAGGTCGAACGCCAGGTGCCGCGCGTCGCGCTCTAGTTTCCCCCGCCCCGCGGCATGAAATTCCGCCGCCACCAGGAAGCCGCCCGGCAGTCGACAACTCACCTGCTGGTCCTGTTCGTGCTGGTCGTGATCGGCCTGGTGCTGGCCGTCAACCTGGTGCTGGCGGCGATCTACTGGCTCACGGTGCCGTTCGCCCGCGGGCTGCCGAACTTCTTCATCGAGACCAACAGCGGGCTGGTGCTGCTGTTCGTGCTCGGCGGCTGTTGGGTCGAGTCGATGCGCCTGCACCGGGGCGGGCCGCATGTGGCCGAACTGGCCGGGGCGCGCCCGGTGCATACCGGCGGCCACGACGAGGCCTCGCGCCGTGAGCGCCGCTTTGCCAACGTGGTGCAGGAGATGGCGCTGGCCAGTGGGCAACGCCCGCCGCCGCAGGCCTGGGTGCTGCCGCGCGACGACGCGATCAACGCCTTTGCCGCAGGCTGGACGGCAGAAGACTCGGTCGTGGCCGTCACGCGCGGCGCGCTCGAACGCCTGACGCGCGCCGAACTGCAGGGCGTGGTGGCGCACGAGTTCAGCCACATCGTGCATGGCGACACGCGGCTGAACATGCGTCTCGTCGGCCTGGTCTGGGGCCTGCAGATGATCTGGGGCCTGGGCGTGTCGCTGTGGAGTGCCGACGAGCAGGGCCGGCGCCACGCCGGCGCGCTGTTCGGCCTCGGCCTGATGGCGGTCGGCTCGCTCGGCTGGCTCGCCGGCCGGCTGCTGCAGGCCGCCGTGAGCCGGCAACGCGAGTTCCTCGCCGACGCCTCGGCCGTCAAGTACTCGCGCCATGTCGACGGCCTGGGCGGCGCACTGTGCAAGATCGCCGACCAGCAGGCCCGCCGTATCCGGGGCCTGGCCAGCGCGCATGCGGCCAGCCTGGCCCACCTGCTGCTGTCCGGCGACGCGCAGCCCGCCCGCAGCTGGCGCCACTGGCTGGCCACCCACCCGACGCTGTCCGAACGGCTGACGCGCCTGTACGGCCATGCCCTGCCCGACGACGAACTGTTGCTGGCCGCCGACGTGGTGCCGCTCGACGCGGCCGAGCCCGACGAGGCCCCGGCCCTGCCGCTGTCGCGCATGGCCCGGGTGCAAAGCGGCGACGCGGGCGGCCTGGAGGCCGACCACCGCGCCGCGCCGCGCGAGAAGCCCGAGGACCCCGAAGCGCATCGCCACGACGCGATGCAGGTGCCGGCCTTCCACGACGCGGGGGCGCGCGAGCGCGAGGCGCTGGAGCGCATCGCACGCTGGCATGGCCCCGGCGAGTGGCAGGCCGGCATGCTGGCGCTGTTCATTGCCGGCGACACGTCAGCCGGCGTGGCGGGCCGCTGGCGCGCCTGGGAGGCCGCCATCGCCGACCTCAGCGTCGGCGCGGCGGTCAAGGCCGAGATCGACGCACTCGGGACGCGGCAGCGCCGGCGTGTCTTCGACCAATTGCTCGAGCGAGGCGCCGCCGCACCGCCGGCCACGCGGCGGCGCCTGTGGCGCGCCTGGGCCAAACGCTGGCGCGAGATGGAAGGCCCATCGCGCCACGCGCCGCCGCGGACCTGGCGCGCGCTGGCGATCCGCCATGGCCTGGGCGTGCCACACGCTGGGCCGGCGCGCGGCACCCTGGTTTCACACGCCGCCGCGGTTCATGCGGCCACGCGCCAGATCGTGCGCTGCTTCGGCTTGGCGGCCGAGGAGGAGCGCACCTGGCTCGCGCACGCACTGGCCGGCCTGCAGGCGCTGGACCTGCCGCCGCCGCGCGGGCCTGCGGCAGGGCTGGCGCCCACGGTGAACGAGCGCACGGTCCTGCGCGCGCTGCGCGTGCGCCGGCTGTCGCCGATGCAGCGGCCGCTGCTGCTGCGCGCCTGGGTCGAGGCGGCCCAGGCCACAGGGATCCTCGACCGCGGGCAGACGGCCGACGCGCTGCAGATGGCGTGCGCCGCGCTGCAACTGCCCCTGCCCGAGGCGCTGCAGCGCTAGACGAGCCCCCAGGCTCGCTGACGCTCGCACCCCCCGAGGGGGCCGACGTTCCCTTGGGGCAGTCCGACGGGGATGGTCAGCCGAGTTCGGTCTGGCGCTCGATGACGCGCGACACGAGCCCGTAGTCGATCGCCTCGGTCGCGCTCATCCAGTGGTCGCGGTCGATGTCGGCCAGCACGCGCTCGAGCTTCTGGCCCGTTTCCTTGGCGATCACCTTGGCGATGCGCTCGCGCATCTTGATGATCTCCTTGGCCTGGATCGCGATGTCCGACGCCCGCCCGCCGGCACCGCCCGAGGGCTGGTGGATCATGAAGCGCGTGTTGGGCAGGCACAGGCGCCGTTCCTTCGGCGCGGCCAGGAAGATGTGCGTGCCGGCGCTCGCGACCCAGCCGCTGCCGATCGTCGTGACCGGCGCGCGCACGAAGCGGATCATGTCGTGGATCGCGTCGCCCGACTCGACATGGCCACCCGGCGAAGAGATCAACATGTGGACCGGGGCGTCGGACTCCTGAGCCAGTGCGATCAGCCGCTCGCAGGTCGTGCGCGCCATCTTGTCGTCGATCTCGCCGAACACCATCACAAAGCGCGACTTGAACGCGAGCTGCTCGGCCAGGCTGCCGTTGCGTTCGGGCTTGGCGGCGGGCTGGTCATCGGGGTTGGCCAAACGGTGGGTCATGTATCGCTCCTTCGACTCGGTCGGATTCTGTCAGCCCTGGCGGTGCACGTCGTAGGTAACCGAGCTCCGGCCCGCAGCCGGCGGCGCAAGGCAGTCCGGGTTTGCCAGCGTGCGCCGGATGTCGGCCAGGCCGCTGGCCCAATGGTCGTGCATCGACGCCGCCGAGAACTCGTAGTCCTTGTGGTGCCCGTCCCAGGGCTTTTCGCGGTAGATCAGGTGCACGACGGAAAAGCGCTTGTCGCTGGCCAGCGATTGCGCCTCCCGGCACCACGCGTCGTGGCGCGCCGAGGCCGGCACACGCGCGAGCACCTCGCGCAGCACGCGCCGCAGCCGCTGCTCGCGCTCGAACTGGTGCGTCACCGCCCGCGTGCGGCTCGAGTAGCGGATGTCCTTGGCGCGCTCCTCCACGTCCAGCAGGTTGCGCGGTGCCGGGCCTTGCGCGCTCCACAGGTCGACCTGGAAGGCCAGCGTGTCGCGCCGCGGCTCGTCGTCGAGCACGGTGGCCAGCGGCGTGTTGGAGACCAGGCCGCCGTCCCAGTAGTGGCGCCCTTCGATCTCCACCGCCGCAAAGCCCGGCGGCAGCGCCCCCGAGGCCATCACATGCTCGGGGCGGATGCGCCCGGCCCAGCGCCCGCGCCGGCTGTCGAAGAGCTCGTAGTTGCCGCTCTCGACGTCGACCGCCGAGACCGTGAAGCGCGGACTGCGCGCGTGATTGAGGCGGTCGAAGTCGACCAGGCTCTCGAGCGTGCCCTTCAGCGGCGCCGTGTCGTAGAAGGACAGCGTGTCCACCGACGCCTGCACGGCGAACGCCGGCGACGGCAGGCGCGGCGCGAAGAAACCGCGTTGCCCTTCGACCAGCGCGCGCGACGCCTCGAACCAGCCGAGCGCCGTGCGCGCCGCCGCACCGCCCTGCTCGATCGCGCCGGCCCACCAGGCAGCGGTGGCCGGCAGCAAAGGCGGTGCGGTCACGGTGCGCCAGAACGCCTGCAACCGCTCCAACCGCCGCGCCGGCTCGTTGCCCGCGATCAGCGCCGCGTTGATGGCACCGATCGAGATGCCGGCCACCCAGTCGGGTTCGATCTTCGCCTCGGCCAGCCCCTCGAACACGCCGGCCTGATAAGCCCCAAGCGCACCGCCGCCCTGCAGCACCAGGGCGATGGTCTCGAAGGGCGGCCGCTTCATCTCGCTCAGCTGCGGATCTTGTAGCCGTTCGCGAGCAGCCGCAGCGCGATGGCGGAGACGACGATGAAGCTGGTGCCGACCACCGCGAGCGAGATCCACGGCGACACGTCGCTGGCGCCGAAGAAGCCGCGCCGGAAGCCGTCGATCATGTAGAAGAAGGGGTTCAGGTGCGACAGGCCCTGCCAGAACGGCGGCAGCGAGTGCACCGAATAGAACACGCCGGACAGGAAGGTCATCGGCATGATGATGAAGTTCTGGAACGCCGCCATCTGGTCGAACTTCTCCGCCCACAGCCCGGCGATCAGGCCCAGCGCACCGAGCATGCCAGCCCCGAGTGCGGCGAAGATCAGGATCCACCACGGCTCGACGAAGTGCGGCGGCGCGAACCACACGGTGACGAGGAACACGCCCGTGCCCACCGCCAGCCCGCGCACCACGCTGGCGCCGACATAGGCCGCGAACCAGGCCCAGTGCGACAGCGGCGTGACCAGCAGGAACACCAGGTTGCCGGTGATCTTGCTCTGGATCAGCGAGCTGCTGCTGTTGGCAAACGCGTTCTGCAGCACGCTCATCATCACCAGGCCCGGAATCAGGAAGCTGGTGTAGACGACGCCGGGGAACACCTGCACATGGTCCTCAAGCACGTGGCCGAAGATCAGCAGGTAGAGCACGGCGGTCAGCACAGGGGCTGCCACGGTCTGGAAGCTCACCTTCCAGAAACGCAGGATCTCCTTGTAGAAAAGGGTGCGAGCGCCTTCGAGGTTCACTTGTTGATGGGCGTGCGCAGATGGGTGCAAGGGTCGGCGATGCGGGCATGCGTTCTCCGGCCTGCCTCGCGGGCGAGCGTTGCCTCGTGCGATCTCCGCAGCATCAACACCTTGCAAGCCCTCCAGCGCCTTGGCGACCGCGAATGCTGGCCTGCGCCCGCATGCCCGCACCGCCAACCCAGGGCCGCAGACCGGTGTTCGACGGGTGGCATGCCAGCGATGTGGCTCGCAGCGTGACGGTGGTGCCCGCGGGCGCAGGCCAGCATTCGCGGTCGCCTCGACGCACGCAAGAAGACGTCGGTGTTGACGAGGGCCAAGCCAGCGCACCGCGGTGCCCGCCCGCGAGGCAGGCCGGAGAACGCGGGTGCCGCCGGCGCGGCCCGGCCGTCGCCCGCAGACGAACCATCACGACGCCACCTCTGCCGCCCCTTGCATGATCTCGAGGAACACGTCCTCCAGATCGGCCCGGCCGATCTCGAGATCCTCGACGCGAACACGCGCCTGGCGCAGCCGCGCCAGCACCGACTCGACCTCGGCGGCGTCGTGGGCGCGCACCTGGGCGATGCGCCCTGTCACCCGCGCCTGCGACGCCACCGACGCCGGCAGCGCATCGTCGGTCTTGAAACGCAGCATCTGGTGCGCCGTGCCGGCCAGCAGGTTGGCCGTGCGGTCGAGTGCGACCACGCGCCCCTGCTTGAGCATCGCGATGCGGCTGCACAGTGCCTCGGCTTCCTCGAGGTAGTGCGTGGTCAGCAGCACCGTGTGGCCGTCCTTGTTCAGGCGGGCAACGAAACTCCAGAGCGTCTGGCGCAGCTCGACATCGACGCCGGCCGTCGGCTCGTCGAGCACGATCACCGGCGGCTTGTGTACCAGGGCCTGCGCCACCAGCACGCGCCGCTTCATGCCGCCCGAGAGCTGGCGCGTGTTGACGTCGGCCTTGTCCGCCAGGCCCAGGCCGGCCAGCAGCTCGTCGATCCAGGCGTCGTTGCGGTGGATGCCGAAGTAGCCGCTCTGGATGCGCAGGCATTCGCGCACCGAGAAGAAGGGGTCGAACACCAGTTCCTGCGGCACGACGCCCAGCGCCTTGCGCGCCGCGGCGTAGTCGGTCACCACGTCGTGGCCCATCACCGTGACCGTGCCGCGGGTAGCGCGCGTCAGCCCGGCGAGGATGGAGATCAGCGTCGTCTTGCCGGCCCCATTGGGCCCGAGCAGGCCGAAGAACTCGCCCGCGCCGATGTCGAAGGACACGCCGTCGAGCGCGCGCACCTCGCCGCGCGCGCCTGCATAGGTCTTGGCGACCTGATCGAACACGACGGCGGGCATGGCGACAGATTCTAGGTTGGTGCAAGAATCCCCTCATGGCCGCTGCCGAGCCCAAGAAGAAGCCCCGCCGTACCGCCGAGCGCATCCTCGACGTCACGCTCGACCTGTTCAACCGCTTCGGCGAGCCCAACGTCAGCACCACCGTGATCTCGGCCGAGCTGAAGATCAGCCCCGGAAACCTGTACTACCACTACCCGGCCAAGGATGAGTTGATCAACGGCCTGTTCGGGCGCTACGAGAAGGCGCTGGCCGAGATCCTGCTCGCGGCCGACAACGTGCGCAACGTCGAGGACGCGTGGCTGTTCTTCCACATGCTGTTCGAGACCCTGTGGCAGTACCGCTTCCTGTACCGCGACCTCAACGACCTGCTGAGCAAGAACCGGCGCCTGGAGACGCAGTTCCAGCACATCCTGAGGGCCAAGGGGCGCGCGGTGCAGTCGGTGCTGGGCGGCCTGTCGCGCGGCGCGGCGGTTCGGATCGACGCCCGTGAGGCCGAACCGGTGGCCACCGCGATGGTGGTCGTGCTGACCTATTGGCTCAGCTACGAGTACGTGCGCGATCCGCGGCGCGCGCTCGAACCCGAAACCTCGGGCCCCGCCCTGGCGCGTGGCGCCTACCATGTGCTGAGCCTGCTGATGCCCTACATCGAGCCGGCCGCGCGCGAGCACCTGCACCAGCTGGTCGCACCGTACCGCCACTGAACAACACGACGAGGAGCACTGAATGGCCAAGTGGACCGCCTTCCCCTATGACGCGCCGGCGCTCGATGCCGCAGCGGTCAAGAAGCAGTGGGCACGCCTGCACGCCGGCGACGCCGAGCCGCTGCCCAAGGACGCCAAGGTGCTCGAGGCCTGGGTGCTGTTTCACAACGGCGAGTTCCAGAAAGCGCACGACGCCGGACTGAAAGCCGGCGGCGCCGGCATCACGGTGGCCAACAAGGCGCAGGCCATCTACGCCAACTACCTCGAGAAGAGCGAGAAGGCCAAGCTCGCGATGTTCCAGGAGATCGCCGAACGTGCCCAGGCGCAGCAGGCCGAGGAGCCGAAGAACGCCAATGCGTACTACTGGCAGGCCTATGCACTCGGCCGCTACAGCCAGGGCATCAGCGTGGCCAAGGCGCTGGCGCAGGGGCTGGGCGCCAAGGTCAAGGGTGCGCTCGAGACCACGATCAAGCTCGCGCCCAAGCATGCCGACGCGCATGTCGCGCTCGGCACCTTCCACGCCGAGGTGATCGACAAGGTGGGCTCGCTGCTGGGCCGGACCCAGGGCGCCGACAAGGCCACGGGCGTGAAGATGTTCCAGCAGGCACTCAAGCTCAACCCGGCGAGCGCGATCGCGATGGTGGAGTACGCCAACGGCCTGGTGATGCTCGACGGCGACAAGAAGATGAAGGAGGCCGAGAAGCTGTACGCCGACGCGGCCGCCTGCACCCCGGCCGACGCGATGGAGACGCTGGACGTCGAGATGGCCAAGGCCGAACTCGAGGACTGACAGACGGGCCTCGGCGATGAGCTTCAGCGACAGCGACTGGACCAGCGAAGCCGCGGCGCCGACGCCGGGCCGGCGCGACGCTGCCTGGGGCTGGGCGCTGCTTCTTGGCATCGCGATCGGCGCGGCCGGCGCCACGCTGGTGTTCTTCGCGCTCGAACGCCTGTCGCCGCGCGATGCAATCCAGACGTTGGCGTCGACGCGGCCGGCAACGCACGTCGAGGCGCCGCCGCTCGCCAAGGCGCCGCCGACGCTGATCGAGACGGCGCCCCCAGCAGCGGGGCCATCGGAGCCACCGCCGGCCGCGGCCGCCTCCACGGCCGTCGAACCGAGCCAGGCCGTGATCCCAGCGGCGTCCCCGCCCGCACGACAACCCAATGCCGACGAGCAACGCCGCAAGGAGCGCGCGTGGGCGGCGTACTACAAGCGACCCGCCAGTTGCGACGGCAACCCGACGACCGATCAACTGATCGAGTGCGCCAACCACTTCATCCGCAGCAAGCGCGAGTTCGACGAGCGCTGGAAGGCCGGCAACCACTAGCGATCGGCCGCGGCCTAGATCGCCGGCCATGGCCCCATCAGCGCCAGCCACATCAGCTTGTCGAACTCGGGCCGGAAGCCGGCGACGATGGCCTCCGGGTCGGGGCACATGCGTGCGTCGGTGATGAGGCCGAACTGCACGCCGCCGGCGTAGGACAGGATCGACACGCCCATGCCGATGTCGCCCGACTGCGGCACCCAGAACATCACCTGGTTCACGGTGCGGCCGCAGAAGCGGATCGGCTCCTTCGGCCCCGGCACATTGGTCATCACCGCGGTGGCCTTCTTCGCGAACAGGCCGGTGATCGCCGACTGCACCGGCTTGATCATCATCCCGGACACCGCGAGCACCGCAAAGGCGAGCAGCGGCTGGTAGCTCGTCTTCAGCTGGTTCATGCGCGCATGCACCGCGTACAGGCGCTCGGCCGGGTGCGCAATGCCGATCGGCAGCACCAGCGGTGCGAGGCCGAAGCGGTTGCCGAGCTTCCAGGCCTCCGACAGCGGTCGCAGGTTCACCGGCACCATCGCGCGGATCTCCTGGCCGTTCGGGTCGTCGCCCTTGTCGCGCAGGTAGTCGCCGATGGCGCCGGCCACGCAGGCCAGCAGCACATCGTTGATCGAGACGCCGAACGCGCGGCCCACCGCCTTCACCTCGTCCAGCGGCATCGGCTCGCTCCAGGCCACGCGCTTGCCGGGCGTGGCCTGGCCCTTCAGGCGCGTCGGCGAGTCGTCGGGCATCAGCGCCAGCGCCGCCACGTCGCTGGCCACCTGCAGGCCCAGGCGCGCCACGTCGAGGCTGCCGCTGGGTTCGGCCAGCATCTCCAGGCCCTTGCCCATGCCCTGGCCGGTGAAGCCGATGGCCTTGATCGTCAGCTCGGTGAAGGGCTTGATCAGGGTGTCGGCGATCCAGTCGTGTTCGTCTTCCCCGGCGGCCTCGCGCGGGCGGCGCTGCGGTGGCGGCTTGCCGCCGTCGGCGATCGACAGCATCACCGAGATCAGCGCGATGCCGTCGCCGATGCAGTGGTGGATGCGCGAAACGAGCGCGCTCTGCGTACCGTCCAGGTCCTCGATCAAGTGGAACTGCCAGAGCGGGCGCGACGGGTCCAGCGGTTGCGCGCACAGCTCGGCGACACGGCGCTTCAACGCCTCCAGCGCTGCCTCACCCGGCTTCGGGCGCAGCGTGTCGCGCGTGACATGGTGGCCGAGGTCGAAGCGGGCGTCCTCGACCCACAACGCCCCCATCGGGTCCTCGACCACCTTCTGGCGGAAGCGCGGGTAGGCCAGCAGCGAGCCCTGCACGCGCGCGGCCAGCTCGGGCTGCGTGAGCCTGGGTGCGAGCAGCCACACGCCGACGATCATCATCGGATTCGCGTCGGTGTCCATGCGCAGCCACGCATGGTCGACGCGCGACATGCGCTCGGCGGGTGCGGGGGCGGCGCTCATGTCTGGTCTCCTGCTCGTGCGCGGCCACGTTGCCCGCTAAGATTGCCCGCGTCCATGCCATCAAACCCCAAGAGGAGCCGCCCATGGCCGACCTGAAAGCCACGTTCGAGAAAGCCGTTGCCGCGAGCAAGAGCCTGCCGGAGAAGCCCGACAACGCCACGCTGCTACAGATCTACGCGCTGTACAAGCAGGCGACCGTGGGCGACGTCGACGGCAAGCGCCCGGGCTTCACCGACATGGTGGGCCGCGCCAAGTGGGATGCGTGGAACGAGGTCAAGGGCAAGGACAGCGCCGCCGCGATGCAGGAGTACGTGGACCTGATCGAATCGCTGAAGTAGCGCGAGCTACTTCTTCGAGGCCGCCTTCTTCGGGGTGGCCTTCGCGGCGGGCTTGCTGTTCTTGGCCAGCAGCGCGTCGAGGTTCTTCTGGATCTCGCCCTCGATCGTCTTGCTGAACGCGCCGAGCAGGAAGCCGAGCTTGGCGTCGAGGTCGAAGTGGTCTGCCGCGACCACCAGCTGGCCATTGACGCCCGTGCGCGTGAACTGCACCGTGTCGCTGAACTCGCCCTCGATCACGGTGCATTCCATGTCGAACTTCTTCTCGACCTCCTCGGCCCACTGCCAGGCGACCTTGCGCGCCTTGGCCAGGCCGAGTGCGTGCTCGCGGTGGATCTTGATGTCGGGCATGGGTCAGGCTCCTCAGGGTGCGGCAAGTGTCGCGTGGCGCTCGGCCTTGGGCAAGGCGGACAAACGCTCGACCGCGGCGTAGAAGCGCGAGAAGTCGCGCCCTTCGCGTTCGAACAGGCGCTCGAAACCAGGCACGAACTCGTTGTAGGCCGCCATCACGCCGAAGCTCGCGTTGTTGGCGCGCTCGAACCAGCCGTCGTAGCCCGTGAAGCCGGCGAGCGGGCTGCCGGGGTCGGCCTTGAGCGCCGCGTAGTCGGCACGCAGCGCGGCCATCAGCGCGGCCTTGTCGCGGCGCTTGTCGGCGTCGCCGGCCCGGCTCGCGTACAGCGTCTGCAGCTTGTCGCGGTAGCGGCCGGTGAGCGCGCGGAAGGCGTTGCGCCGGGCGTCGAGTTGCGCATACTGGCGCCGTGCCTCGTCGCCGGCCCGCTGCGCCAGCCAGCGCTGCACGCCGATGCGCTCGACCGCGGTGGCGAAGGACTCGTTGAACACGGTGTCGTCCTTCGCGAACACGACCTGGTGCGCGAGTTCGTGGAACACCAGGCGCGCCAGTTCGCCCTCGGGCCAGCCGATGAAGGTGTTGAGCAACGGGTCGCCGCCGAGCCAGTCGAGCTTGCCGAGCGTCGAATACGCCGGCACGCCGTACACATTGACCTCCAGGCCGCGTGCGCGCAGCTGCTCGCCTTGGGCATCCGCCGCCGCGCGCTCGTAGTAGCCACGGTAGCCCACGCAACCGACAACCGGGAAGCACCAGGTCTCGAGCTTGAGCGACAGCTCGGGCGCGGCCACCACGTTCCACACCGCGGCCGGGCGGCCGAGATCGCTGTAGCGGCGGTAGCTGCGGTTGTCGGGCAGGCCGAGGTCCGACACCGCGAAGTCGCGGATGCGTGCGGCCAGCGCGAGCCGCTCGCGCAGTGCGGCCGGTGCGGCGGGGTCGGCGGCGAGCTCGTCGATCGGCTTGGCACGAGCGACGAGGTCGAGATGGCCGCCGACCGACTGCGCGTAGTAGCCGAGCGTCGAGCAGCCCACCGTCAGGCAGGCCGCGCCGATCAATGCGGCGATGCCTGAGATGCCGATGGCCGCCACACGCACCCAGCGTTTCACTGCAAGGGTTCGACCTGGACCAGACAGTCGTAGAAGGTCGGTGCGCGCCCGATGTCGGTGAGCGCCTGGCTCGTGACCTCGTTGACGTTGGTGCCCGCGGGGCCGAACTTGCGCCACCACACGCCCAGGCCGTTGACCACGCCCGGCCGCGCGCGTTCGCTGACCTCGGCCTTGCAGCGGTACTCGCCACGATCGTTGAAGACACGCACCATCGCGCCGCTGGCGATGCCGCGGGCGCGCGCGTCGTCGGCGTGGATCTCGAGCAGCGGCTCACCTTCCACCGTGCGCAGGCTCTTGACGTTGACGAAGGTCGAGTTCAGGAAGTGTCGCGCCGGCGGCGAGATCATCTGCAGCGGGTAGCGCGCCGCGAGTTCGGGCGTGGTCTCGGCGCACTCGTGGTTCGGCAGGTGCTCGGGCACGCCCAGGCCGCAGACGTCCACCCGCACGCGCCCGTCCGAGGTCGGGAAGCCGCCGTTCGCAAACGGCGCCTCGGGCAGCGGCAGGGCCGCCCAGCCGCGCTCGCGCAAGGCCTCGAACGAGGTGCCGATCGCGTCCCAGTCGAAGGCCTGGCGCGCGAGTTCCTCGTCGTCGTCGGCGAAGCAGGTTTCGGTGAAGCCCATGCGCACGGCCAGATCGCGGAAGACCTGCGTGTTGGGCCTGGATTCACCGAGCGGCACGATCGCCGGCTCGTTGAACATGATGTCGGTGTGGCCGTAGGTGCCATGCACGTCCAGATGCTCGAGCTGGGTGGTGGCCGGCAACACGTAGTCGGCGTGGTCGGCAGTGTCGGTGAGGAAGTGCTCGAGCACGACCGTGAACAGGTCTTCGCGCGCGAAGCCGGCGACGACCTTCTTCGACTCCGGCGCCACCGCGACCGGGTTGCTGTTGTAGACGACCAGCGCCTCGATCTTCGGGCCGAACGCGGCCGAACTTTCGCGCAGCAGGTCGTCGCCGATCGTGCTCATGTTGATCGTGCGCGGGCGGCGGCCGGCGAGCAGATCGCTGCGCACGAGCTGCGGGTTCTTGAACTGCGCGAACCAGCCCGAGCTCGACAGGAGCAGGCCGCCGGCGCGATGGCGCCAGGCCCCCGTCAGGCAAGGCAACAGCGCGATCAGGCGCGCCGCGTTGCCGCCGCCGCGCACGCGCTGCATGCCGTAGTTCAGGCGGATCGCGGCCGGCTGCGTGGTGCCCAGGTCGCGCGCCAGGCCGCGCACCTCGTCGGCCGTGATGCCGCAGGTGGCGGCCGCGCGCTCGGGCGCCCACTCGGCGATGCGCCGCGCGAGACGGTCGAAGCCGGCCACATGGCGCTCGATGTAGTCGCGGTCGATCCAGCCGCGCTCGATCAGCTCGTGCATCACGCCGAGCGCGAGCGCGCCGTCGGTGCCCGGCCGCAGCGCGATGTGCTGGTGGCACTTCTCGGCCGTCTCGGTGCGCCGCGGGTCGATCGCCACCAGCTTGGCGCCGCGCCGCTTGGCCTCCTGCGCCAGGGTCCAGAAGTGCAGGTTGCTGGCGATCGAATTGCTGCCCCAGATCACGATCAGCTGGCTCTCGGCGAAGAAGCGCACATGCATGCCGACCTTGCTGCCGTAGGTGGCGGCGAGCGCCTCGCCGCCGGCCATCGAGCAGATCGTGCGGTCGAGCAGCGACGCACCGAGCTTGTGGAAGAAGCGCTGCGCCATCGCCTCGCCCTGCACCAGGCCCATCGTGCCGGCATAGCTGTAGGGCACGATGGCCTGTGGGTCGCGTGCGGCAATGGCCGACAGGCGCGCCGCGATGTCGGCCAGCGCCTCGTCCCAGCCCACACGAACGAACTGCCCCGAGCCTTTGGGGCCGCTGCGTTTCAGCGGATGCAGCACGCGTTCGGCGTGGTACGAGCGCTCGGCATAGCGGCTGACTTTGGTGCACAGGGCGCCCTGCGTCGAGCCGTGGTCGGGGTCGCCCTGGATGCGCACCACCTTGCCGTCGGCGACGGTGATGCGCATCGCGCAGGTGTCCGGGCAGTCGTGCGGGCAGGCGCCATGCACGGTACGAACGACAGGGGGGGAATCGGCCAGCGCGCTCATGGATGAACTATTGCACAGCGCCGAATGTTTGTTTCGGCACTGGTTTGTGCACGGCCAGCGGGCCGGCGCTAACGTGCCGGTGGCGACGAAACCGAGCCCTGTCCCGCGTCCGACGGGCGGCCGGCGTCGCGTCGTCGAGGAACCCGCCATGCGCCAGAGCAGTCCCCGACCCGGCACGCGCCGCCACGTCTTGAAGCACCTGGCCGGTGCTGCCGCCTCGGTGCTCGCCGCTCCCGCGTGGGCCCAGGCCGCGCAGCGCCCCTTCCTGCTCGGTCAGTCGGCGGCGTTCAGCGGGCCGGCGGCGCAGCTGGGCGAACAGTTCAAGCGCGGCGCGCTGCTCTACTTCGACCGCCTCAATGCCAAGGGCGGCATCAACGGCCGGCCGGTCGAGCTGAAAAGCCTGGACGACGGCTACGAGCCCGACCGCTGCAAGGCCAACACCGAACAGCTGGTCAAGGACGGGGTGTTCGCCCTCTTCGGCTACATCGGCACGCCCACCAGCCTGGCGGCGCTGCCGGTGGCCACCGCGGCGCGCACACCCTTCATCGCGCCCTTCACCGGCGCGCAGGCGCTGCGTGAGCCGTTCAACCGCTACGCGTTCCACGTGCGCGCCTCGTACTTCGACGAGACCGGCGAGATCGTCAAGCAGGTCACCTCGGTGGGCATCAAGCGCATCGGCGTCTTCTACCAGAACGACTCCTACGGCAAGGCCGGTCTCGACGGTGTCGTCCGTGCGCTCAAGCCGCTCGGAATGGAGCCGGCAGGCTTGGGCACGGTCGAACGCAACACGGTGGACGTGGACGCCGCGGTCAAGTCGATCCTGGCCGGCAAGCCCGACGCGATCGTGCAGATCAGTGCCTACAAGTCCTGCGCCGCCTTCATCCGTGCGGCGCGCAAGGCGGGCTTCGGCGGCACCTTCTACAACGTCAGCTTCGTCGGCACCAAGGCACTGGCCGACGAGCTGGCCAGCGACGCGCGCGGCGTGGTCGTCAGCCAGGTGATGCCTTACCCCTACTCGCCCGTCACGCTGATTTCGGGCGAGTACCTTGCCGCGGGCCAGGCCGGCGGCGGCAAGTTCGAACCCAACTACAGCAGCATCGAGGGCTATGTGGCGGCCAAGACGTTGGCCGAGGCGCTACGACGCGCCGGCAACGCGCCGACGCAGGACGCACTGATCGGCGCCATGGAGTCGCTGCGCGAATTCAACCTCGGTGGCTTCTACGTCGACTTCGCGGCCAACAAGCATGCGGGGTCGCGTTTCGTCGACCTGACCATCCTGTCGGGGGACGGCAAGGTCCGTAGATAGGCCCACCCCCTCCAGCTTCGCCGCTCCCCCTCGAGGGGGCAACGCCAGCGGCCCGGCAAAGCCGGATCCGCGGTGTTTGCTTGGCTGACTGCTTAAACTGGGTGACCGATCCTCCCGGGGCCTTGCCATGAAGCCGATCGAATCCATCCTTGCCGACGCGGCGAGCATCGCCACGCTGCGGCGCGACATCCACGCCCACCCGGAGCTGTGCTTCCAGGAGCAGCGCACCAGCGACCTGATCGCCCAGGCGCTGACCGACTGGGGCATCCCGGTGCACCGGGGCCTGGGCACCACCGGCGTGGTGGGCATCGTCAAGAACGGCACGTCCGACCGCGCCGTGGGCCTGCGCGCCGACATCGACGCGCTGCCGATGACCGAGCACAACAAGTTCGCTCACGCCAGCACCTTCGCCGGCAAGATGCACGCCTGCGGCCACGACGGCCACACCGCGATGCTGCTCGCCGCGGCCAAACATCTCGCGAGGCACCGCAACTTCGACGGCACCGTCTACCTCGTGTTCCAGCCGGCCGAGGAAGGCGGCGGCGGGGCGCGCGAGATGATCAAGGACGGCCTGTTCACGAAGTTCCCGATGGAGGCGATCTTCGGTGCGCACAACTGGCCCGGCATGAAGGTCGGCCAGTTCGCGGTCAAGCCCGGGCCCTGCTTTGCGTCGAGCAACGAGTTCAAGATCACGATCACCGGCAAGGGCGCGCACGGCGCGATGCCGCACCTGGGGCTGGATCCGGTGCCGGTGGCCTGCCAGATGGTGCAGGCCTTCCAGACCATCGTCACGCGCAACAAGCGGCCGATCGACGCCGCGGTGATCTCGGTGACGATGATCCATGCCGGCGAGGCGACCAATGTGGTGCCCGACAGTTGCGTGCTCGAGGGCACGGTGCGCACCTTCACGCTCGAGGTGCTGGACCTGATCGAGCGCCGCATGAAGGAGGTGGTCGAGGGCACGGCCGCCGCCTTCGGCGTGCGCAGCAGCTTCGAGTTCCACCGCAACTACCCGCCGACGATCAACCACGAGGCCGAGACCGCGTTCTTCCGCCAGGTGGCCGCCGACGTGGCAGGCGCGGGCAACGTGCTCGACTTCGAACCGACGATGGGCGCCGAGGACTTCAGCTACTTCCTGCTCGACAAGCCCGGCTGCTACTTCCTGATCGGCAACGGCGACGGCAGCCACCGCGACAGCGGCCACGGCATGGGGCCCTGCATGCTGCACAACCCGAGCTACGACTTCAACGACGACCTGATCCCGCTCGGCGCGACGATGTGGGTGCGCCTGGCCGAAAGCTGGCTCGCGCGTCCGCGCTGAGCCTGCGCTAGAGGAAGCCCTCGCGCTCGAGCGCCGCCGCGCAGCCGGCCGCGCCGTCGAAGTGGATCGCGTGCCAACCGTAGGCGCGTGCCGCTTCGATGTTGCCCAGGTGGTCGTCGACGAACACCGCGTGCGCGAGGTCCAGCCCCGCGGCCTCGCGGATGTGGTCGAAGATCTCGCGCTGCGGCTTCATCACGCCCAGGCGCCCGGACCAGGTGCGGTGTTCGAACCAGCCGAAGCATTCGTGTGCCCGCTCGAGATGGGCGGCATAGGGCCGCGGCATGTTGGACAGGAGCGCCAGTCGGTGGCCCGCCGCACGCACACGCTGCAGCAGCGCGACGCTGTCGGGCATCGGTTGCAGGTGCTGCGGGATCGCGTCGATCAGCGCTGCCAACTGCGCACGTGGATAACCGGTGCGCGCGGCGATGCGCTCGGCCAGCACGTCGGGCTCGACGTGGCCGCGGTCGAAGGCGCCCCAGTCGGCCTCGGGCGCAAAGGTCTGGAACACCTGGGCCATCACGGCCCGGGCGCCGGCGTCGTCGCGCGCCAGGTCACCGAAGTGCGCGCGCATCAATTCCAGCGGTTTCCACTGCACCAGCACGCCGCCGACGTCGAACACGACGGCGCGCCGGCTCATGAGCGCAGGCGCGCGAGCAGCGCGGCGGTGGAGGCGTCGAGCCCGCTCGCATCGCCGCTCGCGAAACGCGGCAGCAGCCGGTTGGCGAGCGCCTTGCCGAGTTCGACACCCCATTGGTCGAAGCTGTTGATGCCCCACAGCGCACCGGTGGTGAACACGCGGTGCTCGTAGAGCGCGATCAGCGCACCCAGCGAGCGCGGCGTCAGCCGGTCGAGCACCAGCGTCGTGCTCGGCCGGTTGCCCGGGAAGCTGCGGTGCTGCGCCAGGCGTGCGCGGTCGTAGCCCGCGGCCGCGGTCGGTGCCGACTCGGCCAGCGCCTCGTCGGCGCTCTTGCCGAGCATCAGCGCCTGGCTCTGCGCCAGGCAGTTGGCGAGCAGCTTCGTATGCGAGTCCGCCAGACCATGCTGTGCGTGCTTGACGGCGATGAACTCTACCGGCACGACGTCGGTGCCCTGGTGCAGCATCTGGAAGTAGGCGTGCTGGCCGTTCGTGCCGGGCTCGCCCCACACCACCGGGCTGGTGGCGTAGGGCAGCAGCTCACCGTGCATGTCCACCCGTTTGCCATTGCTCTCCATCTCGAGCTGCTGCAGGTAGGCCGGCAGGCGCGCGAGGCCCTGGTGGTAGGGCGCCACCGAGCGGCTGCCGAAATGGTGAAAGTTGCGGTACCAGAGATCGATCAGCGCCAGCAGCACCGGCAGGTTGCGCGCCAGCGGTGTTTCGGCGAAGTGGCGGTCCATCGCGTGCGCACCGGCGAGCAGCGCACGGAAGTTCGTGCCACCGACGGCGAGTGCGATGGGCAGGCCGATCGCACTCCACAGCGAGTAACGGCCACCGACCCAATCCCAGAAGCCGAAGGTGGTGGTGATGCCGAACTCGGCCGCGGCACGCACATTGGTCGTGGTGGCCGCGAAGTGGCGCGCGATGTCGGCCTGCGTCATGCCCTCCTGCGCCAGGAACCACTGACGCGCGGCCATCGCGTTGGTCATCGTCTCCTGCGTCGTGAAGGTCTTCGACGCGACCACGAACAGGGTCTCGCGTGCATTCAGGCGCCGCATCACGCGTGTCAGGTCGTGGCCGTCGACGTTGCTGACGAAGTGCATCTGCAGGCCCGTGGGCACCCAGGGCTCGAGCGCGGTGACGGCCATCTGCGGCCCGAGGTCGCTGCCGCCAATGCCGATGTTGACGACGTGACGGATGCCGCTCGCGGTGCCGTCGCGCTGCACATCGGCGTAGGCCAGCATCGCGTCGAGCACACCGTGCACTTCGTCGGAGAACGCGGCGGCACCTCGTGGCGCGCGCAACGCGCTGTGCAGCACCGCGCGGCCTTCGGTGGCGTTGATCGGTTCGCCCGCGAACATGGCGTCGCGCCGCGGCTCGATGCCGCACTCGTGCGCCAGGTCGAGCAGGAACTTCATTGCCGCGACGTCGACGAGGTTCTTCGACAGGTCGGCAAAGACCTCGGGCGCTTCGCAGCTCAGTGCCGCGGCGCGCCCCGGGTCGCGCGTGAACGCGTCGCGCAGGTCGAAGTCGCGACCATGCGCCCGGTAGTGGCCGGCGAGCGCGGTCCAGGCCTGGGTGCGGTCGCAGCGCGTCGTCATGGCAAGGCCTCGATCATCGCGTCCAGCTTGGCGGCGTCGGCCGCGAAGGCGCGGATGCCTTCGGCCAGCTTCTCGCTGGCCATCGCATCGTCGTTGAGCGCGAAGCGAAAGCCCGCCTCGTTGAACGTGTGTGCGTGCACCGTGGCGCGTTTCGCGGACTCCGGATCGAGCGCGCGCACCAGCGGCGCCTCGCTGGCCTGCAGTTGAGCCAGCAGTTCGGGGCTGATCGTCAGCAGGTCGCAACCGGCCAGGGCCTGGATCTGCCCGACATTGCGAAAGCTCGCTCCCATCACCTCGGTGCCGATGTCGAAGTGCTTGTAGTAGGTGTAGATCTGGCTCACCGAGCGCACACCAGGGTCGTTGGACCCGGCACGCGCGGCCTCGTCCCAGGCGCTGCCGGCCGCCTTCTTGTGCCAGTCGTAGATGCGGCCGACGAAGGGCGAGATCAGCGTGATGCCGGCTTCGCCGCAGGCCACCGCCTGGCAGAACGCGAACAGCAGCGTCAGGTTGCAGTGGATGCCTTCGTGCTCGAGCGCCTTGGCCGCCTGGATGCCCTCCCAGGTCGACGCCACCTTGATCAGCACGCGCTCGCGCGCCACACCGGCACGCTCGTAGAGCTCGATCAAACGGTGCGCGCGCGCGATCGTCGCGGCGGTGTCGAACGACAGGCGCGCGTCGACCTCGGTGCTGACACGGCCCGGCACGACGTTCAGGATCTCGATGCCGAAGCGCACCAGCACCTGGTCGACGACACGGTCGAGCGCCTTGCCCTTCACCGCACGCACCGTTTCGGCCAGCAGCGGCGCGTACTCGGGTTGCTGCACGGCCCTCAGGATCAGCGACGGGTTGGTCGTCGCGTCGCGCGGCGCGAACTGCGCGAGCTGCTTGAAGTTGCCGGTATCGGCGACGACGGTGGTGAATTGCTTGAGCTGTTCGAGCTGGTTCATCACGGCGCGGCCCGCGTTGACCGGGCCAAGAAACTCATGCATCATCGTAGCAGTAACAAAATTACATCACCAGTTCTTCCGACCACTCCACGATGTCTTTCGATCTCGTTCTTTTCGGCGGTACGGGCGACCTGACCTGGCGCAAGCTGATGCCGGCGCTGTTCCAGGCGTGGCGCCACGGCAAGCTGCCCGAGGGCGGGCGCATCCTCGCCGTGGCGCGCGACGAGCGCAGCGACGACGAGTACCGCGGTTTCATCCGCGACCGCTTCTGCGAGGTCGAAAGCGCCAAGCGCCCGAGCGACGAAGAGTTCGCGCGCTTCGCCGCGCTGCTGCACTACCGGCGCATGGACCTGGCGCAGCCCGAGCACTACGCGGGCCTGAAGCAGTGGCTCGACGCGCGCGGGGCGGATACCACCATCTTCTTCCTCGCCACCAGCCCGCACCTGTTCACGCAGATCTGCGCCCAGCTCGGTGCGGCCGGTCTGAACGGCCCGCACGTGCGCGTGGTGCTCGAAAAGCCGCTCGGCCACGACCTGGCAAGCGCGCAGGAGATCAATCGCGTCGTGCGCGCCTCGTTTACCGAGGCGCAGGCGATGCGCATCGACCATTACCTGGGCAAGCCCGCGGTGCAGAACCTCACGGCCCTGCGCTTCGGCAATGCCCTGTTCGAACCGCTGTGGCGACGCGAAAGCATCGCCAACATCCAGATCACGATCGCCGAGGCACTCGGCGTGGGCACGCGCGGCGACTTCTACGACCGCACCGGTGCGCTGCGCGACATGGTCCAGAACCACGCGCTGCAGTTGCTGACGATCATCGCGATGGAACCGCCCGCCAACGGCGATGCCGACGCGATCCGCGACGAAAAGCTGAAGGTGCTGAAGTCGCTGAAGCCCTTCACGCCCGAGAGCGTGGCGCGCGACGTGGTGCGAGGCCAGTACCGCGCCGGCAACGTCGAGGGCCAGGCGGCCGTGGGCTACCTGGACGAGGCCAAGGTGCCCGCGGCCAGCGCCACCGAGACCTTCGTCGCGTTGCGCACGGAAGTGCAGAACTGGCGCTGGGCCGGCGTGCCCTTTTACCTTCGCACCGGCAAGCGCCTGCCCGGGCGCGATGCGCAGATCGTCGTCAACTTCCGGCCGGTGCCGCACTCCATCTTCGCCGGCAGTGCACGCGCCAACAAGCTGGTGATCAAGCTGCAGCCCGAGGACGGGCTCGAGCTGCACCTGCTCGCCGCCAAGGGCAGCGGCAGCAACGAGGTGCTGGCCCCGGTGAAGCTGGACCTCGACTTCGACAAGGCGTTCTCCACCGCCCGCGTGGGCGCCTACGAGCGCCTGCTGCTCGATGCGGTGGCCGGGCGCCTGAACCTGTTCGTGCGCAGCGACGAACAGGAAGAGGCCTGGCGCTGGGTCGAGCCGGTTCTCGCCGCCTGGCGCAGCGACACGACCGGGCCGCGACCCTACGCCGCGGGCTCGTGGGGCCCGCCGGCGGCCAGCGCGCTGATCGCACGCGACGGCTTCGCCTGGGACGAAGAAGCATGAGCATGCTCGAGCGTGTGCACGCGGCGCTGCCGGCGCTGCCGCCGGCCGAGCAGCGCGTGGCCAAGCTGGTGCTGGCCGACCCGCGCAGCTTCGCGTCGCTGCCGGTCAGTGAGCTGGCCGACCGCTCGCATGTCAGCAAGCCGACGGTGGTGCGCTTCTGCCGCAGCGTCGGCTACGACGGCCTGGCCGACTTCAAGCTCAAGCTCGCCGGCACGGTCAACGAAGGCGTGCCCTTCGTGCACCGTGCGGTCGACGAGGACGACAAGCCGGGCGACATCGTCGTCAAGGTGATCGACAACGCGGTCAGCGCACTGCTGGCCTACCGCAACGACGCCGCATCGCACGCCTTCGAGCGCGCGATCGAAGCGCTGGCCGCGGCCTGCCGCAACGGACGGCGCATCGACTTCTACGGTGTGGGCAACTCCGGCATCGTGGCGATGGACGCGCAGCACAAGTTCTTTCGCCTCGGCGTCACGGCCTCGGCGGTCGCCGACGGCCACGTGCAGGTGATGAGCGCAACGATGCTGCAACCGGGCGACTGCGCGGTGGTGATCTCCAACTCGGGCCGCAGCCGCGACCTGCTCGACGCGGCCGAGATCGCCCGCCGCAAGGGGGCGACCACGATCGTGATCACCGCCACGGGTTCGCCGCTGGCGCGCTCGGCCACGAGCGGGCAGCAGATCCTGCTCGCCGCCGATCACCCGGAGGACTACGACCGCTACAGCCCGATGGTGTCGCGCCTGCTGCACCTGGTCATCATCGACATCCTGACCACCGGCGTGGCGCTGAAGCTCGGCAGCGAACTGCGGCCGATGCTGGCCGAGATCAAGCGCAACCTGCGATCGAAGCGCTACGCGCGCGCCGAAGACTGATCGTCGGTTTCGAAGCCGAGCAAGTCGGCGACGCCGTACAGGCCCGCCAGCTCGACCATGGCCGGCGGCGCACCGGTCACGGCGAGCGTGCGGCCCACGGCTTGTGCCTGGCGCCGCAGTTCGAGCAGCGTGGCGATGGCCGAGGTGTCGAAGCTCTTCAGCGCGCTCGCATCGATCGCGAGCACGCCGCCGCCGTCGCCGACCGCCGGCTCGAGCACGCGCACCGCGGCTCGCGCGTCCTTGATCGTCAGGCTGGCCGGCAGCGCGCTCATCAGGCAGGTCAGCTCTTGGCGCCCTTGTTGCGCTCGGCGAGCTTGCCGATCAGGCCGTCGATGCCGCCGGCACCGATCTCCTGCGCGAAGCTGGACTTGTACTGCTCGACCAGCCAGACGCCGAGCACGTTGACGTCGTAGATCTTCCAGGCCGCATCGGACTTCTCGAGCCGGTAGTCGAGCTGGATCGGCTCGCCCTTGCCCTTGATTTCGGTGCGCACCACGACCTCGGTGTCGCCGGCAGCCGCGCGCAGCGGCTTGAGCGCCACGCTCTGGTCCTTCACCTGCGTCAGGGCGCCCGCATAGGTGCGCACCAGCAGGGTCTTGAACTCGGCTTGCAGCTTGGCCTTCTGCTCGAGCGTGGCTTCGCGCCAGTGGCGGCCGACGGCCGAGGCCGTCATGCGCTGGAAGTTGACGTGCGGCATGACCTTGGCGTCCACCAGCGCGATGATCCTGCCCAGGTCGCCGGCCTGGATCGCCTTGTCCGACTTGACGGTATCGATCACCTCGGTGGACAGCTGCTTGATCAACGCGTCGGGCGTCGCCTGCGCTTGCGCGGTGACGGTCGCGGCGACCATCAGGCCGGCCAGGATGTGCTTCAGGGACATGGGTTTCCTTTCTCGGCGTGCGGCCGCGTCGCGGGCACAGGGCCTTCAACGCGAGCCCGCGCTCGGGGTTTACTTGGGAGCGGGTTCGGGGGTCGCGGGTTCCTCGGGCGGGTCGCCGTCGTACACCAGGTTGCGCCGTCGCGCGATGTAAGCGTCGCGAATGAAGGTGTACTTGTCCAGCGCGATGCCGTCGAGCACGCGCGTGGCGCCGAGCAGGTTGGCGCGGGTGTCGATCAGTTGCAGGCCGGAGATCGAGTAGCGCGTCAGGTCGTGCTCGGTCAGGCGGGTGGGCGACCAGGCCAGGTCCAATGGCCGGCCGGCGCTGTCTCGGATCGTCGACGGCCCCAGCACCGGCCACACGAAATACGGCCCCGCGGGCAGGCCCCAGCGGCCGAGCGTCTGCCCGAAGTCCTCGCTCTGGCGCTCCATGCCCAGGTCGCTCGCGACGTCGAACAGACCGCCGATGCCGAACAGGGTGTTCGTGGCCACACGCATCGTCATCGTCGCGGCCGCTTCGCCCTTGCCTTGCAGCAGCTGATTGAACGCCGACCAGACATCGCCGAAGTTGCCGAACACATTGGACACGCCGCTGCGCGCGAGCTCGGGGACGACGGCCACGTACCCCCGGGCCAGCGGCGCGAGCACCGCGTTGTCCAGCGCCTCGTTGAAGCCGAACATCGCGCGGTTGTACGGCTCGAGCGGGTCGTTCCTGGTGGCCGACTGCGCGTGCGTCAGTCCGGCGGCGCCGGCCAGCAGCGCGATCCAGAACAGCTTGGCCTTCATCGTCATTTCTTGGGCGTTGCGTCGGCGGGCGCCGTGGAGCCCGCTTCGGCGGCCTTGTTGAAGATCAGCTGGCCGATCAGGTTCTCGAGCACGACGGCCGACTGGGTCTGACGGATCACGTCGCGGGGGGCGAGCTCCTGTTCGTCGGCACCCGGCTCGAGGCCGACGTACTGGTCGCCGAGCAGGCCGGCCGTCAGGATCTTGGCCGAGGTGTCCTTCGGGAACTTGATGTGGCTGTCGATCTCCATGCGCACCACGCCCTGGTAGGTCTTGGCATCGAGCGAGATGCTCTTGACGCGCCCCACCGTGACGCCGGCGCTGCGCACCGGGGCGCGCGGCTTCAGGCCGCCGATGTTGTCGAAGCGGGCACTGACGGTGTAGCCCTTGTGCTCGCCGAAGCTGGCCAGGTTGGCCGCCTTCAGCGCCAGGAACAGCAGGGCGGCCATGCCCAGCAGGACGAACAGGCCCACCAGGGTCTCGATGCTGCGTCGGCTCATACCATCGCCTCCAGATTCAGGGCGCCGAGAACATCAGCGCCGTCAACACGAAGTCCACGCCCAGCACGCCGAGCGAGGAGATCACCACCGTGCGCGTGGTGGCATGGGCCACACCCTCGGGCGTGGCCTCGGTCTCGTAGCCCTGGTACAGCGCCACCGCGGTGCACAGCACGCCGAACACGAAGCTCTTGACAACACCATTGCCGACGTCACGCCACACGTCCACTCGCGCCTGCATCAGGCCCCAGAAGTTGCCGGCATCCAGGCCGATCAGCAGCACGCCGACGACGTAGGCGCCCAGGATACCGATCGCCGAGAACAGCGCCGCCAGCAAGGGCATCGAGATCATGCCACCAAGGAAGCGCGGCGCCAGCACGCGCACGCGCGGGTCCACCGCCATCATCTCCATCGCCGCGAGCTGCTCGCCGGCCTTCATCAGGCCGATCTCGGCGGTGAGCGAGGTGCCGGCGCGACCGGCGAACAGCAGGGCCGCCACCACCGGCCCGAGCTCGCGCACCAGCGACAGGTTGACGATCAGGCCCAGCGACTCCGCGGCGCCGTAGGTGACGAGCGCGTAGTACATCTGCAGCGCAAGCACGAAGCCGACCGCCAGGCCCGAGGCCAGGATGATCACCAGCGAGCGGTTGCCCACCGCATGGACCTGGTGCACCACGAGGCCGAAGCGCCCGAGCGCCGCGGGCACATGGGCCAGCAGGTCGGCGAAGAAGATGGCCGCACGGCCGAAGCCGTGCAGCCAGCGCAGCGCGTGAACGCCGAGGAGCGCGAGCGCGTTCATGCGGCAACCCCGAAGTCCTCGGCCAGCGTCGGCGCGGGGTAGTGGAACTTGACCGGTCCGTCGGGCTCGCCGCGCACGAACTGGCGCGTCTCGGGGTCGGCAGACGCCATCAGTTCGGCCGGCGTGCCCTGGGCCACGATGCGCCCGCCTCCGGCCAGCAGGATGACGTGGTCGCTGATCGCCATGCACTCGGGCACGTCGTGCGACACCACGAGCGAGGTGGCACCGGTGGCGTCGTTGAGCTTGCGGATCAGGTTGGCGGCCACGCCCATCGAGATCAGGTCGAGCCCGGCGAAGGGCTCGTCGTACATGATCAGTTCCGGGTCGAGCGCGATCGCGCGCGCCAGCGCGATGCGCCGCGCCATGCCGCCCGACACCTCGGAGATGCGCAACCCGGCCGCGCCGCGCAGGCCGACCGCATTCAGCTTCATCAGCACGATGTCGCGGATCATCGACACGCTCAGGTCGGTGTGCTCACGCAACGGAAAGGCCACGTTGTCGAACACCGTGAGGTCGGTGAACAGCGCGCCGAACTGGAACAGCATGCCCATGCGGCGCCGCATGCGCAGCATCCTCGCGCGGTCGCGTGGGTTGACTGGTTCGCCGTCGAAGACCACCCGTCCCGAGTTGGCCGCCGCCATGCCGCCGATCAGTCGCAGCAGCGTGGTCTTGCCGCAGCCCGAGCCACCGAGGATGGACGTGACCTTGCCGCGCTGGAACGTCAGGCTGATGTCGGCCAGGATCGTGCGGCTGGCGTCATAGCCGAACGTGACGTGATCGATCTCGATGAGCGCGGGAGGCTTGTTCAAGCGGCGTGGCGGGCCAGCAGGGCCCGGAGCGCGACGGCGGTTTTTGTGCGCCGGATTCTCTCATGCGGCCCCTGCGACATGCGGGATTCCCCGCAGAGGCCCCAAAGGCAGGCCGGGAGCCCGCGCGCCGACCCGAGGGCTCAGCCGCCGGATGGCAGCCGTTGGCCGCTTTCGAAGATGACTTCGATACGGATGCGCGACTTGACCGCACCGTGCTCGGCCACCTCGCCGGGGCGAAAGCGTGCCTGCGCAAAGGCGCGGCGGGCCGCATCCTCCAGGGCCGGCGGCAGCGAGCCGCTGTCGACGCGCACGCGCGCGACACGGCCCGTCTCGTCGATGAACAGCGACAGCTCGGCCACGTAGCGGCCGATGTCACCTTCGAAGCGCGGGTAGTCGATGATCACCGGGTCGAGCGCTGCCGGCGCGTGCGAGAGCAGTGCGCGCGGGAAGTACAGATCGTCTTCGGTGGCGACGCCGGGCAGCGCGAGCCCGAACCAGGTGTCGGCGGGTGGCGGAACCGGCGCCATGTCGGGCAGCGACGCCGCGGACGATGCAACGCCGACCTCCTCGAACACTGGCGCGGCCGCGACCGGCGCGCCGGACGGTGCCGGTGCGCCGCCGTGCGCCGCCGGCGGTTCAGCCGGCTTGGACGCCACCTCCAGCAAGCGAACCTGGACCGACGCAGGCGCCGACGACGACACGCCGGAAGCCACCGCCGGCTGTCGCGGCACCGCCAGCAACAGCGCGTGCAGTGTCACCACCAGCCCCACGACCGGACCGATCTTGCGCAGATCGGTCCGCCGCGCCGCGGGGAGCATGGCCGGCGCCAGCGCCGCCTGATTCATCGCCCGCGTCTCAGTTCACCAGCTCGCGCCACGAGGTTCGACGTCCGGTGGCGGCCGGCGGCGGCGGCGGCGGCACATCGTCGGTGCGCGGCACGCCACGGTTGTCGACGATCACGGTGATCGTGCGGCCCGAGCCGGCATCGCCGCCCGACTGCTGGAGCGTCAGGTAGCTCATGCCGACCACCATCGTGCCGCCCAGCCACGTACCCACCACACCGTCGGTCGAACCGATCGGCGCCGAGCCGGTGTTCAGGTTGAAGTGGTAGAGGTACGAACTGCCACCCGCCGTGCAGGCGTCGTTGTTGGGCGTGTTGCTGGCCACGTTCAGGGTCTGGAAGATCACCTGCATGTCGACGTTGACCCGTTCGCCGCTGCCGATCAGGTCGACATACCAACCGCTTTGCGTCGACCAGTCGACCGCGTTGTTGGTGACCGTGCGCGGCGCGTTGGCCGAGGCCTGCGACAGCACCTGCGCCACCATCGTGCTGCTCGCATGCACGTCGCCCAGCGGCGTGTTGGTCAGCGGGTCCTTGATGGCATAGACGCTCTGCACCGCGGTGCTGCTCAGGTCGGACAGGCCGAGCAGGCGGCCCGTGCCGACATAGACCACCGGGTACTGGCTGCCGCCGTAGTCGACGATGCCGAGCGCGGGTTGGGTCGTGATCGGCTGGGCCGTCGCCGGCGTGCCGGCGCTCAGGTAGGCCAGGCGCAGCGCTGCACCGTTCGGGGCCACGAGGTTGTCGATGTCGAAGCGCCACAGGTTGCCCACAAGGTCGCCCGCGTAGTAGCGGCGTGCCGTGTTGTCGATCGTCGACTCGACCCAGGCGTTGAGCTTGCCCAGCCCGCTCGGCGCGGTCGCGGTGCCTGCCGGCACGCCGGTCGACGTCTCGGTGGCGATCGTCAGCAGGCGCTGGCCGGTGTTGGCGTTGACCACGAACAGGCGACCGTTGCCGTCGCCGCCCGACACCACGTTGTTGTAGCCCGAGGTGAAGGCCACGACCCAGGTGCCGTCGGCGCGCTTGGTGATCACGGGGTTGCCGAAGGTGAGGCCGAGGTTGTTGGCGCCGCCCAGGCTGTCGTTCGAGAACTCCCACAGCGCTTGCGGATTGCTCGGGTCGGTGATGTCCAGCGCGTAGTAGCCCTGCCCGCCGGCGCCGAGGCCGCCGACCAGGATGGTCTTCCAGGTGCCCGGCGAGCCCGGCACCCAGATGTCCCCGACCACCGGCGCGCCGTTGACGAAGAACTCGTGCCGGTTCGCATAGTCGTTGTCCGCCAGGCGGTACATGCGGTCCATCACCATCGATGGCACATAGGCCCACATCTCCTGGCCCGTCGCGCCGTTGAAGGCGTGCAGCATGCCGTCGTTGGCCGCGACATACACGACACCGGTGCGCGAGGCGTTGGCGGCCGCGAAGGAGGCGTAGCCGTTCTCGGTGTACTGGAACGACGGCCGGCGCACGTAGACCGGCGCGCCGCCAACGATGTCGCCCAGGATGTGCTGGCGCGTGCGGTAGCGCACGTCGCTGGTGCCGCGCAGGTACTCCACCATGTTGGTGCCGCTGTTGGCCGATGCGGTGTCGTAGCCCGAGTCCGTGCATTGGCTCAGCGGCACGGCCTTCGAACACACGTTCGAGAAGTGACCGCCGTAGCCGTCGGTGTTCAGGTTTGCATAGGTGAAGCTGCGCAGCGCGCCCGTGTTGGCACCGGCCGTGCGCTGCATGTAGTAGATGTTGCGCGCCGTACCCGCAGCGACCCGCGCGTCGAGCAGCTGTTCGGCCGACCAGTTGTCGGAGGTCGAGATCGCGCCGGTCTGCGGATCGATCGATCGCGACACCAGCTCGCCCGTCCAGTGCACGGTGGTGTACTTGGCGATGAACAGCGAGTTGTCGCCGGCCACCGGCTGCAAGGTCGACGCCGCCGCGCCCGAGCCCGAACCGGTCTGCGCGTCGATCGCCGTCAGCGCGGCCGTGAGGCCCAAGGCCAGCGTCGCAGGATCGCCCGCGTTGAAGTACTGGCCACGGCCGTTGACCGCGGCGTGCCACAGGTCGTCGATGCGCGCGGCACCGGACGAAGCGATCGGATCCGGCCAGTCGCGCGTGCCTTGCACGATGTCGTTGTAGTCGCTCGAACCGCCCGACGTGTAGTTCGAGGCGTACCTCAGCGTGCCGTTGACCCCCATGCCGACCGTGAAGGTCGACATGTGCTGGTGCGTGGCGGTGTCGCCGCCGCGCGGCGGCACGTTGTTCGTGCAGACGTTGGTGCCGCTGGACAGCGTGCAGTTGCCCAGCGCCGTGTCCCGCAGGTCGGTGTTGTAGTAGTACATCGCCACGTCGGCCAGCGAGTTGCTGACGCCGCCGGAACTGACCACCTGGCACTCACGCGCGGTGCCCACCGTGTAGTTCGGGCTGACCGACTGCGCAACCGCGGTACAGGAGGAAACGTTGGACCAGCCGCCCCAGGCCGTGTACTGGCATTCGGTGGTCGACGACGCAGTGCAGGAGCCGATGTTGGCCCACGCGCTGTAGGTGGTCGTGGCGTTACACAGCGTCGCATTGGCCACGGTGTAGTTCGGCCCGGTCGAAGGGGCGACGGGGGTGCAGCTCGCAGTCGCCGTGTACACAGGCGTTGTGTACTGGCACTGCGTACCCGTGGTCGTGGTCCATGTGCCGGAGGTGCCGGTGTTGCCTGCGACGGTGCACGAGGACACGTTCGTCCACCCCCCGCTGCCACCATAGGAGCATTCGCGCCGATTGCTACCGCTGGTGTCCCAGGTACAGGAACTGGTGTTGGACCAGGACCCCCAAGAGGACCCACCGTTGGAACTCGTCCGGGTCTGTAGCTGACCGCTGCGTCGCTGCAAGGTCACGTTGGCCGTTTGCCACGGATAGACGGTCCGCTGCTGCAGCGTGCTGGTGCGCGTCTGCGTCACGCTGGTTGCGCCGTCGAGCATCGGGCGCGGCGTACCGCCGCCGTCCTGCTGACCCACATCCGTCTGATCGAGGCGATCCGGGCCGTAGCTGGTGGACGTGGTGCCCGACACCTCGTCGTTGGTGTTCCAGTAGCCGTCGGTCGTCAGGATCGCAAAGTTCTTCTGGCAGGAGAACTGGACCGGATCGTAGGTCTGCGCCGTGCCGTCGGCACGGGTGCCACGATTCGCGTAGTACTTGCCGGCCTTGGCCAGTGCACCACGCAGCGGCGTGTAGTTGCCGGACGGCGCCGTGGTACCGAAGAGGTCGGTGTAGAAGGAACTCTTGTGCCCGGTGTCGAAGTCGGCCACATCGAGGAAGTTCGACCCGCTGACGCGGGTGGAACTGATCGTCGTGAAACCGACGCGGAAGCGGTCGCCGATGGAGCGGAACGCCAGGCTCGTCGCCGCCTGGGCCATCAACAACCGCGTGCGGTAGTAGGTTGCCCAGTTGCGGTAGTTCTGCGTGATCGTCGTGGGCGTCACGATGACCGGGCTGAACACCGTGCTGCCGGGCGTCGAGCCGACATCGCTGTTGCACTGCTGGTAGAAGGTGGTCGACGTGATCACGCCGCTGGCGTTGTAGGTGTAGCCGAGCGCCGTCTCGCTGCCGCTGTAGGTGTAGTAGTAGGGCCGGTTGTCGCCGTCGCCGATGCGCGGATTCGTCAGCGTGCCGCTGCCCTGCGCGGTCGTGACGTTGACGCTGATCACGTCGGTGGAGCTGTTCCAGGCCGTCACCGTGCCGATCATGCGGTTGGTCGTGTCGCCGCTGTTGCTGAACAGCGTGACGACCATGCCGTTCCAGTAGCTGCCGGAGCTGCCGCCGCTCAGGGTCAGCGTGAAGCTGCCCGTCCCGATCGTCGGGGCGGCCGAGATGACGCTGCGGACATTGTTGAGGTCGTTGCCGGACGGAAAGGTGAACGTGCCCGCCGGGTAGTCGGCGCCGGACGAGTCGACCGGCAGGCGGTAGGTCGTCGATGGGTTGTAGGCCAGGCCGTTGCACTGCGACGCATGGCGCCCGTACTTGCTGTTGCTGTAGTTGGCCTCGTCGGGCATGTAGTCCCGGGCCATCGATCCCGAATCGTCGAGGATGAACAGCAGGTTCGGCTTGACCTGGTTCGGTGTCGAGGTGGTCAGCGGCGTCGACGCAATGTCGGTCAACTGACCGAAGGCCGACGGGGCCAGTGCCATGGCTGCCAGCGCCGTCACAAGGCCGCGCATCAGAGGGCGGTACCGCGTGGGTGAAAGTCGGGGGCTGCTCATGATTGTTGTCTCTCCCTTGGCGCGTCAGTAGATGACGGTCTCTGTAAAGCTGACTGTGTTGCGGCCGCTCACCGTGCGGACGATGATCCGGTAGTACGGCACCTGGGCCGTCTCGGCGGGTCGCGTTTCCGTGCCCACGCGCACTTCGCCGCGGCTCTTCGCGGTGGTCAGCGCGCTCGCGGCGGGCTGGGCGCAGGCATTGGTGGACACCACCGCGCCGGTCGCCGGGCACAGCCGCGTGATCAGGTAGCGGGCGCGCACCGCGCCGCCGTTCAAGGTGATCTCGTCCGAGGGCAGCCGGCTGCACGACGAGCAGGTGGCCGGCGACGTCGACAGGCAGGCGCAGCTGTCGGCGTCGCCCCAGTTCACCACGGCCATCGGGTTGCTGGAACTGGTGAGGCGGCCGGTCGGGTCGAGGTTGTCCTGCGAGCTCGCGTAGTAGCCCAGGCCTGCCGTGGAGTCGTTGGTCAGGTCGCGGCCCGGCGCCATGAGCCAGGTACGCGCCGTCTCGGCCACCCGGTCGGCCGCGCTGGTGGCGTCCTGCTTGAAGCTCAGGTTGCCGATCAGCAGCGTGCCGGAATCGACCGAGCGGACCAGGGCGACCGCCGCCAGCGAGATGGCCGCCAAGGCCAGGAGGGCGAACAGCAGCGAGACACCTCGCTGGGCGCGGGCAGGGAGGAAACGTTTCACTGGGAGCTCCACAGCATGTTGCGCAGCGGGATCACGGTGTCGAAGACCTTGTAGCGGTGGTGCTTGGCTTCGACATCGCCCACGACGCCGGCACCGACGTCGATCGTGATGCACTCACCGGTGCCCGAGGTGCAGGTGGTCGCGCCAGCGACGGCCGGCGTGGTGCCGACCGACCACTCGGGGTTGGCGGTCGTGACCATCTCTTTTTCCCAGGTGGAGCTGCGCGCCACCAGGACCACACGCACCGCGAGCACACGCAACCAACCCGCGTTGGTGGTCGGCGTCGTCTGGTCGAAGGTATCGATAACCCCGTCCGGCGGCACCGTGGTGTCCCGGCCGTAGAAGGCGCGCAGGTTCACGATGTCCGGCTGCAGGTCGCGCACGACGCGCGTCGTCGGGTTGGCGACGTCGAAGCTCGAGACCTGCAGCACGTTGGTGCCGGTGCCGATCTCGTAGCGGTTGTCGACCAGCGTGCCCAGGTTCATCAGCACCGCACCATCGGCATAGGCCACGTCCGGCGAGTTGGCCGGGTTCCAGTTCGCGTTGTTGACGCGCGGCAGCGCCCGCGCCGTGGGCGCACCGGTGACCTGGAACACCCAGCAGGGCTGCGTCGAGTTGCTGGCCACCAGGGCCAGATCGTTCTGCGCAAAGCCGAGCGCCGCTCGCACGGGGAACTCGGTGTTGCCGACCGCGTAGGCGGGAGGAATCACCCGCGTCGGCACCGCGTACGAGGGCTTCGAGCTGGCCAGCATGCGGATCGAGTCGCCGACACTGCCGGTCGGGCGCGACGCTTCGGGCGTGATCTGCACCGGTACCAGCGCCGCAGCGAACCCGGTGGGGCTGGCACCGTTGTAGCGGGCGCTGATGGGGCAGCCGATCACGTCCGGGCTGCTGGTCAGGCCATAGCCCGACATCTGCAGGTCGCGCTGGACGCTGTACAGGGCGAGCGCGCCGTTGACCTGGGCGTCGGAACCGCCGGTCGTGGTGCGCTTCTGGCCTTCGGACGTCAGCAGCACCTGGCTGATCAGCAGCACGGCCAGCATGCCAAGCAGCATGCCGACCATGACCTCGACCAGCGTGACGCCGCGCTGGCGGCTGGCGTTCGAGGCGCACGCAGTGGCGACGGGCTTCATGTCGGGCTCCTGCTGGAGACGGACGAGGTGGTCGTGTAGGTGCGCTGCTCCTCATTGGGCGGCGCCCAGGTGATGGTCACCGTCACGTCGGCCGCAACGACCAGGCCCGTGGAGGGGTCGGTGCCGTCCGGCAGTGCCGCGACGGTCACCGTGGCCGCACCGTTCGGCAGTGCCCGTGCGACCTCGGCCACCCACTCGTTGCAGCGGGTGTGCGAGGCGCAGTTCGCGGCGTTGTAGTTGGTCAGGCCCGAGCGGTCGGACCACATGTTTCCGATCAGCCGCTGCGCGAGGAACGAGGCATCGGCCCGAAACTTGGAGCCCGTCTGCGCCTTGGTCATCGCTGCCTGCAACCCCACGATGCCCAGCGAGCCGACCATGAAGATCAGCAGGGCGACAAGGACTTCGAGCAGCATGAAGCCCTGCACCCTGGATCGGCGGCTCTGTCGCAGGATGCCGCAATTGATCTGGCGCTTGTTCATGGCAGTGTCACGGCTCCAAAGGTTCTGCAGCGACGCGAGTCGCCGACCGTAGCGATCGTCGGGTCGCACATCCGCAGCGCCCCGCCGGGCTCGACCTCGATCCGGTAGCGCCTGTAGTCCGCGTTGTGAGTCTCGTTGCGAACGTCGATCAAGCCGATCGCACCGGCGTTGTCGACGCGGCCGAAGCCGTTGAAAACGACGCCGTCGGCTGTCGCGCTGCCGTCGAGCAACCGCGCGGCCGCGACGGCGTTGCGGCCACCAACGCCGCCGGCGGCCTTGTCGACGATCAGGGGGTTGTTGGCGTCGGCGACGGCATTGGGGTAGCTGTTCGGGTCGGCACCGTCGGTGTTGGACACCGACACGGGTTCGCGGGCGCAATTGCTGGTGGGGTCACGCAGGCTGACGACCCAGGACGTGCCGCTGCTCGACAGGGCACAGGTGTCGTCCATCACGCCGGCATCGGTCAGCGACACCAGCGAGAACCGGACCGCCACGTTGCGGCGGATGGCCTCGTTGCGCGCCACCTGCAGCCCCGACAGGATCGACGATGCGGTATTGCGCACCTGGGTGTTGCGAATCCAGACACCCACGCTCGGCAGGACGGCAAACAGCAGCAGCCCGATGATGGTCAGCGCGACCAGCAGTTCGATGAGGGTGACACCGCGCACCACGCGGCGGCGGCCGGTCAGCATTCGCTACCCCGAGTGAGCCAGCACCCACGCTGGGGCGACAGATCCGTCGCTGCATTGAAGCGCGTCGTGAACCGCTGGTTGGCCTGGTTGATGGTGTAGTTGTGATTGACGGCCCGTCCCGCATTGCCCGTGGCGGTGATCGTGTAGCCCTGGCCGCCGCCGGTGAGCGCACAGGTGAAGCCGAAGAACTGGGCCCCCTGATAGTTCAGCGTGCCGTTGCCCTGCGACCAGGAGGGCGGACCGGCGTCAGCGCACTGGGCCGCCCCGTAGTTGCGGTTGTCCTGGTAGTACTGCTCCATCTTCACCCGCAGATCCGACATGCCGGCGAAGGCTTCAGGCAGCTGGCCGCGGCGGATGTAGTCGCCGTAGGCCGGCAATGCAATCGCCGCCAGGAGCCCGATGATCGCCACGACGATCATGATCTCGATGATGGTGAAGCCGCGTTGGCGCTTGCGCGGGAGGGAACTGGCGAAACGTTGCATGGGGCTACACCTCGGTCGCGTGGACTGGACTCGGGCGCCTCGCGCCCTCTGTCTCATTGACGGGTGAGGCCATGGTGCAGTGCTGCCGCGCGACGCGCTGTGCGTTTCTGCACGAACGCCACAGCGTGTCCGACCGGCGGTCAGGTCTCCAGGACAAGTGGCACGAGGCGCGTCCACGCTCCCACGAAGCCCGTCGGCCGAGCCGTTCGTGACAAAGTGTGAGGTCGATGCGACGCGGCCAAGCCGCGTCGCATGAACGACTAACGCGGCAACTCGCTCGCGCCCATCAGGTACTCATCCACCGCCCGCGCCGCCTGCCGACCCTCCCGGATCGCCCACACCACGAGGCTCTGGCCGCGCCGCATGTCGCCGGCCGCGAACACCTTGTCGACGCTGGTCTGGTAGCCGCCCGTGAACTCCGTGCTGGCCTTGGCGTTGCCGCGGTTGTCGCGCTCGACGCCGAAGGCTTCCAGCACCGAGGCCACGGGGCTCACGAAGCCCATCGCCAGCAGCACCAGGTCGGCCTTCCATTCCTTCTCGCTGCCGGGCACCTCGATCATCTTGCCGTTGGCCCACTGCACCTCGACCGTGGTCAGGCCCGTCAGCTTGCCCTTGCTGCCGTTGAAGGACTTGGTGGCGATCGCGAACTCGCGTTCGCAGCCCTCCTCGTGGCTCGAACTCGTACGCAGCTTGGTCGGCCAATAGGGCCAGACCAGCGGCTTGTTCTCCTGCTCGGGTGGCATCGGCATCAGCTCGAACTGCGTCACGCTGGCGGCGCCGTGGCGGTTGCTGGTGCCCACGCAGTCGCTGCCGGTGTCGCCGCCGCCGATCACGATCACATGCTTGCCGTCGGCGCGGATCTGGACCTTGAGCTTGTCACCGGCGACGATTCGGTTCTGCTGCGGCAGGAACTCCATCGCGAAGTGCACGCCGTCGAGGTCGCGCCCCGGCACCGGCAGGTCACGGCTCTGCTCGGCGCCGCCGGTCAGCAGCACGGCGTCGAACTCGGCCTTCAGCTCGTCGGCGCCGATCGTCTGCTTGGCGTCGTTGGTGACCTTGGTGTCCTTGGGCATCGCGCCGATCAGCACACCCGTCCTGAACGTCACGCCCTCGGCCTTCATCTGCTCGACGCGGCGGTCGATGTGCGACTTCTCCATCTTGAAATCTGGAATGCCGTAGCGCAGCAGGCCACCCAGGCGGCTGTTCTTCTCGAACACCGTCACGTCGTGGCCCGCGCGCGCGAGTTGCTGCGCGGCGGCCAGGCCGGCCGGGCCGGAGCCCACGACAGCGACCTTCTTGCCGGTCCTGGCCTTCGGGGGCAGGGGCTTCACCCACCCCTCGGCCCAGGCGCGGTCGATGATCGCGTGCTCGATCGACTTGATGCCCACCGGGTCGTCGTTGACGTTGAGCGTGCACGCGGCTTCGCAGGGCGCCGGGCAGACGCGGCCAGTGAACTCGGGGAAGTTGTTGGTCGAATGAAGCACGCGGATCGCGTCGGCCCAGTCACCCCGGTACACCAGGTCGTTGAAGTCCGGGATGATGTTGTTGACCGGGCAGCCGCTGTTGCAGAACGGCGTACCGCAGTCCATGCAGCGCGCACCCTGCACCTTGGACTGCTCGGCCGTCAGGCCGATGACGAACTCCTTCCAGTTCTTCAGCCGCTGCGGCACGGGCTCGTAGCCCTCTTCGAGGCGTTCGTATTCGAGGAAGCCGGTGACTTTGCCCATGGTCTGGTTCTCTTACTTGGCGGCGACGGGAGCCGTCTTGCCGGTCGCGGTCTTCGCCTTGGCGATCGTCGCGTCGGCCGTGCTGGTGGCGTTCATCTGCTTGAGCGCTCGCGCGTACTCGTGAGGGAAGACCTTGATGAACTTCGCGCGCGACTCGGCCCAGTGGTCCAGGATGTGACGCGCGCGCAGGCTGCCGGTCCAACGGTGGTGGTCGTCGATCAGCTTCTTCAGCAGCACCTCGTCGGCCTGGCCCTTGTGGAAGGTGGCCGCGTCCTGCTCGTCGCGCGGCAGCACCTTGTCCAGCGCCACCATGCTGGTGTTGCAGCGGCGCGCAAAGTGGCCGTCCTCGTCGTAGACATAGGCCACGCCACCGGACATGCCGGCCGCGAAGTTGCGCCCGGTCTTGCCCAGCACGAGCACGGTGCCACCAGTCATGTACTCGCAGCCGTGGTCGCCAGTGCCTTCGACGACGGCCGTCGCACCCGACAGGCGAACCGCGAAGCGCTCGCCCGCCACGCCGCGGAAGAAGGCCTCGCCACTGGTGGCGCCATACAGCGCGGTGTTGCCGATGATGATGTTGGCCGTGGCCTCGCCGCGGAAGTCGATGCTCGGGCGCACCACGATGCGGCCACCCGACAGGCCCTTGCCGGTGTAGTCGTTGGCGTCGCCGATCAGGTACTGCGTGATGCCGGCGGCGAGGAAGGCACCGAAGCTCTGGCCGCCGGTGCCTTCCATCTGCATGAAGATGGTGTGGTCCGGCAGGCCCTCGGGACGGTGGCGGATCAGCTCGCCCGACAGCATGGCGCCCACCGAGCGGTTGCCGTTGCGCACGTCCTGCATGAACTGCACCTTCTCGCCGCGTTCGATCGCGGGGCGGCACTTCTCGATCAGCGACACGTCCAGCGCCTTCGCCAGGCCGTGGTCCTGCTCCTCGACCTGGCGCCGCGGCACCTCGGCCGGCACCGCCGGCAGGTGGAACACGCGACTGAAGTCCAGGCCGCGCGCCTTCCAGTGCGCCACGCCCTTCTTCGTGTCGAGCAGGTCGGCGCGGCCGATCAGGTCATCGAACTTGCGGATGCCCAGCTGCGCCATGATCTGGCGCGCTTCCTCGGCGACAAAGAAGAAGAAGTTGACGACATGCTCGGGCTTGCCCGAGAACTTCCGGCGCAGCACCGGGTCCTGCGTCGCCACGCCCACAGGGCAGGTATTGAGGTGGCACTTGCGCATCATGATGCAACCCTCGGCCACCAGCGGCGCGGTCGCGAAGCCAAACTCGTCGGCCCCCAGCAGCGCGCCGATCACGACGTCGCGGCCGGTCTTCATCTGGCCGTCGGCCTGCACGCGGATGCGGCCGCGCAGGCGGTTGAGCACCAGGGTCTGCTGCGTCTCGGCCAGGCCCAGCTCCCAGGGCGTGCCGGCATGCTTGATGCTCGACCAGGGTGACGCGCCGGTGCCGCCGTCATGCCCGGCGATCACCACATGGTCGGCCTTGCACTTGGTCACGCCCGCGGCCACCGTGCCGACGCCGACCTCGCTGACCAGCTTGACGCTGATCGACGCACGCGGGTTGGCGTTCTTCAGGTCGTGGATCAGCTGCGCCAGGTCCTCGATCGAGTAGATGTCGTGGTGCGGCGGCGGCGAGATCAGGCCAACGCCCGGCACCGAGTAGCGCAGCATGCCGATGTACTCGCTGACCTTGCCGCCGGGCAACTGGCCGCCCTCGCCGGGCTTGGCGCCCTGGGCCATCTTGATCTGGATCTGGTCGGCGCTGACCAGGTACTCGGTCGTCACGCCGAAGCGGCCACTGGCCACCTGCTTGATCTTCGAGCGCAGGCTGTCGCCGTCCTTGAGATCGATGTCGGCTTCCATCACCTTGGCGCCGATGATGTCGCTGACCTTGGTGCCGGCGGTGATCGGGATGCCCTTGAGCTCCTTGCGGTAGCGCGCCGGATCCTCGCCGCCCTCGCCGGTGTTGCTCTTGCCGCCGATGCGGTTCATCGCGATCGCCAGCGTGGTGTGCGCCTCGGTCGAGATCGAGCCGAGCGACATCGCGCCGGTGGCGAAACGCTTGACGATCTCCGCCGCCGGTTCGACCTCGTCGACCGGGATTGCCTTGCTCGGGTCGAGCTTGAACTCGAACAGGCCGCGCAGCGTCATGTGGCGCCGGCTCTGGTCGTTGATGATCTGCGCGTATTCCTTGTAGGTCTCGAACTTGCCCGCGCGCGCGCTGTGCTGCAGCTTGGCAATGGCGTCGGGGGTCCACATGTGCTCCTCGCCGCGCACGCGCCAGGCGTACTCGCCGCCGGCCTCGAGCATGGTCTCGAGCACCGGGTCGTTGCCGAAGGCCGCGCGGTGCATGCGCAGCGCCTCCTCGGCGACCTCGAACACGCCGATGCCGCCGACCTGCGTGGCCGTGCCGCGGAAGTACTTCTCGACCAGCGTCTTCTCGAGGCCCACGGCCTCGAACAGCTGGGCACCGCAGTACGACATGTACGTGCTGACGCCCATCTTGGACATGATCTTCGACAGGCCCTTGCCGATGGCCTTGACGTAGTTGTAGATCGCCTTCTCGGCCGACAGATCACCGGGCAGTTCCTGGTGCAGCGCGGCCAGCGTTTCCATCGCGAGGTAGGGATGCACGGCTTCGGCGCCGTAGCCCGCGAGCACCGCGAAGTGATGCACCTCGCGTGCGCTGCCGGTCTCGACCACCAGGCCCGCCGTCGTGCGCAGGCCCTCGCGCACGAGGTGATGGTGCACGGCCGACAGCGCCAGCAGCGCCGGAATCGCCACCCGCTCGCGCCCCATGCGGCGGTCGGTCACGATCAGGATGTTGTGGCCGCTCCTGATCGCGTCCACGCTCTCGGCGCACAGCGACGCGAGCTGGGCCTCGATGCCTTCCTTGCCCCAGGCCAGCGGGTAGGTGATGTCGAGCTCGTAGCTCTTGAACTTGCCGTGCGTGTGCTGCTCGATCGAGCGCAGGCGTGCCATGTCGTCGAAGTCGAGCACCGGCTGCGTCACCTCGAGGCGCATCGGCGGGTTCACCGCGTTGATGTCCAGCAGGTTGGGCTTGGGGCCGATGAAGCTGTTCAGGCTCATCACGATCGCTTCGCGGATCGGATCGATCGGCGGGTTCGTGACCTGGGCGAACAGCTGCTTGAAGTAGTTGAACAGCGGCTTGTTCTTGTCCGACAGCACCGCGAGCGGCGAGTCGTTGCCCATCGAGCCGATGCCCTCCTCGCCCTGGGCGGCCATCGGGCTCAACAGGAACTTCAGGTCCTCCTGCGTGTAGCCGAAGGCCTGCTGGCGGTCGAGCAGGGACTCGGCGTGCGGCAGCGGCGCGGCCGGCTCGACGTCGATCGCGTCGAGCTTGACGCGCACGTTCTCGATCCACTGCCGGTAGGGCTTGGCGAAGGCGAACTGGTTCTTCAGCTCCTCGTCGTCAACGATGCGGCCCTGCTCGAGATCGATCAGGAACATCTTGCCCGGCTGCAGGCGCCACTTCTTGACGATGCTGGGCTCGGGGATCGGCAGCACGCCGGACTCGGACGCCATCACCACCAGGTCGTCGTCGGTGACGATGTAGCGCGCAGGACGCAGGCCATTGCGGTCGAGCGTGGCACCGATCTGCTTGCCGTCGGTGAACACCATCGCGGCCGGCCCGTCCCAGGGTTCGAGCATCGCGGCGTGGTACTCGTAGAACGCGCGCCTGCGAATGTCCATGCCCTCGTGCTGCTCCCAAGCCTCGGGGATCATCATCATCGCGGCGTGCGCGAGCGGGTAGCCACTCATCGTGAGCAGCTCGAGCGCGTTGTCGAAGGTGGCGGTGTCGCTCTGATGCTCGAAGCTGATGGGGTACAGCTTCTTCAGGTCGGCGCCCAGCACCGGCGACTGCATCACGCCCTCGCGCGCGCGCATCCAGTTGAAGTTGCCCTTGACGGTGTTGATCTCGCCGTTGTGCGCCACCATGCGGTAAGGGTGCGCGAGCGACCACTCGGGGAAGGTGTTGGTCGAGAAGCGCTGGTGCACCAGTGCCATCGCACTGACCACGCGAGGATCGGCCAGGTCCTTGTAGTACACACCCACCTGGTCGGCCAGCAGCAGGCCCTTGTAGATGACCGTGCGGCAGCTCATGCTGGGCACGTAGTACTCGCGGCTGTGCGTGAGCTTCAGGGCCTGGATCGCCGCCGACGCCGTCTTGCGGATCACGTAGAGCTTGCGCTCGAGCGCATCGGGCACGATCACGTCGGGCCCCCGCCCGATGAAGATCTGGCGGATCACCGGCTCCTTGGCACGCACCGCCGGGCTCATCGGCATTTCGCGATCCACCGGCACGTCGCGCCAGCCGAGCAGGACCTGGCCCTCGGTCCTGACCGCGCGCGCCAGTTCCTGTTCGCAGGCCAGGCGCGAGGCGTGTTCCTTGGGCAGGAAGATCATGCCCACGCCGTACTCGCCGGGCGGCGGCAGTTCCACGCCCTGTGCCGCCATCTCAGCGCGGTAGTACTCGTCCGGGACCTGGATCAGGATGCCCGCACCATCGCCCATCAGCTTGTCGGCGCCCACCGCCCCCCGGTGATCGAGGTTTTCAAGGATCTTCAGCCCCTGCTCGACGATGCCGTGCGAGCGCTGGCCCTTGATGTGCGCCACGAAACCCACCCCGCAGGCATCGTGTTCGTGGTTCGGGCTGTACAGGCCCTCGGCGGCGGCGTGATCGAGTTCTTGGCGGCTGGCAGTGCTCATGGCGCTCTCCGAGGGCGGATGCGGGGACGGCGAGATTACTGCACCGCAGCATCCGGGCCAAGTGGTTTTAAATGGGGTCGGAGTCATATAAACAGACACCAGACTCGACGCAGAATTTAATTAGGGACAGTCTTTAGTTGATCCTGGGGCGCCCACGGGGCCGGGCAGTCAGCGGGCGCCGTGTGGACTCGCCCAGCTTTGCAAGAAAGGCGCCACCGCCCAACGCATGGCCCTTGCTCAGGGCCTGCTCCAGGGCGCTGGCGCGCCCCTCGGTCACCCCCTGGGCCAACAAGCGTGCGTGCGCCAACTCACGGTCGAACGGCGTGTTGCCAAGGCTCCAGTACGCCCCATGCTCGGTGACGACCGCATCGCGCCGGCGCCCGAGATGATGCAATGCGCTCGACCACGGCCAGTCGCCGGCGGCTGCGACCAGGCCACGCCGCACCGGCAGATCCTCCACCAGCACGGTGGCATCGACCAGCCAGTCGCTCGCGTCGACGATGCTGCTGCGGAAACGCCCTTCCCACAGCGTGCCCCGTCGTCCGTGGCGGCGATTGAAGGCGAGCACGTAGCGACGCCCCAGCGACTGCATCAGGCGGCCAAGCGCCTCGTCGCGCGTCGGGGTCGCCAGCAGGCGCAACTCGGTGTCGAGCAGCACGTAGGCATGGACCGCCACGCCCTGCTCCTGCGCCGCGTGCCGCAGCATGCCGAGAAAGTCGGCACGGTCGGCATCGTCGACAAACGCGGCGCCGCCGTTGTGGCCGCGCAGGGCCACCTGATGCAACTCGCCGGCCAGCGCCAGCCGCGGCAGCCTGGCCATCGGCTCAATCGGCGCTGTCGAAGGCCCGCTCGCCCGTCAGGCGCCGGTACTCGCGGGCCGCGAAGCGGTCGGTCATGCCGGCGGTGTAGTCCGCCACCGCGCGAAGGCCATCGCGCTCGAAGGCGAGCCGGTGCTCGTCGGGCAGTTCGGAGGGGGCGCTGACGTAGGCGTCGAAAAGGCAACACAGCACCTCCCGCGCGCGTGCCGTCGTGCGCTCGACCTGCGGGTGACGGTAGAGCGCCGCGAACAGGAAACGCTTGAGTTGCGTGGCCTGTTCGCGCATCGGTGGGGAAAAGGCCACCAGGGGCGGTGCGCCCCGCACCGCGTCGACTGACGCCGGCGCGAGCGCCCGCAGCGCAGCATGGGTCGTCTCGATCACGTCGTGCACCTGGGCTGAGAGCAGACGCCGCAAGGTGTCGGCCAGCAGGCGCCGTTCGGGTGCGTCGGCCAGCGCCGGGTACTGCGCCAGCGCTGCAGCACGATGCGCGGCCACCAGCGGCACGTCCTCGAGTTGCGCGAAAGTCAGCAGGCCCGAGCGCAGGCCGTCGTCGACATCATGGGCAGCGTAGGCGATCTCGTCGACCAGGTTGCACAGCTGGGCTTCGAGGCTGGGCTGCCCGCCCGCGATGAAGCGCCGGGCCACGCCCTGCGGCTCAATCGCCTCCAACCGCTCGGCGGCCGTGCGCGTGCAGTGCTTGAGGATGCCCTCGCGCGTCTCGAAGCTGAGGTTCAGCCCGTCGAAGGCCGGGTAGCGCTGCTCCAGCCGATCGACGACACGCAGGCTCTGCAGGTTGTGCTCGAAGCCGCCGTGACCCTGCATGCAGGTGTCGAGCGCGTCCTGACCTGCGTGCCCGAAGGGCGTGTGGCCGAGGTCGTGCGCCAACGCGATGGCCTCGACGAGGTCTTCGTTCAGGCCCAGCGCGCGCGCGATCGAGCGCCCGAGTTGGGCCACTTCGAGCGAGTGCGTCAGCCGCGTGCGGAACAGGTCGCCCTCGTGGTTGACGAAGACCTGGGTCTTGTAGACCAGGCGCCGGAAGGCCGTGCTGTGCACCACGCGGTCGCGGTCGCGCTGGTGCTCGCTGCGCGGCGGCGACGCGGGCTCTGCGATGCGGCGTCCGCGCGAGCGCGCCGGGTCGCAGGCGAAGGGTGCCAGCGGACTCACGGAAATCAGGGTCCGGGCTCGCAGCAGGCGGCCAGGGTCTCGCGCAGCAGGGCATCGGGCACCGTGCGCACGCCGGCATGGCCGAGCGACTCGATCACGACGAAGCGCAGTTCGCCGCCCTCAGCCTTCTTGTCCACGCGCATCAGCTCGATCCACCGATCGGGGCCGCCGAGGTGCGGCGCGCGCACCGGCAAGCCGGCCCGGGCACAGAGCGCGCGCATGCGCTCGACAAAGGCCGCCGGCACCAGGCCCAGACGCATCGACAGGTCGCTGGCCATCACCATGCCGCAGCCTACGGCCTCGCCGTGCAGCCATTGGCCATAGCCGAGCCCGGCCTCGATCGCATGGCCAAAGGTGTGGCCGAAGTTCAGGATCGCGCGCAGGCCTGCCTCGCGCTCGTCCGCGCCGACCACCGCGGCCTTGATCTCGCACGAGCGTCGTACCGCATGCGCCAGCGCGGCACGGTCGCGAGCCCTCAGCGCGTCGATGTGCGACTCGATCCAGTCGAGGAAGGCCGTGTCGGCGATCGGCCCGTACTTGATGACCTCGGCCAGGCCCGCGCTCAACTCGCGCGCGGGCAGGGTGTCCAGCACGGCCAGGTCGCACACTACGCGCAGCGGCTGGTAGAAGGCGCCGATCATGTTCTTGCCGCGCGGGTGGTTGATCGCGGTCTTGCCGCCGACCGATGAGTCGACCTGGGCCAGCAAGGTGGTCGGCACCTGCACGAAGGGCACGCCGCGCATGTAGCAGGCGGCAGCGAATCCCGCCATGTCACCGACCACGCCGCCTCCGAGCGCGACGATCAGCGTGCGCCGGTCGCAGGCCTCGGCGAGCAGGCGGTCGAAGATCAGGTCGAGCGAGGACCATTGCTTGTGCACCTCGCCGTCGGGCAGTTCGACCACCAGCACGCGCGGATACGTCGCCGACAGCGCCGGCTGCAGCGATGCGCCGTGCAGTGCCAGCACGGTCGGGTTGCTGACGATCACCACGGCACTGGCCGCCGGCAGGCCCTGCCAGGTGCCGCGCTGGCCGAGCAAGCCTTCGCCGATCAGGATGTCGTAGCTGCGCTCGCCCAGCGAGATGGGGACAACGGCAGCGGCACTGGGATGATCGAGGCCCGGCATGCGCCGAGTTTACGGTTGCGGCGTTTCGCCCCCGGCGCTCCGGCCCATGCCGGCCAGCTCGATCTGCATCAGTACCATATTGACCAGGGTGTGCACCGAAGGGCGCTGTGTCTCGATCACATAGTGCGCCGTGCGTCGATACAGCGGATCGCGCTCCTGGAACAGCTGGCGCAGGCGTTGCAGCGCGTCGCTGCCGCCCTGCAGCAGCGGGCGGTGCGTGTCGTGGCGCAGGCGCCGACCCAGGTCTTCGGGCGTCGTGCGCAGGTACATCACCGTGGTGCGCTCGCGCAGGGCGTTGCGGTTGGCCTCGCGCAGCACGGCGCCGCCGCCGGTGGCGATGACGCGGCTCTCGCCGGTGGCGGTGGCCTCGTCGATCACCTGCGCCTCGACGTCACGGAAGGCCGGCTCGCCGTGCAGTTCGAAGTACGCGCGGATCGAACAACCGATGCGCTGCTCGATCAGGTGGTCGGTGTCGACAAAGGGCAGCCCCAGCTGGCGCGCCACATGGCGCCCGACCGTGGACTTGCCGCTGCCGGGCATGCCCACGAGGGAAATCATGGCCCTACCTCGTCGGCCGCGTCAGGGCGTGCACTCCGTCGAGCCGCCGGCGGCGTTGGGGTTCTGGGGTTCGTCCGCACGCCAGCGGTTATACCTGTACAGCGTCATCGAGCAGTTGGCACCGATCTCGAGGTCGAACAGATGCCAGTACAGCGCCGTGCCCTCACCGGTCGGTGGGGAGAAGACGACCGTGCGCCCCGCGTAGTTCAGCTCGACGCGGGTCGGTGAACCCGTCATGCCGGGCGAGAAGGTCTGAGAGAAGTTGTGCAGGTAGAAACGGTAGATGCCGATCTTGGGACGCCGGATCGTCGTGACCTCGGGGCCGAAGCCGGTGACGTCGTCGACATCGAGATTGGCATAGGGCTCCGCGCTCAAGGTCCCGCGCGTCACGTAGTACACGTGGTAGCCGCCGGGCACGTGCAGGTGCGAATCGATGTCGCTGGGGCTGGCACCCCACGTCAGCCGCATCGTCGCGGCGTTGGTCGTGGGGATCGTCAGGCAGGTGGGGATCGAGACCGCGCTGCTGCCGACATTGACCGCCAATGCGTTGGTCAGGAAGGCGCCACGCCGCCCCTGCAGCACCAAGCTGCTGTTCGGCGGCGCGAGCACGGTGAACTGACCGGATCCGTTGGTGGTCGCCGACTGGATGCTCGAATAATTGACCCCATCGCCGGCCATGCGCACGTTGGCCGCGGGTTGGGCGGCATCATCGATCACGCAACCGGTCACCGGCACCGCGCCGCTGATCGCATTGCCGACCATCCACTGCGCAAAGCGAGTGACGTTGGCCGTGTAGTAGGAGGGCGTGCCGCTGACCAGTGTCGCACTGCCATCCTGGATCCACCTTCCCGTCGTCGTGTCCAGGAAATACAGAGCGGCACTCGCCGGCGCGACCGGGCTGCGGGTGCTCAGCGGAATCTGCAGCGTCATCGTCTGCCCGCTGACCACTTCCAACGGCACCGAGGGCGCGACGGTCACGGCGCCGAAGGCCTGCACTGGAGCGCCGCCGCTGTCGCTGTAGTCGCCGGAGAGAAGGTTGCTGTCGCTACCGACGTTGACCGCCGTGACGCGGATATCCACCGTGGCGGGCGCAGCGCCGCCGCCGGCAGCCAGGAGGGCATTGGCGGGCACGCTGAGCGAAGCCGGTGTCGCCGTGTCGGTGACCGCACCGCCACTGGCGACGGTGACCGACGACGTGGTCCCGAAGGGCGTCAGGCGCAGGATGCTCACGGAGGGCACGGTGCCCAGCACTTCGGTCACGCCATAGAGCGTCTCGAATCCGGCTGCGTCGCCCTCGATCACGAGGCGCGGGTTCGCGGCCGCGGTGGCTTGCGAAAACAGGCCCTGGGCGTCGGTGGTAAGTGTCGTGCTCGAAAAGCGCACGGCGGCTCCGCTCACCGGGCTGCCATTGGCACTGCTCAGCACCGTGCCCTGGATCGCGTCATTGCTGACCACCACCACGGCGTCCGGTGAAGGACGCGGGCCGTCTCCTACCAGGCCGCCGCCACCGCCCGCACCGCCACCGCCGAAGGGCGGCGTGCCGGAACCACCGCTGCCGAACGGCGGCGCGCCAGATCCGCCGCCGAAGCCACCGGTGCCTGAGCCGTCCGGAAACGCGCCGGTGCCGTTGCTGCCGCCACCGCCGCCACAGGCAACGAGCAGCGCCAGGCCGGCGGCCGGCCACAGGCCGCGCAATGCGGCCCGACTTCCTCGCTTCGCGATCACCTGACCGCCGCTTTCTCGGTGACGACCTTGGGCGTCAGGAAGACCAGCAACTCGGTGCGGCTGGAGTCCTGCGTCTTGGTCTTGAACAGGTTGCCCACGACCGGCACGTCGCCGAGGAACGGCACCTTGGTGACCGAGTCGCTCTGTTGCTGTTCGTAGATACCGCCGATCACGACCGTGCCGCCGTTCTCGACCAGCACCTGCGTCTTGACTTCCTTGATGTTGATCTCGCGGCCCAGCGCGGTCAGCGTGCCCAGGCTGTCCTTGTTGATCTTCACGTCCATGATGATGTTGCCTTCGGGCGTGATCTGGGGCGTGACCTCGAGCTTCAGGCTGGCCTCGATGAACTCGACCGCCGTGGCACCGGAACTCGTCGCACGCTGGAACGGCACCCGCGTGCCTTGGCTGATGAAGGCCTTGACCTGGTCGGCCGTCACGATGCGCGGGCTCGACACGATCTTGCCCTTGCCGTCGGCTTCGAGTGCAGAGATCTCGAGGTTCAGGAAGCGGTTGGACGAAGCACCGAAGATCGACAGCGCGAAGGTCGCCGGGTCGTAGCCGCCCTGGCCCACCGCGGGCAGGTTCACGAACTGCGAGTTGTTGAAGGGGACTGTGCCGGTCGACTGCAGTGTCTGCGCTCCGATGGCCGCGTAATTGCCGCCCACGGACACCCGGTTGTCGCCGCCGACGCTCCAGCCCGGCGTGCCGCCGCGCAGACCACGAAGGTCAGCAAAGCCGAGCTTGGCGCCCAGCGACTTGCCGAAAGTGTCGCTCGCCTCGACGATGCGGGCCTCGATCAGCACCTGCCGCACCGGAATGTCGATACGGCCCACCAAGGCCTGGATCTCTTCCAGCTTGGAGGGGATGTCGGTCACGAACAGCTGGTTCGTGCGCTGGTCGGAGATGACGCTGCCGCGGGGCGACAAGATCCGCGTGGCGGCGCCGCCGCCGCCCGACGTACTCGTGCCGGCCAGGCCCTTGGCCACGTCCTCGGCCTTCGTGTAATTGAGCTGGAACGACTGCGTGCGCAGCGGCTCGAGTTCGGTCTTCTTTTTGCCCGCCTCGAGGTCGGCCTGCTCCTTGATCGCCAGTTCGTCCTTCGGCGCGATCCAGATCACGTTGCCGCTCTTGCGCAGCCCCAGGCCCTTGGCTTGCAGGATGATGTCCAGCGCCTGATCCCAGGGCACGTCCTTCAGACGCAACGTCAGGTTGCCCGTCACCGTGTCGCTGGTGACGACGTTGAAATTCGTGAAGTCGGCGATGACCTGCAGCAGCGAGCGCACTTCGATGTTCTGGAAGTTCAGGCTGAGCTTTTCGCCCTGGTAGCCCGGGCCCTGCGTCAACTTGTTCGGGTCGACGCGCACCGGGCGCACCTCGACCACGAACTGCGTGTCGCTCTGGTAGGCGCTGTGCTCCCAGTTGCCGCGCGGCTCGATCACCATGCGCACACGGTCGCCGCTCTGCGAGACCGTCACGGTCTGCACCGGCGTGCCGAAGTCGGTCACGTCCAGGCGCTTGCGCAGGCTGTCCGGCACCGTCGAGCGCGGGAACTCGACCAGCAGGCCCGTGCCTTGCTGGCGGATGTCCACGCCGACCTGGTTGCTCGGCAGCGTCACGATGACGCGCCCCGCGCCGTCCACGCCCCGGCGGAAGTCGATCTCGCGCAGCGACTGCGCCTCGCGATTCTGGCTCGGCGCGAAGGTCGTCGCCGCACCCGCCTGGGCCGCGGTCGCGGCAGGCGCCGCGGCCGCAGCAACGGCCGCCGGCGCCCCACTGTCGACCACGATCAGCAGCGCCTTGCCATCGATCTGGGCACGGTAGGTCGCGGCCTGTTTCAGGTTCAGCACCAATCGCGTCCGGTCACCCGCTTGCGCCACATTGACCGACCGCAGGTTGCCTTGATTGACGTCGACCGACGGACGCGGCAGCGCGCTGCCCACACCGGGCAGGTCGATCGCAATGCGCGGCGGCTGCTGGATCGAGAACCCCGTCGGTACCGCCGTCAGCGCTTCGCTCAGTTCGACGCGGACCACGTCGGCGCCGGCCTGCTGCGTGCTGGTGATCGACTGGATCACCGCCTGCGCCAACGCCACCGGCGATCCCACCGCCAGCGTCAGCGCCAGCCCCCACGAACGCCACGTCGTCATGATGCGTTTCTCCTTCGGATTCTTCATCGTCCCGCCCGTTGTTCGACCAGCTGCAGCGACGTGTTGCGCTCGATCCACTCGCCGGCAGCGTCCTGCACCACTTCGCGCAGAACCAGCTCGGTTTCGCTCACCTTGAGGATGCGCCCGTAGTTCTGGCCGATGTAGTCGCCGACCTTGACCTGGTACAGCAGACCCTCGACACGCAGCAGTGCGTAGGGCTGTCCTTGCTTGTTCAGACTGCCGACCATGGACATGCTGTCCATCGGGTAGGCCTCCAACGGCTCCTTGCGCCGCTTCAGTTCGGCGGCCAGCAGCGAACTCGGGGCACGTTCGTCGCGCTTGAGCGCCACCGCCAGCTTCTGATTGCTGAACGGGTCCACAGCGTCCGACGCGGCATAGGGCTGCGGATCGAACTTCTTCGGCGGCGTCAGCGGCGGCACGTTGGGTTTGACCTCGCGCTTCTGCTGATCCATCCAGGTTTGCAGTTCGTCGAGTTCCGCGCCGCAACCGGACAGCCCGAGCGCAGCCACGCAGCCCAGCACGGGCGCGACGCGGCGAAGATTCAACAACGCGTGCTTCACTTCTTGGCCCCCGCGGCTTTCTTCTTCTGATCCGCCTGCGCCGACACCTCGGCCGCATCCAGGTAGCGGTACGTGCGGGCCGTGGCATCCATCGCCAGCAGCCCGCTGCCAGCGGCAGGGCCCGTCGGCGCACCGATCGACACGTCGTGCAGCGTGACGATGCGCGACAGGTTCGCCACGTCAGCCGCGAACGCGCCAATGTCGTGATAGCGTCCGGTGACCCGCACCGAGATCGGCAGCTCGGCGTAGTAGTCCTTGACCGACACCGAGCCCGGGCGGAACAGTTCGAACTGCAGGCCGCGCCCGATGCCGGCCTGGTTGATGTCGGACAGCAGAGCGTCCATCTCCGCCTTGCCCGGAAGCTGCTTCTCGAGCTGCGTCACATACTCCTCGACCTGCTGCTTCTGCTTGCGCAGTTCGGGCAGGTTCACCGCCTGCGTCAGCTTGCTGCGGTAGTCGCTTTTGAGCGAGGGCTCCTTGGACCGCTCGGCCTCCAGCTCGTCGGCCTTGGACGACAGCAGTAGGAACCAGCCCAGGAGCACGACCAACCCCGCCAGCAGGAGCCAGGAACCGATCTTGGGCAGGATCGGCCACTGGCCGGGTTGACGTGTGTCGAGGCCGCGGAACTGCGCCGCCGCCTGCTCGAACATGGTGCTCAGCTCGAAGCTTCGCGATGAAGGGCTTTGTGTGGCCATGGTGGCAACCTCAGGAGGCCTTGGCGCCGGTGGGCACCGCCTTGGCAGCGGGCGCGCTGGCGGCCTCGCCCGGAGCCTGCGGGCGCTTGATCGACACCCGCATCGAGAAGTCGAACAGGCGGCTGGTGGACGACTGGCCGGGGCGGGCAACCGCCGACTTGATCTCGATCAGCTCCGGCTTTTCGAGCCAGGGCGAGTTGTACAGGGTGTTGCGCAGGAACTCGGAAACGCGTTCGTTGGTCTGCGCCACCCCCGTCACCGTGACCACCTGGCCCGCTTGCTTGATGGTGACCAGGTACACACCCTCAGGCGTCTGCCTGACCAGCTCATTGAGCAGGTGCACCGGGACGTTGCGGTCGGTCTGCAGGTCCTCGACCGCCTTCTGCCGCGCCTTCAGCGCGTCGATCTCGGCACGCAGGTTCGCGATGTCCTTGATCTGCGCCTCGAGTTTCTTGATCTCGGAGCCGAGGTAGGCGTTGCGCTCTTCCTGCGCTGCCTTCATCTGCTCGAGCACGCCGAACCACAACCCGGCGATGACCACACCGGCCACCGCCGCCGCGGCCAAGCCGGTGAAGTAGGCCGCACGGCGGCGCTTGCGCTTTTCTTCCCGGTGGGGAAGCAGGTTGATGAGGATCACTGCAGGAACCTCCGCATCGCCAGGCCCGTGGCCGTGAGGTAGGACGGCGCTTCGCGCCGCACCTTGCTCTCGCGCACCGAACCGCCGAGCTTCATGTGTTCGAAGGGGTTCACCACCATCGAGGCGAAACCGGTCAGGTCGGTCACGCGTTCCTTGAGGCCCGCCAAGGTGGCCGTACCGCCGGCCAGCATCACGTAGTGCACCTTGTGGTGCGGCGTGCTGGTGAAGAAGTACTGCAGCGCGCGGCCGATCTCCTGCGACAGGCTGTCGACGAAGGGGGTCAGGATCGCCGACTCGTAGTCCTCGGGCAGGTCGCCACCGAGCTTCTTGGCTTCGGCCTCTTCGAACGAGAAGCCGTACTGGCGTGAGATCAGTTGCGTGAGCTGCGAGCCGCCGAAGGCCTGGTCGCGGTCATAGAGCAATTCGTCATCGCGCAGCACCTTCAGGCTCGTGGTGTCGGCACCGATCTCGAACAGCGCGACCAGCGCGTCGCGCCCTTCGTTGGGCAGCGTCTTGACGATGCGGCTCATCGCCAGGCGCGAGGCATGGCTCTCGATGTCGAGCACCGCGGGCTTGAGGCCGGCCGCTTCCGCGAGACCCTGGCGGTCCTGCACGCGGTCCTTGCGCGACGCGGCGATCAGCACCTCGACGTCGCCCACCGAGGTTGCACTCGGGCCGACGACACAGAAGTCCAGACTCACCTCGTCGAGCGAGAACGGGATGTACTGGTTGGCCTCGCTCTCGACCTGAAGTTCGAGCTCTTCCTCCCGCAGCCCCGCCGGCAGCATGATCTTCTTGGTGATCACGGCCGACTGCGGCATCGCCATCGCGACCTGCTTGGTGCGCGTGCCGCTCTTGCTGACGACGCGGCGCACCGCATCGGCCACCTCGTCGAATTTCTCGATCTGTCCGTCGGTGATCCAGCCCTTCTCGAAGGGCTCCGAGGCAAATCGTTCGACGACGAACTCGCCCGACGCGCTCTGACCCAACTCCACCAGCTTGACGCTCGAGGTGCTGATGTCCAGACCGATCATCGACGCATGTTTACGGCCGAGCAGCGCGTCCAGAAAGCTCACGTCGTTACCCCCCGAGCGCCTTGCAGCATGTGTGACAGATGGCGCACTGGATAGTTAAGAAGTTACTTGAATGCTAGCAGTAAAGCCCTTGAGCGCCCACGGTTACCGGGGCCTCGCTCGCAGGCCGCGTTGTGTAACACCGACGCGGCCGCAAGCCCATGCACAAGACCATACGGCATCACGGCGCGCTTGTTCCGACGCCAGCGGTTGCGCCCTGAGCAGCAGTTCACGCTTGGCCACGGCAGGTGAGCGCGCGTTCCTATAATCCGACGCGCCCGTCGACACGCATACCGCGCGCGGCGTTGAGGCGCCACTGCGCGCGTTTACAACTTCCGTGAGCCTGACGAGTCGACTTCCTCCCTGGGCACCGTGGGTGCTGCGCCCTCTGGCCTGGCTGGCCGGCGCGGTGTTGGCCGTGGTGGTCACGCTCGCTGCCCTGGTCGCTGTGGCGCTGGCGGTGGCTTATCCCAACCTGCCGTCGATCGACAGCCTGACCGAGTACCGACCGAAGCTGCCGCTGAAGGTGCTTTCGTCCGACGGCGTGCTGCTCGGCGAGTTCGGCGAGGAGCGGCGCAGCTTCACGCCGATCGCCCAGGTCCCCAAGGTGATGCGCGACGCGGTGCTGGCCATCGAGGACGCGCGCTTCTACGACCACAGCGGCGTGGACATCGTCGGCATTGCGCGCGCCGCGCTGGCCCAGCTGTCCGAGGCGCGAAGCCAGGGTGCGTCGACGATCACGATGCAGGTGGCGCGCAACTTCTACCTGTCGACCGAGAAGACGATCACGCGCAAGATCTACGAGATTCTGCTGACCTGGAAGATCGAGAGCCAACTGACCAAGGACCAGATTCTCGAGGCCTACATGAACCAGATCTTCCTGGGGCAGCGGGCCTACGGCTTTGCCGCCGCCTCGGAGATCTACTTCGGCAAGCCGCTGAAGGACATCACGACGGCCGAGGCGGCCATGCTGGCCGGACTGCCCAAGGCACCGTCGATCTACAACCCCATCGTCAACCCCAAGCGGGCCACGTCGCGCCAGCAGTACATCATCGACCGCATGCTCGACAACGGCTTCATCACGGCCGAGGAAGCCGGCGCCGCGCGGGCGCAGAAGCTGCGTTACCGTACCCAGTCGGAGGTGCCGGTGCATGCCGAGTTCGTGGCCGAGACCGCGCGCCAGCTGGTGTTCAGCCAATATGGCGAAGAGGCCTACACGCGCGGCTTGAACGTGACCGTGTCGGTCAACGCGGCGGACCAGATGGTCGCCTACCGCGCCCTGCGCCGTGGCCTGCTGGACTACGAACTGCGCCAGGTCTATCGCGGGCCGGAGGCCTTCGTCGACCTGCCGAGCGACCCGGCGGCGCTGGACGCGCGCATCGCCGAAGCGCTGGCCGACCATCCCGACAACGACGATCTGCGCGCCGCGGTGGTGCTCGAAGCATCGCCGCGCAAGGTGGTGGCCGTGCTGTCGGACGGCGAGTCGATCACGGTCAGCGGCGAAGGCCTGCGCCCGGTCACCTCCGGCCTGGCCGAGAAGGCACCGGCGCAGAAGAAGCTGCGGCGCGGCGCGGTGGTGCGCGCGGCCCAGAACGCGAAGGGCCAGTGGTCGCTGACCCAGGTGCCCGAGGTCGAGGGCGCCTTCGTCGCGCTCGATCCCGCCACCGGCGCCATCCGTGCGATGGTCGGCGGCTTCGACTATCGCAAGAGCAAGTTCAACCATGTCACCCAGGCCTGGCGCCAGCCGGGTTCGAGCTTCAAGCCCTTCATCTACTCGGCTGCCCTCGAGAAGGGCTTCACGCCGGGCACGGTGGTCAACGACGCGCCGCTGTTCTTCGACGCCGGCACCACCGGCAGCCAGCCCTGGGAGCCGAAGAACTACGACGGCACGTTCGACGGGCCGATGCCGCTCAAACGTGCACTGGCCCGGTCGAAGAACATGGTGTCGATCCAGGTCTTGCAGGCGGTCGGCCCCGCCGACGCGCAGCAGTGGATCACGCGCTTCGGTTTCGATGCCGACAAGCATCCGCCGTACTTGACGATGGCCCTGGGTGCCGGCGCCGTCACGCCCATGCAGATGGCCAGCGCCTACGGCGTCTTCGCCAACGGTGGCTTCCTGGTCGCGCCGCGCCTGATCGACCGCATCGCCGACGACAAGGGCCGCGTGCTCGTCGAGCCGCCGAAGACCCGCCCCGGCGAGTCGATGCGCACGCTCGAACCGCGCAACGCCTTCGTGATGACCAGCCTGCTGCAAGAGGTCACACGCTCGGGCACCGCGGCCAAGGCGCAGGCCACGCTCCGGCGCGGCGATGTCTACGGCAAGACGGGCACCACCAACGACTCGATGGACGCCTGGTTCGCCGGCTGGCACCCGAGCCTGGTGGCCGTGGTGTGGATCGGCTACGACACCCCGAAGAAGCTCGGCGACCGCGAGACCGGCGGTGGCCTGTCGTTGCCGGTATGGATCGAGTACATGGCCTACGCGCTGAAGGGTGTGCCGGTGTCCGAGCCCCGGCCGCCCGCAGGCGTGGTCAACGTCGGCGGCGACTGGACATACGACGAGTTCGCGCATGGCGCCGGCGTCACGAGCCTGGGCGTCGAGGCCGCGCCACCTCCGGTCCCGCCGACCGAGGAAGAGAAGAAGAGCATTCTCGACCTGTTCAAGAACTGAAGTCGAGCGCCCTGCCTGCCTGCGCGCTGGCCTCCTGTGACAGGCGCGCGAAGAACTCCGCGCCGTCGCGGGTGTCGCGCCAGCCGCCGTTCACCCACTTGAAGTGATAGCCCCCGCCCCGCGCCGCCAGCCACAGTTCGTGCAGCGGCGGCTGCGTGTTGATCACGATCTTGCTGCCGGCCGGGAACGACAACTCGAGCAGTCCGCCGGTGCGCTGGCTGTCGATGTCGATCACGTCGTCCTGCAACCAGCGGTCGAGCATGGACTCGATGCGTGCCAACGCGGCGGCGGCCAGGCGGTGGTACTCGGCGTCGGTGAGGGTCGTGGTCTGCATCGCTGGATAGAATGATTTGCATGACGCGCATGCAGCGATTCAGTGTAGCGGCCGCCCTCGCGGCGCTGGCCGTATCGCACCTGCCGGGCTGTGGACAAAAGGGTCCGCTGAAACTGCCGCCGTCGGCGCCGGCAGCGTCGGCACCGCGATGACGGCGCCCGCGCTGCCCGGCGCACCCTTTCTGGCCTGGCGCGGCCACGAACTGACGCTCGAGGGCCACAGCCTGTCGGCACTGGCACGCGAGTTCGGAACCCCCTTGTACGTGTACTCGCGTGCCGCGATGCGCCACGCGCTGGCGGCCTACACCGACGCGCTGCAGGGGCGGGCGCACCTGTTGTGCTACGCGATGAAGGCCAATTCGTCGCTGGCGGTGTTGCAGACCTTCGCGCAGGCCGGCTGCGGCTTCGACATCGTGTCGGTCGGCGAGCTCGAGCGTGTGCTGGCCGCGGGCGGCTCGGCCGCCAAGGTGGTGTTCTCGGGCGTGGGCAAGCGGCCCGACGAGATGCGCCGCGCGCTGCAGGAAGGCGTGCGCTGCTTCAACGTCGAGAGCGTGCACGAGCTGCACACCCTGTCGGCGGTCGCCACCGGGCTCGGGCTGCGCGCGCCGGTCAGCCTGCGCATCAACCCCGACGTCGATGCGAAGACGCACCCCTATATCTCGACCGGACTGAAAGCCAACAAGTTCGGCATCGCGCACGACGAGGCACTGGCCGCCTACCGCACCGCCGCGCGCCTGCCGGGGCTCGAGGTGGTCGGCATCGACTGCCACATCGGCTCGCAGATCACCGAGGTCGGCCCCTATCTCGACACGGTCGACAGGCTGCTCGACCTGGTCGAGGCGCTGCAGGCCGAAGGCATAACGCTGCACCATATCGACGTCGGCGGCGGCCTGGGCATCACCTACACCGACGAGACGCCGCCCGACGCCGGCCTGCTCGTACGCGAGCTGCTGGCGCGGGTGGACGCGCGCGGCCACGGCCACCGCGAGCTGCTGTTCGAACCCGGACGCTCGCTGGTCGGCAACGCCGGCGTGCTGCTGACCGAGGTGCTGGTGCTCAAGGCCGGTGGCGAGAAGCACTTCTGCATCGTCGACGCAGCGATGAACGACCTGGTACGCCCCGCCATGTACGAGGCGACGATGGGCATCGTGCCTTGCGCGCTGCGCGATGGCGCGTCGCGGCGCTACGACGTGGTCGGCCCGGTCTGCGAGTCGGGCGACTGGCTGGGGCGCGACCGGGCTCTGGCCGTCGAGCCGGGCGACCACCTCGCCGTGCTGTCGGCCGGCGCCTACGCGATGGCGATGGCCAGCAACTACAACAGCCGCCCGCGCGCCGCCGAGGTCATGCTCGACGGCCCCCGCGCGCACCTGATCCGCGAACGCGAGACCGTCAGCGAGCTGTTCGCGAACGAAAAGCTGATCGGCTGACCGCCGACCCGCCTTACAACCTGCCTTCTTCCACCGCGTGGCACGCGACCTGGATGCCCTTGAAGGCCTTCAGCGCCGGCCGTTCGCTCGAACAGCGCGCAGTGGCATGCGGGCAACGCGGGTGGAAGGCGCAACCGGTGGGGGGGTGCAGCGGGTTCGGCACCTCGCCCTGCACCGGAATGCGGGCCCGGCCGCTCATGTGGATGTCGGGAATCGCGTCCAGCAGCATGCGCGTATACGGATGCCGCGGGTTCGAGAACAGGTCGGCCTTGTCGGCCAGCTCCACCAGGCGCCCGAGGTACATCACGCCGACCTGGTCGGACACATGCCGCACCACCGCCAGGTTGTGCGAGATGAACAGATAGGTCAACCCGCGCGCGCGCTGCAGATCCTTCATGATGTTGAGCACCTGCGCCTGCACGCTGACGTCCAGCGCCGAGGTCGGTTCGTCGCAGACCAGGAACTCTGGCTGCGTCGCCAGCGCGCGCGCGATCGAGATGCGCTGACGCTGCCCGCCCGAGAACTGATGCGGGAACTTGTCGACGTCACCCGCGGCGAGCCCCACCGACAACAGCAGTTCGGCCACCTTGGCGCGCTGCTCGCCATCGTCGGTCACCAGGCCATGCTCGCGGATCGGTTCGGCGACGATGTCCAGCACCTTCCAGCGCGGGTTCAGGCTCGCGTACGGATCCTGGAAGATCATCGACATGCGCCGGCGCAGCGTGCGCGACTGCGCGGGGTCCAGGCTCTGGGCATCCACGCCGTCGAACTTCACGTTGCCGCGCGTCGGGCGATACAGCCCGACCAGCAGGCGAGCCACCGTGCTCTTGCCGCAGCCTGACTCGCCGACCAGCGCCAGCGTCTTGCCCTTCTCGATCGAGAAGCTGACACCGTCGACCGCGTGCACGAACTGGCGCGGCTTGCGGTCGACCACGCGATTGAGCCACGGTGCCGAGACGTCGAAGACCTTGGCCAGGTCGTTGACTTGAACCAGGGCTGCACTCATCGCTTGTCCACCAGCCAGCAGGCCGCGCGCGTGGCGCCTGCATCCAGCAACTCGGGCCGCACGGTCCTGCAGCGGTCGAACACCTGCGGGCAGCGCGGATTGAATGCGCAGCCGTTCGGAATCGCGTTCAGGCGCGGCATCGCGCCATCGATCTGCGCCAGGCGCTCGCGCTCCTCGTCCATGGCCGGAATCGAGCCCATCAGGCCCACGGTGTAGGGATGCGAGGGCCGGTGGATCACGTCGGCCACCGGGCCCACCTCGGCGATGCGGCCGGCGTACATCACGGCGACACGGTCGCAGGTCTCGGCGATCACGCCCATGTCGTGCGTCACCAGCATCACCGCCGCGCCATGCTCCTTGCACAGGCGCTTGAGCAGCGAAATGATCTGCGCCTGGATCGACACGTCCAGCGCCGTCGTCGGCTCGTCGGCGACGATCAACTTCGGCTCGGCGGCCAGCGCGAGCGCGATCACGACACGCTGGCGCATGCCGCCGGAGAACTGGTGCGGGTACTGCTCGATGCGCGCTTCGGCGGCCGGTATGCCGGTCTCCTGCAGCAGCCTGATCGCACGCGCGCGCGCCTCCTCTTCGCTCACCGGCAAGTGGGTGCGAATCGTCTCGATCAGCTGGCGCCCGATCGTGTACAGCGGGTTCAGCGAGGTCAGCGGATCCTGGAAGATCGCACCGATCTGGCGGCCGCGGATCTTGCGCATTGCCTCGTACGGCAGATTGTCGATGCGCTGGCCGGCCAGCAGCACCTGGCCTCCGGCGATACGCCCCGGCGGCTCGAGCAGGCCGATGATGGCCGCGCCGGTGAGCGACTTGCCCGCACCCGACTCGCCGACCACGCCGAGGATCTCGCCGGGCGCGATCGAGAACGAGATGTCGTCCAACGCGAGCAGTGTGCCGCGCCGCGACGGGAACTCGACGCGCAGGTTTCGGACTTCGAGCAGGGGTGCGGACATCGGGCTAGCGCAGGCGCGGGTTGAGGGCGTCGCGCAGCCAGTCGCCCAGCAGGTTCACCGACAGCGCGATCAGCACCAGCATCAGCCCCGGGAAGATCGTGATCCACCACTCGCCGGAGAACAGGAAGTCGTTGCCGATGCGGATCAGCGTGCCCAGCGACGGCTGCGTCGGCGGCACACCGACGCCGAGGAACGACAAGGTGGCCTCGGTCAGGATGGCGGTGGCGACCTGGATCGTCGCCAGCACCAGCACCGGCCCCATGACGTTGGGCAGCACGTGCTTGGTCATGATGCGCATCGGCGCCACGCCGGTGACGCGCGCCGCCTGCACGTATTCCTTGTTGCGCTCGACCAGCGTCGAACCGCGCACCGTGCGCGCGTACTGCACCCAGCCGGGCAGCGCGATCGCCAGCACCAGGACCGCGAAGGCCAGGGTGTCGTGCGCGTCGGGGAACATCGCGCGGCCCACACCGTCGATCAGCAGCGCGATCAGGATCGACGGGAAGCTCAGCATCACGTCGCACACGCGCATGATGAAGGCGTCGGTCTTGCCACCGACGAAGCCCGACAGCAGGCCCAGGCCGACACCGATCACGACCGACAGCGCCACGGCCGCGAAGCCGACCAACAGCGAGATGCGTGCGCCGTACATCAGCGCCGACAGGATGTCGCGCCCCTGGTCGTCGGTGCCGAGCAGGTACTTCGGGTTGCCCTCGGCCTCCCAGATTGGCGGCAGGCGGGCGTCGGCCAGTTCGAGCGTCGCCAGATCGAACGGGTTGTGCGGCGCCACCCAGTGGGCGAACAGGGCGCAGAACACCAGCACAAAGGCCACCGCCGCTGCCGCGATCGCCACCGGCGTGGAGCGGAAGCTGTGCCAGACGTCGCCGTCGAAAAAGCGGGCCCAGCGGCCCGGCGTGGTGGTACTCGTCATCGGCTTGTCAGCTCAGTCATTGCGCCTGCTTCACGACGATGTACTTGAAGGGCATGAAGTTGTCGGCCAGTTGCACCAGGCTCACGTTCTTTCGCATCGCCCAGGCCAGTGCCTGCTGGTGCAGCGGAATGTGGCCAATGTCGTCCGCATGCGCCTTGAAGGCTTCGGCGATCATCGCGTTGCGCTTGGCCTGGTCGGTCTCGCTCTGGATCTTGGCCGTCAGCTCGTCGACCTTGGCATTGCTGTACGAGCCGAGGTTGAACTGGCCCTGGCCCTTGTCGGTCGGCGTGGCCATCAGATTGGACAGCGCGTTGTGCGCGTCGTAGGTGCCTGGCGTCCAGCCCAGCAGGTAGAAGCTGGTGTCGCGGCGCAGGATCTTCGGGAAGTAGGTCGCCTTGCTCTCGGCCTGCAGGTTGACCTTGACGCCGATGCGCGCCAGGTTGGCGGCCACCGCCTGGCAGATCTCGCCGTCGTTGACATAGCGATCGTTGGGGCAGTTCATGCCGACCTCGAAGCCCTGCGGATAGCCGGCGTCGGCGAGCAGCTTCTTCGCCGCCTCGGGATCGTAGGGCAGGCGCTTGTTCATGTCCGCGACGAAGCCCTTGATGCCCGGAGCCACCATCAGCCCAGTCGGCGTCGCGGCATTGCGCATCACGCGCGTCTTGATGGTCTCGATGTCGATGGCCTGATAGAAGGCCTGGCGCACCCGCTTGTCCTTGAACGGATTCTTGCCCTTGACGCTCGAGAACTGCAGCTCGTCGCGCTTCTGGTCCATGCCGAGGAAGATGGTGCGCAGCTCCGGACCCTGCATCACGTTGATGTTCGGGTTGGACTTGAGGCGCTCGACGTCCTGCAGCGGCACCGGCTCCATCATGTCGATTTCGCCCGACAGCATCGCGGCCACGCGCGTGGCGTCGTTGCCGATCGGCGTGAAGATCACGTCGTCGACGTTGCCGTCGACCTTGCCCCAGTAACTCGGGTTGCGCACGAAGGTCGTGCGTGTCGTCGGCTGGCGCTCGCGCACGCGGTACGGCCCGGTGCCGTTGGTGCGGAACGAGGCGGTGTTCTCGATGCCCTTGCGGCGGTCCACCGGCTTCTCCGCCTTGTTGTCCTCGCACCACTTCTTGCTCATGATGTACACGAGCGAGATCACGTCGGGCAGGATCGGGAACGGCGCCGTCGTCTCCATCTCGACCGTGTGGTCGTCGACCTTGCGCACCTGTTTGATCGATGAGGTGTAGCCCTTCATGTCCGAGCCGTCGCCGGCCGCACGCGCAAAGCTGAATACCACGTCGTCGGCCGTGAACGGCGTGCCGTCGTGGAATCTGACGTTGCGCCGCAGGTCGAAGCGCCACACCGTCGGCGAGGTCTGCGTCCACTTGGTGGCCAGCGCCGGCTCGAGGCCCAGCTTGCGGTCGCGCCCGACCAGCGGCTCGTAGACATTGCCCGTCACCGACAGCTGCAGCGACTCGTTGAGCGAGTGCGGGTCCAGCGAGGTGGCGTCGCCCTGGTTGGCCACGCGCAAGGTCGCGGCGCCGGCCATGCCGCAGGCCAGGGCCAGTGCGGCGGCGATCAAGGTGGGTTGGAAGCGCGTCATGGTGGGCTCCTCAGGGTTGGCGGGATGACGATGCGGCAAGCGGCAGCGACCGCTCCACCAGGCCGGCGAGCAGCGCCGCACCGAGCGGCAGCACCTCGTCGTTGAAGTCGTAGCGCGTGTTGTGCAGGAAGGCGCTGCCGCCCTGCCCCAGGCGCAGGTAGGCGCCGGGCTTGACCTGCAGCATGAACGAGAAGTCCTCGGCACCCATGCTGGGCGGCAGCTCGCGGATCACGCGGTCGTCGCCAACCAGGTCGGCCGCCACATCGGCCGCGAACTGCGCATGCTCGGGGCTGTTGATCGTCGCCGGGTAGGTGCGCTGGTAGTGCAACGAGGCCGTGGCGCCGAAGGCCACCGCCACGGAGTCCACCAGGCGCGCCAAGCGCTCCTCGACCATGTCCTGCACCTCGCGCCGGAAGGTGCGCACGGTGCCGACCAGGCGCGCTTCGCGCGGGATCACGCTGAACGCGCCGGTGTCGCCGGCCTGCATCGCGCACAGGCTGATCACCGCGCTGTCGACCGGATTCACGTTGCGCGAGACGACGCTCTGCGCGGCGGTAATGATGTGCGCCGCCACCAGCACCGGGTCGACCGCCAGATAGGGGTGCGCACCGTGGCCGCCCTTGCCGTGCACGACGATCTCGATGCGGTCGGCCGCCGCCATCATCGGTCCGGCATTCACACCCACATGCCCGGCCGGCAGCGAAGGCCAGTTGTGCATCGCGTAGACCGCTTCGACCGGGAAGCGCTCGAACAGGCCGTCGTCGATCATCGCCTTGGCACCGGCGAAGCCCTCCTCGCCAGGCTGGAAGATCAGCACGGCGCTGCCGTCGAAGCGGCGCGTCTCGGCCAGGTAACGCGCCGCGCCGACCAGCATCGTGGTGTGGCCGTCATGGCCGCAGCCGTGCATCAGACCGCGCTGACACGAGCGCCAGGCAAAGTCGTTCTCCTCGGTCATCGGCAGCGCGTCCATGTCGGCTCGCAGCCCGACCTGGCGGTCGCTCGACGTCGAGGCGCCGTGGATCACGGCAACGACGCCGGTCTTGCCGAGGCCTTCGTGGATCTCGTCGACGCCCGCGGCGCGCAACGCCGCAATCACGCGTTGCGCGGTGCGTTTCTCCTCGAAGCCGAGCTCGGGATGCGCGTGCAAGTCGCGCCGGAAGGCCGTCAACTCGCCGTGCCAGCCGGCGAGGCGCCGGTAGGCGCCGCTGTGGGCTCGATCGACCGCTTGCAGCATGGCGACCCTCAGTGGCCCGCCGCCGAGCGCTCGATGCGCAGGCGCGGGTCGACCGCGAAGTACAGCAGATCGACCACCAGGTTGATCACGACGAAGATCAATGCGATCAGGCACAGGTAGGCGGCCATCACCGGAATGTCGGCGAACTGCACTGCCTGGATGAACAGCAGCCCCATGCCCGGCCACTGGAACACGGTCTCGGTGATGATCGCGAAGGCGATCAGTGCGCCCAGTTGCAGGCCGGTGATCGTGATCACCGGCACCAGGGTGTTCTTCAGCGCGTGGCCGAAGTAGACGCTGCGGTCGGTGAGGCCGCGCGCGCGTGCGAACTTGATGTAGTCGGTGCGCAGCACCTCCAGCATCTCGGCGCGCACCAGGCGCATGATCAACGTGAGCTGGAAGATGCACAGGGTGACCGCGGGCAGGATCAGGTGCTTCCAGCCGTCGGCCGTCAGCAGCCCCGTGGTCCAGGCGCCCAGCGCCACGGTTTCACCGCGCCCGAAGCTCGGCAGCACCTTGAAGGTCACCGCGAAGACCAGGATCAGCAGGATGCCGATCAGGAAGGTCGGCAACGACACCCCGAGCAGCGAGAACATCATCAGCGCCTGCGACAGGAAGTTGCCGCGCTTGAGCGCGGCATACACACCCATCGGGATGCCGAACACGAGTGCCAGCATCGCCGCACCGAACGCCAGCTCGAGCGTGGCCGGAAAGCGCTCGACGATCAACGACGACACCTTCCGGCCCTGGCGCAGCGACAGGCCGAACTCGCCGCGCACCGCGTTGCCGACGAAGGCCGCGAACTGCACCGGGAAGGGCTGGTCCAAGCCGAGGTCGCTGCGCAGCTGCTGGCGCTGCTCGGGCGTGGCGTCCTGCCCGAGCAGGTTCGTGACCGGGTCGCCGACATACTGGAACAGCATGAAGGCGATGAACGCCACCGTGAGCATCACTACCACGGCCTGCGCCAGACGGCGAAGAATGAAAGCCAGCATCGGGATTCAGGTCCGCTTGCGCGATCCCTGCGAGTTGCGCGCCTTCAATTGACCTTGACGCTGCGCATGTCGATGCGGTTGTCGGCGCGGTGCACGAGTTCGATGTTCTTCTTCATCGCCCACGGAATCACCTGGTTGTGCAGCGGGATGTGCGACACCTCCTGGTGGCTCAGCAGCAGCGCCTGCTCGATCAACTCGTTGCGGCGCTTCTGGTCGACCTCGGCCTTGATGCGCTCGACCAGCGCGTCCATCTGCGGGTTGCTGTAACGGCCGACGTTGTAGTTGCCGTCGCCGCCCGCACCGACACTGCGCGCCAGCGACTGCAGCGAGTACAGCGCGTCGAAGGTCGGCACGCCCCAGCCGAGCATGTAGATGCTGGCCTCGTAGCGCTGGATCATCGGGAAGTAGGTCACCAGCGGCAGCGTGCGCAGCTTGGCCTTGACGCCGATCTTGGCCCACATCGCCGCCACCGACTGGCAGATCTCCTCGTCGTTGATGTAGCGGTTGTTCGGGCAGGCGAAATCGACCTCGAAGCCCTGCGGATAACCGGCCTCGGCGAGCAGGTTCTTCGCAGCCTCGACGCTGTAGGGCCAGCGCGCGTCGGCCTTCTTGGTCCAGCCGTTGACCTGAGGCGCGATCAAGGCGCCGGTGGGCTGCGACAGGCCGCGCATCGTGATCCGATTGATGGTCTGGATGTCGATCGCCTGGTACAGCGCCTTGCGCACGCGCACGTCCTTCAGCGGATTCTTGCCCTTGATGTTGCTGCCCGGCAGCTCGTCGCGGAACTGGTCCATGCCGAAGAAGATCGTGCGGTTCTCGGCGCCGTCGACCACCTTCAGGTTGGTCGCCGCGCGCAGCCGGGCCAGGTCGGCCGGCGACGGGTCGAGCACCATGTCGACTTCACCCGACAGCAGCGCGGCCACGCGCGTGGCCTCCGACTTGATCGGCGTGTAGACGATCTCGGTGACGTTGCCGTCCATCTTGCCCCACCAGTTGGGGTTCTTGGCCAGCACCAGCTTCACGTCCTGTTCCCAGCTCTTCAGAACGAAGGGGCCGGTGCCGTTGGCGTTGCGATGCGCGAAATTCTCGTCCTTGGTCTTGATGTCCTTGGGCTCGACCGACTTGTTCTTCTCGGACCACTCCTTGTCCATCATCCGCAGCTCGGTCATCTGGCGCAACAACACCGGGTTCGGGCCCTTGGTGAAGACGTCGATCGTCATGTCGTCGACCTTCACGATGCGATCGATGCCCTGGATGTACGGCCCGTAGTTCGAGGTCTTGGCCATCGCGCGGTCGAGCGAGAACTTGGCGTCGTCGGCGTTGAAGCTCGCCCCATCGTGGAACTTCACGCCCGGGCGCAGTGTGATGCGCACCTGGGTGGGGCTGACCTGCTTGTAGCCGGTGGCCAGTTGCGGCTCGAGCGCGAAGGTCTTGCTGTTGTAGTAGAAGAGCGACTCGTAGACCGCGGCGTGTACCCCGTTGCCCAGCGCATTGTTCTGCGAGTGGACGTCCCAGGTCGGGATGTCGCTGGCGCTCGACCACTTGAAGGTCTTGCCCATCGCCGGCGCAGCAGCCAGCAGGGTGGCGGCGGCGAGTGCGGTCAGCGGGCGTCGGATGGCGTGCATGGTGGAAAGGCTCCTGCAGGTTTTCTCAAGGGAAGGATCATGCGCACGACGCGTGCCCGGTGCCAACAGGGGAAGCCCGGGCGCTCGGACGCGGCCGCGCGTCAACGGAATTCGATGTCGCTGTAGCGTGTGGTCAGTCGTGACCGCGTGTTGTCGCCGTCGGTCATCACGGCCACGGCCAGCAGAGGCCCCGGCGGCTCGCCGAAGGCCAGCCGGTAGTCGTCGACCAGCGAACGCCGATAGCGTCGCCATTGACGCAGCGCGCCGTGACCCGATTCGACCACGATCTTGCGCACGCGGTCGTTGCGAGGGTGGACGATCACGCTGCCCACGGGCGCGGTGGCGTCCCAGACATAGACCAACGTGGCGTAGGGTGGCGCTTCGCCGGTGAGCGTGTGGGCGAGGTCAAACATCAGCCGGGTGCGCGGCGACAGCTGATTTGCATCGCCACCGAACGCGAACATCACCCGCGCGGCCGCGTCGGTCTTGCCGGGCTCCGACAGGTCCGCGCCATCCGGAAGTGCTTGCGTCCACCAGCCGAACTCGACGTCGCGCACCTTCTCGGCGGGCCGGTGCAGGCGGCGCCGAAAGATCGACGCCGAGGCGTCGGCGCGGGCCAGCAGCTCGCGCCGACCCTCCCGGCGCTCCCAGCGGTAGTCCGTCTTGGCCTTGCCCGGCAGCGCCACGTCGTGCCACTCCTGGGCGTCGCCGGCCAGCGGGGGCTCTGCGACGGTCGCACAACCGGACAGTGTCGCGACACACATGGCAAACGCCAGACGCCACCCCAACTCGCCGGGCAGCCAATGCAGGGGGGGCGATGGGCTCATCATGAAGAAGGGCCGCCCCAGGGCGGCCCTTTGCGCGATCACGGCCGACTCAGAAGCGATGGCGGATGCCGAGTGCCAAGCTGTTGGCGTCCTTGCCGGCGCTGCTCGTGAAGCCGCCGAGGAAGCCGGCCTGGCCCGGCGCCGCCTGCGCCAGGTTCTTGTTGTCGAAGTGCGTCAGCACCGCGTTGATGTCGGTGCGTTTGGACAACGCGTAGGTGTAGGCCACACCATAGGAGGCCACGTCCGCGTTCGGCGAGCGCTTGTCGTTCCAAGCGCTGTAGGCCACGTACAGGGTGTTGCCACCGATCGGCATCTTGTAGCCGATATGCATCAGCACGCCGTCCTGCTTGAGCGCCTCGGTGAACGCGCCCTGCACCAGAACCGCGCCGGCGGGGCCCACCAGCGGCGTCAGGCCGGCTGCGATCGTCGACACGCCCGACGGGTTGTCGTCCTCGGTCGTGGCGTACATCGCGCTCAGCGTGCCCGGGCCGACACCGGCCGACGCGCCGAGCACGGTCGACTTCAGCGACTTCTGGCCGACATCGTTGTTGCGCTGGTTGTAGCCCAGGCCGACGGCGTAGGGCCCGGTCTTGTACATCACCATCGCCCCGCCGAAGCGGTTGGCCTTGGAGTTGCCCACCACCGTGCTCGGGTCGCCGAAGGAGTACATCGCCGACGCCGTCAGGCCGCCCAGCACGATCCGGTACTGGAGCGCGTTGCTGACGCGAATGTCAACGCTCGACGGTACCGAGGCCACCTGCCCCGCCGACAGGCTCGACTGGGTACCCAGCGTGTCGAAGGTGGCGCTCATTTCGTAGGCCGGCGTGTATTGCCGGCCCGCGAGGATGGCGCCGAAGGGCGTGATCAGCCCGACGAAGGCCTGCCGGTCCCAGAAGCGGCCGGGAATGTTCACGCCCAGCGTCTGGCCGATGTTGCCGGCCACACCGGTGACCGCCGGCTGCAGCGCCGCGGGAAGACCCAGCAGTGCCGCCTGATTCAGCCGATCCGGCGTTTGTGCGCCCGACGGCGGACGGTTGGTCATGGCGCCGGTATTGAGCTCGAGCCGGTGCTCGAGCGTGAAGATCGCTCGATAGCCACCACCGATATCCTCGTTGCCGCGCAGGCCGAAGCGCGAGCCTTCCATGATGCCGCTGACCAGCTGGTTCTTGTTGGTCACGCCAGTGGTATGCACCAGGCCTGCGTCGAGCAGGCCATAGATCGTGACGGGTGGTGGCGTGGTCTGGGCGACAGCGGCGCCGCATGCAGCAGCCAGCGCGGTCAGCGCAAGGACAGTTCTTTTCATCAAGGTCTCCAGGGCACGGTCTCGAACCCCGACATATTGGCGCAAGGCGCAGCCGCTGCACGGGCCTGTTGCAGGGCGCCAACGCTGTGTTTTCCCTATGCAACTGTCGCCGGTGCGACAAAGAAAAAGCCGCCCCGAGGGGCGGCTTTCCACTGAGTCGGACCGTGTCCGATCAGAACTTGTGCCAGATGCCCACGTCGAACTGGGCCTTCTTGGCGGTGGCCGAGTAGCCGTCGCCGCTCTGCTTGGCCACGTCCGTGTAGACGATCGTGCGCTTGGACAGGTTGTAGTCCAGGCCCGCGCCGAACTTCTTCTGCTCGGCGTCCGAGTTGTTGCGGTAGCCCACCTTGAAGGTGGCAGCGCCCATCGGCACACGAGCGCCAATCGACCAGAGCGATTGGTCGGCCGACGGGCTGACGTCACCATTTTCCCACTGGAACATCACGTTGGCCGCACCGAAGTTGTAGCTGCCGTAGATGCCCTTGGTCTTCAGGTCGTTGGCATTGCGGTCATAGGCAATCGCGAAAGCCAGCGGACCGGCGGCGTAGCGCGCGCCCAAGCCGACCGGACGCTCGCTACCGCTGGCGCCCGGCAAGTTGCCGTTGGCGTTTTGATCGGCGGCGGCGATGTTGGCATGCACCTGCAGCCCACCCAGCATCGGCGAGCGGTAATAGATCGCGTTGTTGACGCGCGCGCTGCCCGCAGCGCCAGCGTTCAGACCCCCGGTGTGGGTGCTGCCCACAGTCTCGGTACCGAACGGGTCGAAGCCGCCGTTGAATTCCTGCAGCACCGGCAGCATGCGGCCCAGGCGCACATCGCCGAAACCACCGCCCAGGCCCACCCAGCTCTGGCGCCAGAAGCGGCCTTGCGTCGGCTGCGAGGTGCCTTCGCCCGTCGCCGCGTTGAAGCGATAGTTCAACGCGAAAAAGGCGTACATGCCGCCGCCCATGTCCTCACGGCCCGACAGCGTGAAGTTGGTGCGGCCGGAGTTGCCGGTCGACATCTGCCACTGGTCGTTGACCTTCTGGATCGCCGCGTCGATACCACCCGACAGCGTGACCGACGACTGCGCCGACGCGGCACCGGCGAAGGCGCCCAGCACGGCGAGAGCGAGCAAAGATTTCTTCATTGCCAATATCTCCAAGGTTGAGATTTAAGGGGTCCCGATGTGCCAACCCATGTCCAAGCTCGACAGCCAAGCCATTCGGTCGATCAGGCCAACCTCCTTACGCGGAAGTTGCACGTATTGCACCAGACCGTCTTTGCGACTGCCAAGGCTTCACCGACAAATCGCACTCTCATGTTGTCCGGGAACAACGACACGCCCTGCGCACGGTCGCGCAGAATGTCAGGCTTGTCAGTGACAACTTCGCTGCCGGATCAACCGGGCCGGTGCTCACCACGATGACCATGGACCCCATCGACCGCTTTCTGGGCGCTGCGGACGCCGCGCTTCGCACCTTGTCCGGCGCCGCCCGCGCGAGCCGCCAGGCGCCACCACCGGGCCAGGCGCAAGCGCCACTCGAAGCGCCGCAACGCGCGTTGTCGGAGGCCCTGATGCGCGTGAACCATGTCGGCGAGGTCTGCGCCCAGGCGCTGTACCAGGCCCAGGCGCTCACCGCCCGCAACGACGCCCTGCGCCAGCAGATGGCCACCGCGGCACAGGAGGAAGTGGACCACCTGGCCTGGACCGAGCAACGCCTGCATGAGCTCAACGGCCGCCCCAGCCTGCTGAACCCGCTCTGGTACGGCGGCGCCTTCGCGATCGGTCTGCTCGCCGGCCGCGCCGGCGACCGCTGGAGCCTGGGCTTCGTGGTCGAGACCGAGCGCCAGGTCGAGGAGCATCTGGCCGGCCACCTGAACCGCCTGCCCGAAGCCGACGCCGCCTCGCGTGCGATCGTCGAACGCATGAAGGACGACGAGGCGCAGCACGCTCGCCGGGCCGAAGCCGCCGGCGCCGCACGGCTGCCCGCCCCGCTGCGGTGGGCGATGCGCGGCGCGGCCAAGGTGATGACGACGACCGCGCACTACCTCTGATCAGGCCAGGTCAGCCCTCGAGCACCTCGTGGCTGACCGTGATCTCGGCCGTCCTGGCGAGCATGGCCGTGGCCGAACAGTACTTCTCGTGCGACAGCGCGACGGCGCGCGCCACCGCGTCGGCGTTCAGTTGCCGGCCGGTGATCACGAAGTGCATGTTGATGCGCGTGAACACCTTGGGGTCGGTCGTCGCGCGCTCGGCGGACATCTTCAACTTGCAACCCGTCACCGCGTGGCGTCCGCGCTTGAGGATCAGCACCACGTCGTAGGCAGTGCAGGCGCCGGTGCCGGCGAGCACGGTCTCCATCGGCCGCGGCGCCAGGTTGCGCCCGCCGCCGTCGGGCGCGCCGTCCATCGTCAGCAGATGGCCACTGCCGGTCTCGGCCACGAAGGCCATGCCGCTCGCGGCCACCCAGTCCACCGTGCATTCCATCGTCGGATCCTCGCGCTTGATGCGCCCGGGATTGTGCCGGCGTCGCGCCTATCATCGGCCGCGACGCGACAAGACCGGGACGGAGCCCAGGGCATGACAGCCAAGACACGCGGCGGCCAGCGCACGCCGCACGACTACCTGCAACGCATCCTCACCGCGCGCGTCTACGATGTGGCGATCGAGTCACCGCTCGAGCCGGCGCGCACGCTGTCGCGGCGCATCGGCAACCACGTGCTGCTCAAGCGCGAGGACCAGCAGCCGGTGTTCAGCTTCAAGCTGCGCGGCGCGTACAACAAGATGGCGCGCCTGGCCGAAGCCGAGCGTGCGCGGGGCGTGATCTGCGCCTCGGCCGGCAACCACGCGCAAGGCGTCGCGCTCGCCGCACGCAAGCTCGGTTGCCAGGCCACGATCGTGATGCCGGTGACCACGCCCAAACTGAAGGTCGACGCCGTCAAGGCGTTCGGCGGCGAGGTGGTACTGCGGGGCGACAGTTACTCGGACGCCTACGAACACGCCAAGACCCTGGAGACTGAGCGCGGCCTGACCTTCGTTCACCCTTTCGACGACCCCGATGTCATTGCCGGCCAGGGTACGGTAGCGATGGAGATCCTGCGCCAGCATCAGGGACCATTGGACGCCGTGTTCGTCGCCATCGGCGGCGGCGGCCTGATCGCCGGTGTCGCCAGCTACATCAAGGCGGTCCGCCCCGAGGTCAAGGTGATCGGCGTGCAGATGAACGACTCCGACGCGATGCTGCGCTCGGTGCGCGCCGGCAAACGGGTCACGCTGGCCGACGTGGGCCTGTTCGCCGACGGCACGGCAGTCAAGACCGTTGGCGAGGAAACCTTCCGCATCGCGCGCGAACTGGTCGACGACTACGTGGTCGTCGACACCGACGCCGTCTGCGCCGCGATCAAGGACGTGTTCCAGGACACACGCAGCATCCTCGAACCCGCGGGCGCGATGGGGGTGGCAGCGATCAAGCAGTACGCGGCCGAGCACAAGGCCAGGGGCCAGACATTCGTCGCGATCACCTGCGGCGCCAACATGAACTTCGACCGCCTGCGCTTCGTCGCCGAGCGCGCCGAGTTCGGCGAGCAGCGCGAGGCCCTCTTTGCGGTCACCATCCCCGAGGCACGCGGCTCCTTCAAGCGCCTGTGCGAACTGATCGGCTCGCGCAGCGTCACCGAATTCAACTACCGGATCTCCGACGCCAGCGAGGCGCATGTCTTCGTCGGTATCGCGATCGCGCAACGTGACGAGGCCGAGCGCATCGAGCGCAACTTCGTGCGCCACGGCTTCGCCACCGTCAATCTGACCGACGACGAACTGGCCAAGGAGCATGTGCGGCACATGGTCGGCGGCCGCAGCGCGCTGGCGCGCGAGGAGCGCCTGTACCGCTTCACGTTCCCCGAACGGCCGGGCGCGCTGATGCGCTTTCTCGACGCCATGCACCCGGACTGGAACATCAGCCTGTTCCACTACCGCAACCAGGGTGCCGACTACGGCCGCATCCTGGTCGGTCTGCAGGTGCCGCGCGGCGACGAGCGCGCTCTCAAGCAGTTCCTCGACCAACTGGGCTATCCCTACACCGACGAGAGCGCCAACCCCGTGTATTCGCTCTTCCTGCGCTAGCACCGCCCCCGCCTACACTGCGGCCCCACGCCCGCCCGAGTTCATGCAGCCGAACGCCCCTTCGCTGATCGCGCCCACCGCCAACCCGTTGCTGGAGCGAGCGCTGCGCGACAAGCTGCAGCGTCGCGGCGAGACCATCGGCAGCCTGGGCGAACTCGAGCCGCTGGCGGTGCGCATCGGCCTGATCCAGAACACGCTCAAGCCGCGCTTTCGCGACCCGCAGCTGGTGCTGTTTGCCAGCGACAACGGCCTCGCGGTCGAAGGCCTGCCCACCCCGCCCGGCCACGGCACCAGCGACCGCGTGTGGCAGGCGCTCAAGGGCCAGTTGCCGCTGTCGGCCTTCGCGGCCAGCCACGGCCTGAACCTGTCGGTCGTCGACGCCGGCGTGGCCGAGCGCCTGGTTCCGCACGAGCGCCTGCTGATGCGCAAGATCGCGCACGGTACGCGCAACGCGCGCGTCGGGCCGGCCATGACGATTGAGCAGGCCCACGCCGCCATCCGTGCCGGCATGGAGATCGGCCAGTCCCTGCCCGGCAACGTGCTGGCCTGCGCGAGCCTGGGTGTGGGTGGTCACGAGTGCGCGGCGCTCATCCTGTCGCGCCTGACCGGCTCGCCGGTGCGCGAGTTCCTGCAGTCGAGCCCGCAGATGGACGGCAACCTGTTGACTCACCTGCTGGTCGTGACCCAGGGCGCCCAGGGCCGCCACCGCGACGTCAGCGACCCGGTCGAGGTGCTGGCCGCGTTCGGCGGCTTCGACATCGCGATGATGGCCGGCGCGATGCTGGTGGCCGCCGGACGGCGCCACCTCGTGATGATCGACGGCCTGCCTGCCTGCGCGGCGCTGATGGTCGCGGCGCGCATTGCCGCGCCGGTTACCGACTACTGCGTGTTCTGCCGCAGCCACGGTCACCATGGCCTGGACTACGCACTCAACCAGTTCCACGCCTCGGCCCTGCTCGAACTCGGCATGGACAGCAGCGACGGCACCGGCGCCACGCTGGCCTGGCCGCTGCTGCGCGCCGCCGCCTCGCTGCTGACCGAGGTGGCCGAGGGCGAGGATCCGGGGCCTTCGCGCCCGGGCGACCTGAGCGGCGCGCCGGCGGCAGGCGACGAGTTGCGTTGAGCCGCGTCGGCTGACGGCGCTCAGCGCGGCGTCGAACCGGGCGGCGGAGGGACCTCCGCCAGCGGCTGCGAGTCGCCGCCCACCGGTACCGGCGTCGCCACGGGCGAGGGCAGCGGGGGGGGCACGCCCGCGATC
>JALHQP010000004.1 GCA_022841885.1 Aquincola sp. | reverse complement strand
CAGCGGCGCCTACCGCCGCGAGCCCCAGTTCCAGCGCCACGTACAGGCGCGTGCCGAGCGCCTGCGCGCCGCGGGACAGGACGTCGACCTCTGGCGCTGAAGCGGCGGCTCAGCGCGGAGGCGGCAGCGGCTCGCCGAGCGCGCGCCGCCACACCCACGACCATGCCGGCCCCAGCGGGGGGCGCTGCCCGGCGTTGCGCGGTACCACGGCCTGCATGTCGCTCTGCTGCCGGGCCACGACGAAGCTGAAGATGTAGAAAGGCTCCTGCCCCATGCGCAGGTCGGTGATCCGCAGCTCGGGTCCGTCGGCGGAGAACTTGTAGAAACCGCGGCTGAAGTCGGCGATCCGGCGCACGCCGTCGACACCGGCCAGCGCCGGGCCCAGGGCGGTGCCGCGGTCGAAGCGATCGAAGCGGATCTGCGGCGACTCGTCGAGCAGCGAGTAGAAGCCCTCCCGATACGACGCGCCGTCGACCACCAGCACGCGCCACAGCACGCTGTTGAAGGCGGTGGGCGTGACCAGCATCCGCTCGGCGGCGATGCCCTGTTCGGCCAGCGACGCGCGCGCGATGCGCTCGATATGCTGCTGCGCCGCCACGCCCCAGCCCAGGTAGGCCGTGCTCAGCACCAGCCCCGCGGCGTTGGGACGCAGGCTGCCGCGCGCCAGCGCCGCGCCGAGGCCCACCAGCAGCGGCAAGGTGTACAGCGGATCGATGATGAAGATGCTGCCGACGCCGAAGGGCCGGTCCGTGAACGGCAGCGCGAGCTGCGTGCCGTAGATCGTCATCGCGTCGAGCAGCGGGTGCGTCACCAGCGCCAGCCAGATTGCGAGCCACCAGCGCCGCCACAGCGCCCGCTCGCCATGCAGCCGGGCCACCGCGGCGGCGAACGGCAGCGAGAACAGCGTCAGCCAGAACGGCGCGTGCGTCTCGGCACGGTGCAGCACCATGTTGCGCACGGCGTCGCCGTGGTCGATGAACACGTCCAGGTCCGGCAGCGTGCCCGCCACCGCGCCCCAGGCCGCGGCCTTCCACAGCGCCGTGCGCCGGCCCATCGCCGCCACACCGACGGCCGCACCGAGCGCGATCTGCGAGACGGAATCCATGGCGGCGGATTGTCACGGCCCACCGCGGCCGCCGCCGGTGCGGGGTTTATCGCTTGCAGCGCTCGTCGTAGCGCGCCTGGAAACGATCGAGGTCGTCGCGCTCGCCGGGCGTCAGCAGGTCGAGGCGCCGCCGCTTGTTGGCCAGCGCGCGCAGCATTTCGTCGCATTGCGCGGACTGTCGGACCACCTCGGCCGTGACCGAACGGTCGGCGTCGCGCAATGCCTTGCGCTCCTCGCGCGCGCGCTTCTCGTCCTGGTAGGCCTGGCCGCGTGCCTCGCGGTCTTCCTCCTGGCACTTGCGCTGGTACTCCTGGCGCAGCTCGCCGATGACGCTGTAGGGCACGCCGCGTGCCGGTCCGGTGCGGATGCCTTCGCTGATGCGCGCACAGTCGGCCGACAGGTACTGGGTGTGTGCGTCGGCCGGCCGCGGGTCGCCCGAGCGCCGGTACGTCTGGTAGGCGGGCCGCTCGGGCACCGCACCGTATTGTTTTAGCACCGTGCCTCCCGATGCCGGCCCCGCCGGGCAAGGGGTGCGCGAGAACCAGGTCTGGCCGTTGCTTGCGCATTGGTAGACCGCCCCCTGGGCCCAGGCCGCGCCGGCTGCGCCGGCGAGCAGCCCACCCATGATCGCGATTCGAAGGTGCCCGAACACACGCTCTCCCTGACCCGGTTCGAATTTCGGACCGCAGCTTAGCCGAGCGCACCACGGCGCAGGCCCCTCCGAACGCGCGCCGCCGCACGGCCTTCAGCCGAGTGCCAAAGCCATCACACCCGCGGCAATGCAGCCGGCGCCGACCGCCCTCAGTCCGCGATCGGCTTCGCCGAGCAGGCGGCCACCGATCAGCGCCGCGAACAGCATCGACACCTCGCGCGCCGGCGCCACGTGCGACAACGGCGCCATCTGCACCGCGTACAGCACCAGGATGTAGGCCAGCGGCCCCAGCGCGCTGATGGTGAGCACCGCCTTCCACTGCGCGCGCCACAGTGCCGCCAGCGTGGCGCGTCCGCGCCAGACCAGCGGCGCCTGCAGCGGCAGGCGAAGCACGTTGCCGAGGTAGTCGAACAGCACCGGCCCCATGGCCAGGACTTTGACCGCATAGCCGTCGATCACGCTGTAGCCGGCGATCAGCAGGCCGGTGGCCGAACCCCAGGCCAGGCCGGTTCGCAAGCGGGCCAGCACCGCCGCGTCGTGCACATCGTGCGCGCGGCGCCACAGCGACGGGCCCCCGGCGATCAGGAACACGCCACCGCAGACCGCCAGCACGCCCAGGCCAGCGACGAACGACAGGCGCTCGCCGAGCAGCAGCATCGCGCCCATCACCGTGACCAGGGGCGCGCTGCCGCGCGCCACCGGATACACCACGGTGAGGTCGGCTTCGCGGTAGCCGCGCAGCAGCGTGAGGTAGTAGGCCACGTGGACCAGCGCGCTCGCCGCCAGCACACCCCACTCGAGCGCGCCCCAGCGCGGCAACTCGTCGGCGCCAAACCACCACGCCGCCGGGGCCCACAGCACGGTGACGCCCAGCGCGGTCAGGAAGGCGAAGCGGTGATCGCCGCCGCTCTTCTTGGCCACCAGGTTCCACAGCGCGTGCAGCAGCGCGGCGACGAGCACCAGGGCAAGCGCGGAGACCGGCATGCGCGCATTGTCCACGCGGGGCCACGCGCTACAGTCGCCGCGCAGACGGCAGCATCCTCCAATGAACACCAACCCGGTCCTCGTCGAAGCCTGGCGCGGCAACAGCGTCGAATCCTTCCACCGTGGTGCCTTCGTGGTGCTCGACGCGCAAGGCCACGTGCGGGCGAGCGCCGGCGACATCGAGCGCCCGGTGTTCCCGCGCTCGGCGATCAAGCTGCTGCAGGCCTTGCCGCTGGTCGAGAGCGGCGCCGCCGATCGCTGTGGCCTCTCGGCCGAGGAGTTGGCACTGGCCTGCGCTTCGCACGGCGGCGAGCCGGCGCACACCCGAACCGCCGCGTCGATGCTGGCCAAGGCCGGACTGGATGCGAGCGCGCTCGAGTGCGGCGCGCACTGGCCCTACGACGAGCCGGCCAAGCTCGCACTGGCTGCTGCCGGCGACAAACCGAGCGCGCTGCACAACAACTGTTCTGGCAAGCATGCCGGCTTTGTCTGCCTCGGCTGCACGATGGCGGGCGCACGCGAGGCGCGCGGCTTCCTCGCCGGCTATGTCGACGCCGGGCATCCGGTGATGCGCGAGGTGGACGCCGCGATCGAAGCCACGACCGGCTGGCGCCTGGCCGACGCGCCACGCGCCACCGACGGCTGCTCGATCCCGACCTACGGCATCCCGCTGCGCCACCTGGCGCTGGCCTTTGCACGCGTGGCCGGCGGTCATGGCCTGACGGCGGGGCGGGCCGCGGCCGCGCGACGCCTGCGCGAGGCGATCGCCGCGGCGCCGTTCATGGTCGGCGGCAGCGGCCGCTTCGACTCGCGCGTGATGGCACAGTTCGGCGCGCGCGTGTGCTGCAAGGTCGGCGCCGAGGGCGTGTACTGCGCCGCCCTGCCCGAGGCCGGCCTGGGCGTGGCGTTGAAGATGGACGATGGCAATACCGCACGCGCCGCCGAGGTGGCGCTGGCCGCCTTGCTGCAGGCCCTCGTCTCGCCGCGCGACGACGCCGACGCAGCCCTGCTGGCGGAACTGGCTGAACCGCGCCTGCGCAACTGGCGCGGGCTCGAGGTGGGCCGCTTGGCACCCCATGCGAGCCTGCGGCCGCAGGCAAAGCCCGCGCGCGCGTGACACATTGCCGCTGGGCGGCGCAGGGGGGCCACCAAAATGGCGCCACCGCAGGTTCCCATGAAAACGACGCAGCCCCAGTACGTCCCGCGCAAGTCGGGCCTGATGGACTTCGAGCCCGTCTCGGTCGACGCCGCGCGCGCCTCGCTCGACGAACTGCCCCACGGCATGGCGGCGATGTTGAGCAACCAGTACTGGGAGAAGGTGCGCCGTGCCCCCCTGGCCACCGACCGCGCGCTGACCGGCCGTGCGATGGAGTGGATGGGCAGGCTGCCTGCCCCGCTGCGCCCGGTGATCACCTGCGAGCGCTACGCCCGCATCGTCAATTCGCTGGCCGCGGCCTGGGGCGACCCGCACGCGCGTGCGGATTGCCTCGAGCACCTGATCAACGACCGCCGGCGCGGCCGGCGCGGCTTCCCGCCCGACGTCGAGCGCGAGTTGCACCAGCTGGCCCGGTACGCGAGCACCCTGCCCCGATGAGCGACGACAGCCTCGCAGTGGCCGAGGTGCCGCTGCTCACCATCGCGCCCGTCGATCCGCAGCACCTGCAGGCGCTGGCGCTGCTGGCCGAGGCGGCCATCGAGGCGCGCGCCCTCTACCCCGAACTGTTCGCCCCCGACAGCCCGGCGCCGACCAATGCGCCGCTGGGCGAACGCGAGGTCTACCTGCTGGCCTGGCGCGAGGGCGTCGCCGTGGGTTGCGGTGCGCTGCGCCGCATCGACGCCAGCACCGGTGAAGTGCGTCGCATGTTCGTCACGCACGGCGCGCGCCGCGACGGCATCGCGCGCGCGCTGCTCGCGCGTCTGGAGGCCGACGCGCTGGCCCTGGGCTACCGCCGCCTGGTGCTCGAAACGGGCATCAAGCAGAAGCCGGCGATGGCGCTGTACCGCGCCAGCGGCTGGCGCAAGATCAAGCCCTACGGCAATTTCGTCGGCGACCCGACGAGCGTGTGCTTCGGCAAGACGATCCGTTGATCGCGCCGGGCGCGGCTAGGATGGCCGCATGAATCACTCCGAAGACGCCGACTCGCTGCGTCACCTCCTGTTCGGCTTCGGTGGCCGCATTGGGCGCCGCACCTGGTGGCTCTGGGGCGTGGCGGCGCTGCTGGGCCTGAGCCTGTACGCCACCGTGCTGTTGCGCGTGGCCGGCGTCGGCGCCGACACCACCGACCTGGTGGTGAACCTGTTGCTGCTGTGGCCGGCGCTGGCGATCAGCGCCAAGCGCTGGCACGACCGCGGCAAGCCGGCCTGGTGGATGCTGGTGGTGCTGGTACCGGTGGTCGGCTGGATCTGGGCCCTGGTCGAGAACGGTTGGCTGCGCGGCAACGCCGGTGCCAACCGCTATGGCGCCGATCCGCTGAGCGAGCGCCTTCAGTAGCGGCCGGACAGCCCGGCCACGCGCAGCACCCAGTGCGCGACCCAGGCCACGAAACCGCGCTGCAGCGCGGCCATCCATCCCGCGGGCAGCGGCGGCGCCGTGACCTCACGCGACACCGCGAGGGCACGCTCGAAAGCGTCGGCGAGCGTGTGCGTGAACGGCACATCGCGCACCACAACATTGGCCTCGAGGTTGAGCAACAGCGACAGGGGGTCGATGTTGGAGCTGCCCACCGTGGCCCAGTCGTCGTCGGCCAGCGCCACCTTGGCGTGCAGGAAGGCGGGCGTGTACTCGAAGATGCGCACCCCGTCGGCCAGCAGTTCGTCGTACAGCACCTGCGCCGCCAGACCTGCGAGCCGGTAGTCGAGCTTGCCCTGCAGCAGCAGGCGCACGCGCACGCCGCGCCGGGCCGCGCTGTGCAGCATGCGGCGGAACACCCGGCCTGGGTAGAAGTACGGGCAGACGATGTCGATGCGCGAGCGCGCACCCTGCAGCGCCTCGAGGTAGCTGCGCTCGATGGCGCGCCGCTGGCGCAGGTTGTCGCGCACGACGAAGGCGGCGCGCACCGGCGGCAGCTGGTCGACAGCGTCGGCCATGGCCTCGGGCGCCAGGATGCGCAGGCGCTGCAACAGCGCACGTGCACCGGCCACCGGCTCGGCACTGCGCGCCAACGCCAGCAGCTCCTCGCGCCACTCCTGGCCGAAGGCGGCGCGGGTCCAGATGGCGCGCGTGGTCTGCGCCACCGGCTGCACCACCGGTCCGCGCAGCCACACCGCGAAGTCCAGGCGCGGCTCGGCGCTGCGGCCGTGATTCAGGTCGTTGCGGTCGTCGATCAGGTTGACCCCGCCGACGAAGGCATGTTCGTCGTCGACCGCGAGCAGTTTCTGGTGCAGGCGGCGCAGCTGGCCGGGCTGAAAGTAGGCCGTCCAGCGGTCGAGCGGCCGGAACACCACGAGCGCGACGCCGCTGCCGTCGAACCACGAGCGCAAGACCGGCAGGCTGGCCTTGGAACCGAAGCCATCGACCACCACGCGCACACGCACGCCGCGCCGCGCCGCCGCCACCAGGGCGTCGCTGACGGCACGCGCCGCTTCGTCGTGATGGAAGATGTAGGTGGCGAGCCAGACCTCGTGGCGCGCCGCGGCGATGGCCTCGCACATGGCCGGGAACAGCTCGTCGCCACCGGTCAGCAGACGCACCTCGTTGCCGCCGCTGAGCACCGGCGCGCGCTCGGTGCGACGCAGCTCGGACGGTGGCAGCGCGGTGTCCATGCTCAGGCCAGATCGAACTCGGCCACCAGCGGCAGATGGTCGGACATGCGGGCCCAGGCGGTGCCGCGCGGCACGTGGGTGAAGCGGCAACTGAGGGCGCGCGTGTAGATGCGGTCCAGCGCGAAGACCGGCACGCGCGACGGGAAGGTCGGCCGCTGTCGCGGCCCGAGCGCGCGCGCCAGGCCGATGGCGCGCATCGGCTCATCCAGGCGCTCGCCCCAGTCGTTGAAGTCGCCGGCCACGATCAGCAGCGCGTCGCGTGGCACCGTGGCTTCGATGAACTCCGCCAAGCGCTGCACCTGGCGCACGCGGCTGGCATGGATCAGGCCGAGGTGCGCCACCACCGCATGCACCAGCGCGCCATGCCACTGCACCGGCACATGCAGCAGGCCGCGCTGCTCGAAGCGGTGGTCGCTGATGTCGTGGTGGCCGATGTCGCCAAGCGGCCAGCGCGACAGCAGTGCGTTGCCATGCTCGCCGTGGCGCGTGACCGCATTGGTGCGGTAAGCCACGGCGTAGCCCTCGGGCGCCAGGAACTCGGCCTGGCCCTCGTCGGGCCAGCCGAACCAGGTGCGGTCGAAGCGCTGCGCCTCGCGCGCGTGGTACAGGCGCACCTCCTGCAGGAACACGAGGTCGGCGTCGAGCGCCTCGATGCCCAGGCCCAGGTTGTGGATCTCCAGCCGCTTGCGCGGGCCAACGCCGCGTACGCCCTTATGGATGTTGTAGGTGGCCACGCGCAGCCGGTGCCCCAGCTCGGTGGCCGGCGGCAACTGGCTGGCGGCGTAGGGGTTCATCGCCCGGCGGTCGGCGCGAAGCGCGGCAGCATCAGCACCGCCTCGGCATTGGACGGCGAAAAGCAGCGGTCAGCCGCCTCGCGCCACGGCAGCCAGGCGTGGCGCAGGTGTTCGCGCGGACTGAGCCGCACCGGCGTGCCCGCGGGCACGGTGAGGCCGAACACATGCTCGGTGTTGTGCGTCACCCCCGGCGCGTAGCGGTGACGCCAGACGGGATAGATCTCGTAGACGTTGGACAGGCCCCAGTCGCGCAGGGCTGCCTGCGGCACGTCGGCGCTGCCGATGGCGATGCCCGTCTCCTCCTCGACCTCTCGCACGCAGGTCCGCTCGAGCGGTTCGCCGGACGTGTCCTTCGAACCGGTGACGCTTTGCCAGTAGCCCGGCTTGTCGGCACGCTCGATCAGCAGCACATCCAGCGCCGGGGTGTGGATCACGACGAGGACGGATTCGGGGATCTTGTGGGCCACGGCAAAGAAGGAGGCGCGGGGGTCGCCCGCGCCTGGATTCTGCCGAAACGGCCGCCGGCCGCCGCGTTCAGGCTCCCGCCTGCGGATTGCGCAAGCGGATATGCAGTTCGCGCAGCTGTTTCTCGTCGACCGGTCCGGGCGCGTTGGTCAACAGGCACTGCGCGCGCTGGGTCTTCGGGAAGGCGATCACGTCGCGCAGGCTTTCGGCGCCGGTCATCAGCATCACGAAACGGTCGAGGCCGATCGCGATGCCGCCGTGCGGCGGTGCGCCGTACTGCAATGCGTCAAGCAGGAAGCCGAACTTGGCCTGGGCCTCCTCGGCGCCGATCTTGAGGGCACGGAAGACCTTGCTCTGCACCTCCTCGCGGTGGATCCGCACCGACCCGCCACCGAGTTCGATGCCGTTCAGCACCACGTCGTAGGCCTTGGCGATGCAGCGGCCGGGGTCGGTCTCGAGCCAGTCCTCGTGGCCGTCCTTGGGGCTGGTGAACGGGTGGTGCATCGCGCTCCAGCGTTCATTGGCCTCGTCGTGCTCGAACATCGGGAAGTCGACCACCCACAGCGGCTCCCAGTCGCCATGCGCGAGGCCCTTGGCCTTGCCGAACTCGCTGTGGCCGACCTTGACGCGCAGCGCGCCGATCGAGTCGTTGACCACCTTGGCCTTGTCGGCGCCGAAGAAGATCAGGTCGCCGTTGCGTGCACCGGTGCGCGACAGGATCTCGGTCAGCGCCCGGTCGTGCAGGTTCTTGACCACCGGGCTCTGCAGGCCGTCACGCCCGGCCCCAGCCTCGTTGACCTTGATCCAGGCCAGGCCCTTTGCGCCGTAGATCTTGACGAACTCGGTGTAGCCGTCGATCTCGCCGCGGCTCATCTCGGCGCCGCCGGGCACGCGCAGCGCGACCACGCGGCCGTCGGCCATGTTGGCCGGGCCGCTGAAGACCTTGAAGTCGACGTCCTTCATCACGTCGGTCAGCTCGGTGAACTGCAGCTTGACGCGCAGGTCGGGCTTGTCCGAGCCGTACAGGCGCATCGCGTCGGCCCAGGTCATGACCGGGAAGGCCGGCAGTTCGACGCCGATCGCATGCTGGAAGGTGCTGCGGATCATGCCCTCGAACATCGTGCGGATCTCTTCCTCGGTCAGGAAGGAGGTCTCGATGTCGATCTGCGTGAACTCGGGCTGGCGGTCGGCACGCAGGTCCTCGTCACGGAAACACTTGACGACCTGGTAGTAGCGGTCGAAGCCGGCCACCATCAGCAGCTGCTTGAACAGTTGCGGCGACTGCGGCAGCGCGAAGAACAGGCCGTCGTGCACGCGGCTGGGCACCAGGTAGTCGCGCGCGCCCTCGGGCGTACTCTTCGTGAGCATCGGCGTCTCGATGTCGATGAAGCCGTTGGCGTCGAGGAACTTGCGGATTTCCATCGCAACCCGGTAGCGCAGCATCATGTTGCGCTGCATCTGCGGGCGGCGCAGGTCGAGCACGCGGTGCGTCAGGCGCACCGTCTCGGACAGGTTCTCGTCGTCGAGCTGGAACGGCGGCGTGACGCTGGGGTTGAGCACCTCGAGCTCGTGCGCCAGCACCTCGACCTTCCCGCTGACGAGGTTGTTGTTCTCGGTGCCAGCCGGCCGCGCGCGCACCTTGCCGGTGACTTTCAGGCAAAACTCGTTGCGCACGCCTTCGGCGGTGGCGAAGGTGTCGGCACGGTCCGGGTCGCAGACGATCTGCACCAGGCCTTCGCGGTCGCGCAGGTCGATGAAGATCACGCCGCCATGGTCGCGGCGGCGGTGGGCCCAGCCCATGAGGGTGACGGTCTGGCCCATCAGCGCGTCGCTGACGAGGCCGCAGTAGGTGGTTCGCATGGCAGTGGTTCCAGTGGTTCGAGGGTGTGGGTCGGCGCCGTCAATGGCCGGACGCCCGCCGCGCGTCCGGCCGGGTCAGTTTCGTGCCGCCACCGGTGGCACGGGTGGGGCCACCACGCCCATCGAGATGATGTACTTCAGCGCCTCATCCACGCTCATTCGCAGCGCAATCACGTCGGCGCGCGGCACCATCAGGAAGAAGCCCGAGGTCGGGTTCGGTGTCGTCGGGACGTACAGGCTCAGGTAGTCGCCCTGCAGGTGCTGGGCCGCCTCGCCGCCGGGTTTGCCGGTGACGAAGGCGATGGTCCACGAGCCCTCGCGCGGGTACTGCACCAGCACGGCCTCGCGAAAGGCATTGCCCGAGGACGAGAACAGCGTGTCCGAGACCTGCTTGACCGAGCTGTAGATCGACTTGACGATCGGGATGCGGTGCAGGATCCGGCTGCCCTGCCTGAGCCACCACTGGCCGACGAAGTTGGCCGCGAACACGCCGGTGGCCAGCAGCAGCAGCACCACGACCAGCAGGCCCAGCCCCGGCACGTGGCGCAGCGCCTCGAGCGGCGCGCGTGCGGCCTCGGGCAGCACAGTCTGCGACGCGCTGACGAGCCAGCCGAACAGGTCACCGACGATGCCCAGCACCGCGTGCAGCACCCAGACCGTGATGGCCATCGGCAGCCACACCAGCAGGCCGGCGAGCAGATACTTCTTCACGACGAGGTGTCGGACGAAGGGGCCGGCGCGGCGGCGGGTGCCGGCGCCGAACTCGGAGCGGCCAGCGCCGGAGCGTCGGCTGGCACTGGCGCCGACGGCGCGGCCGCTGCATCGGCCGATCCGTTGGCGGGAGCCGGCGCAGCCGCCTTGTCCTCGCCTTTGGCATCGCCCTTCTTGCCCTGCCCGTCACGGAAGTCGGTGACATACCAGCCCGAGCCTTTGAGCTGGAAGCCGGCCGCCGTGACCTGCTTTTCGAAGCGCGGCGCGCCGCAGGCCGGGCAGTCGGTCAACGGCGCATCGGACAGCTTCTGGAGCACGTCTTTCGCGTGGCCACAGGCGGCGCAGCGATAGGCGTAGATCGGCATGGTTCAACCCTCGAGGCAGAACCGCAGATTATAGGAGGCCGCCCTGCGGCGGCCCGCCTCGCCTAATGGTGCGCCTTGCCGCCGTGCGCCTGTGCGGCGTGGTGCAGCGCAGCCTCGATCGAGTGGCCCTTGTGGCCGACAAGCTGCGGCGCCAGCGAGCCCAGCAACATGCCGATGATCGAAGCGAAGAAGCCCACCAAGTTCGGCGGCACCATCGCCTCGGGCGCCACCGTATTGGCCGCCAGCCAGGTGCCGATGCCCAGGATGATCGAGAACAAGGCCCCCTGGGTCGTCGCCTTCTTCCAGTAAGCCCCGGCGACCAGGGGGATGAACGCACCGGCCAGCGTCACGTTGTAGGCGTTCTGCACCATCTCGTACATCGTGCTCTTGCTGTTCAAGGCAAACAGCAGCGCGCCGGCGGTGAAGGTGACCAGGATGATGCGCGTGGTCAGCAGCAGTTGCTTGTCGCCCATGTGCGGCACGAAGGGCTTGAGCACATTCTCCGAGAACAGCGCCGAAGGCGCCAGTAGCGCCCCGCTGGCGGTCGACAGGATGGCCGACAGCAGCGCGCCGAAGAACATGATCTGCGCCCACAACGGCATCTTGCCGAGCACCAGGTCGGGCAGGATGCGCTGGATGTCGCGTGCATCCTCGGCGTTGAACAGCTCCTTGAGCGCCGGGTCGCCGACGATGGCGGCGTAGGCGATGAAGATTGGCACGAAAGCGAAGCAGAAGTAGATCAGCGCGCCGATGACGGTGCCGCGCACCGCGGTCTTCTCGTCCTTGGCGCTGGTCATGCGCTGGAACACGTCCTGCTGCGGCACCGAGCCGAAGGCGAAGGCGAAGAAGGCGCCGGCCATCGCCCACCAAGCGGCGGCGTCCATGTCGGCCGGGAACATGATCAGCTTGCCGTCAGCGGCGGCCTGCGCCACGACCTTGCCGGCACCGCCGGCCAGGTCGCCGACGAGGAGGGCCACCAGGGTCAGGCCGACCAGGATCACGACCGTCTGGAACAGGTCGGTGAAGGCCACCGACCACATGCCGCCGAAGATGGTGTAGATCAGCACCACCGCCGCGCCGATCATGATCGCGGCGTTCAGGTCCAGCGCCCCGCCCGACAAGGTGGCGATCACCAGACCCAGCGCCGTCATTTGCGCCGAGGTCCAGCCCAGGTAGGACAGCACGATGGCCACGCTGGTCAGCACCTCGACGCCCTTGCCGTAGCGCTGCTTGTAGAAGTCGCCGATCGTCAGCAGGTTCATGCGGTAGAACAGACGCGCGAACATCAGCGCGGCGATCACCAGGCACACCGAGGCGCCGAACGGGTCGCCCGGGATGCCGTTCAGGCCGTCCTTCGCGAAGGTGGCCGACACCGACAGCACGGTCTCGGCACCGAACCAGGTGGCGAACACCGTGGCCACGTTCATGTACAGCGGCAGCGAGCGGCCGGCGACCAGGAAGTCCTTGGCGCCGTGCACCCGGCGCGCGGCGAGCAGGCCGATCGCGATGGTGACCAGCAGGTAGGCGACGACGAAGGTGATCAACACGGCAGTCCCTCCCCAACGAGGCTGTGATTTCGAGCGGGCGCGAGTTTAGGGCCGATTGCGGCGGCCCTCGCTTGGGGATCACCGCAACGGCGATCCCAGGCGCAGCAGGATCTGGGCCAGCACCAGCCCGCCGACGAAGCCCACGCCGATCCAGATCACCGCCCGCAGCAGGCGGTTGGTGCGGCGCTGTTCGGCCAGCAAGGTGTGCAGCAGGGCGGGGTCGTCGCGCGGCTGCAGCGTGGCATGCAGCAGGCGCGGCAACTCAGGCAGCAGCTTGGCGTAGCGCGGCGCCTCGTCCTTCAGGCGCTCGGCCAGGCCGGCCCAGCCGATCTGCTCGTTCATCCAGCGCTCGAGGAAGGGTTTGGCCGTGCTCCACAAGTCGAGCTCGGGGTCGAGCTGGCGCCCCAGGCCTTCGACGTTGAGCAGGGTCTTCTGCAGCAGCACGAGCTGAGGCTGGATTTCGACGTTGAAGCGGCGCGAGGTCTGGAACAGGCGCAACAGCACCTGGCCGAGCGAGATGTCCTTCAAGGGGCGGTCGAACAGCGGCTCGCAGACGGTGCGGATGGCCGACTCGAGCGCGTCGATGCGGGTGGCCGGCGGTACCCAGCCGCTCTCCAGGTGCAGCTGGGCCACCCGCTTGTAGTCGCGCCGGAAGAAGGCAAGGAAGTTCTGCGCCAGGTAGTCGCGGTCGTTGTCGGTCAGGGTGCCGACGATGCCGAAGTCCAGCGCGATGTAGCGCCCGAAGGTGGCCGGATCGACGCTGACCTGGATGTTCCCCGGGTGCATGTCGGCATGGAAGAAGCCGTCGCGGAACACCTGGGTGAAGAAGATCGTGACGCCGTCACGCGACAGGCGCTTCAGGTCCACGCCGGCGGCCAGCAGGCGCTCGGTCTGGCTGATCGGGATGCCGGTCATGCGCTGCATCACCATGACGTCCGAGGTGCACCAGTCCCAATGCATCTCGGGAATCTCGACCAACGCCAGCCCGGCCATGTTGCGGCGCAGCTGCGCGGCGTTGGCCGCCTCGCGCACCAGGTCGAGTTCGTCGTGCAGATAGACGTCGAACTCGGCCACCACCTCGCGCGGCTTCAGGCGCTTGCCGTCGACGCTGATCCGTTCGACCCAGCCGGCCAGGCGGTGCAGCAGGGCCAGGTCGTCGTCGATGGCCCGCAGCATGCCGGGGCGCAGCACCTTGACGGCCACGGGCCGGCCATCCTTCAGCGTGGCGAAATGCACCTGGGCGATCGAGGCGCTGGCCACCGGCTCGGGGTCGAAGTCGGCAAACACTTCGGCCAGCGGCCGGCCGAAGGCCCGCTCGACGATCTCGATCGAACGGGCGCCGGGAAACGGCGGCACGCGGTCCTGCAGCCTGGCCAACTCGTCGGCAATGTCGGGCGGCAGCAGGTCGCGCCGGGTCGACAGCACTTGCCCGAACTTGACGAAGATCGGCCCCAGCCGCTCGAGCGCACGGCGCAGGCGCACACCGCGTGGCTCGTCGAAGCGGCGCCCCAGCATGGCCAGGCGCGCCAATGCACGCAGCCAGCGCTGACGCAGGCCCGACAGTGCGATATCGTCGATGCCAAAGCGCAGCAGAGTGAAGGCGATGTAGAGCGCGCGCGCGAGCTGCCTCATCGTCGGTCGGCCCCCGAACCGGGAGCCCCGGGCACCAGTGAGCGCAACGCCGCGGCCAGCGCTCGGCCGGCCCGCACCACCTGGTAGGCGACCACAGGGCCGACTGCCTCGGCCAGATCGGCCTCGAGGTCCCAGCGCAGGTTGTCGACCAGCCAGTGGATGTCGGCGGCCAGCACCGCGTCCCCCTCGATCCGGACCCGCGGCGCGAGGTCGCCGGCCAAGGCCGCCAGTGCCTGCCCGGCGTCGGGCAGCGCCAGGCACAGCTGCAGATCCGGCACCGGCGCACCTGCGTCGTCGAGCTCGAACAGGCCGGCCGGCGTGACGAGAACCAGCGCCGCCGGCAAAGCCGGCAACCACGGCGGTGCGCCCTGGGCCTCGACGCGCACGCGCCGCCCGGCATGGGGCTTGAGCCGCTGCATCGCCGCCGGCTCGCGCGACAGCACGTGGTTGACGAGCAGTACCAGCCGGGCTTGCAGCGCGGGCAGCACCAGCGCGGGGACGGAGCGCAACATTTGCACGCATTGTAGGGAGAGGGCCCGGCGCGACCCTCGGCTCCGGGGGAGGCCGGGTTGCCCCGTTGGGTCAGAATCGGTCCGCCTTCACAGTCCCGCGACGGACCGGGACCGGCGCGCGCCGCGGCGGCGTGCGCCCGTGGCGGGTCACCAGCCATCGATGTTCGAAGAACGCAACTACAAGCGAACCTTCTATAGCGCACCGCAGTCGGTGACCTCGCTGGTTGCGGCGCTGCTCGAGCCGGCGATCATCGTCGCGGTGTTCCTGGCCGCGACCGTGGCCCACGACGAGCCCGTGTCGCGCGCGGCCCTGACCCTGTGCCTGCTGGTCTTCGCGCTGACCTTCCCGGGACGCAACCGCTTCAAGGACAAGCTGCTCAACGCGGCCACCGACATCGTCAGTTCTTGGGTGCCGCTGCTGGCGATCCTGTACCTGTGCGGCTACGCCACCCGCAGCCTGCACTACTTCGAGAACGACGTACTGCTGAGCTGGGCGCTGGTGACGCCCTGGGTGCAGTGGGTCGCAGTCTGGATCGGCCGCACGATCCTGCGCCGGCGCGCGCTGCAGCCGCACCTGCGCAAGTCCGCGATCATTGTCGGCGCCAGCCCCCTGGGAGTGAAAGTGGCGGCAGCGCTGGAGGGCGACAAGGAGGAAGGGCGCGACTTCCTCGGCTGGTTCGACGACCGGGCCGACGAGCGTGTCGCCGGCGAAACGACCGGGCGCATGCTCGGCGGGCTCAAGGACGTGGCGCCCTATGTGCGCACGCACGGCGTGGCCGATGTCTTCATCACGCTGCCGCTGGGCTCGCAGCCGCGCATCCTGGAGCTGCTGGAGAGCATCCAGGGCACGACGGCATCGCTGTACTTCGTGCCCGACGTGTTCGGCATCAGCATCGTCCAGGGTCGGCTGCAGGACATGAACGGCGTGCCCGTCGTGGGGATCCTGGAAACCCCCTTCACCGGCACCAACGAGTTGGTCAAGCGAATCTCGGACATCATGCTGGCCTCGATCATCCTGGTGCTGATCTCGCCGCTGTTGCTGGCCATTGCGATCGGTGTCAAGCTCAGTTCGCCCGGCCCGGCCATCTTCCGGCAGAAACGCAACGGCCTGGACGGCGGCGAGATCACGGTCTACAAGTTCCGCTCGATGCGCACGATGGACAACGGCCCGGTGATCGCCCAGGCGACGAAGGAGGACCCGCGCATCACCCCTTTCGGCGCCTTCCTGCGCCGCACCTCGCTGGACGAGCTGCCGCAGTTCATCAACGTGCTGCAGGGCCGCATGAGCATCGTCGGCCCGCGCCCGCACGCGGTGGCGCACAACGAGATGTACCGGGAGATGATCAAGGCTTACATGGTGCGCCACAAGGTCAAGCCCGGCATCACCGGCTGGGCCCAGGTCAACGGGCTGCGTGGCGAAACCGACACGGTCGAGAAGATGAAGGCGCGTGTGGAATACGATCTGGAGTACCTGCGCAACTGGTCGCTGGTGCTGGACCTGCAGATCATGGTGCGGACCATCCGCGTGATCTTCTTCGACCGCAACGCGTACTGACAGCCAAACCACGAGACGGAGGCAAGAACCATGAACGCTCGCTACACCACCCTCGCCGCGACCGTCGGTCTGCTGATGCACGGGGCCGCCTGCGGCCAGGCCGCCCCGGCCGATCGCCCCTGGTACGTGGGCGGCACCCAGGATTTCACCCACGAGTCGAATGTCCTCGGCACCTCCTCCGGCGAGATCAGTGACACGATCTCTACGACCACGCTGCGCGCCGGCCTGAACCAACCCTTCGGACGGCAGCGCCTGCGTGCCGATGCCACGCTCAGCCACCAGCGCTACAAGGACCTCTCGGAGCGAGACAACAGCGGCTACACGGTCGGCCTGCTGCTGGACTGGTCCACGATTGAACGCCTGTCGGGCAACTTGTCCCTGGCCAGTCAGCGCAGGCAGGCCGACGTCAACGTGGGCGGCGTTGCTCCATCGATCTCCAACATCGAACGCAGCGACGACCTGGGATTCCGCATTCGTCTGGGCGTGGTCACAGCGCTGGCATTCGAAGCCGGCGTCGGACACCGCAGGGTCGCGTTCTCGGCACCCGAGTACGCCGCACGCGAGTATCGGCAGGACAGCGGTCATGTCGGCATCGTCTATCGGCCCAGCGGACTCCTCGCCTTGTCCACCGGCGTCAGTGGCGCCGACACACGCTACCTCGCGCCCGAGACGGGACAGACCGAGTCCGATCGAAACAAGCGGCGCGACGTCTACCTCTCCGCCAACTGGGTGCCCACCGGTGCCAGCACGGTCGATGCCCGGCTCGCCTACGGCAGGTCGGAGTACGAACTTGGAACGTCCTCGGACTTCGAAGGGCTGACCGGCGCCCTGAGCTGGGCGTGGCGCCCGTCGGGTCGGTTGACGATGACAACCTCGCTGTCGCGCGACAGTGGTCAGGAGGCGGGCTACATCCGGACGGCGACCGCTGACGGCGCGACCTCCGCGACCGACTTCTCCCGCGTGACCAATCGCGTGGGAATCTCTGCCGCCTACCAACTGACCGGCAAGGTCGATCTGCTGGCGGAGTTGTCGTACTCCCGACGGGGCCTTGTCGATCGCGTGACGGGCGAGGCCGGTCGCGACAACACCTCGATGGCGGTACTGGGGGCACGTTGGGCGGTGACACGCACCATCGCCCTGGGCTGCAACCTGAGCCGAGAGTCTCGCTCGGCTTCGGGCGTCGGGTCGTCCGACCTGGACAACGACCGCTTCGGCTGCTTTGGCTCGGCCACCTTCGACTGAGTCACGGGTGAGGCCGGGCTCCGGGCCGTTCACGCAGCAGCGCGGCGACGCTGGTAGTCGTGGAGCGCCTGCAACTCGATCCTCACTCCCGCCGGAAATCCTCGGCGGCCACCCCGGTAGTCCCTGATCATGTGGTCGATGACCTGAAGGCTGTAGTGAATGTCGGACCAGGATGCGGCAATGGCGTTGACAACGCGAGGGAACTGCTCACAGGCGGCATGTGGCCGCGTGGCGGGCGGCAAGCCGATCACCCAGTCCATGGCCTCGCCGGTAAGCGCCCTGTCCGTCGGCAAGGGCCTGCGCCGGCGCGACGCCCACTCGTCGCCATGCATCAACCGATTCATCTCAGCCAGGCCCGACGGCAACTCGTCGAGCGCGCGGCGAGCATCGTCGAAGTCGGTGATCTCGAAATCGATCGACCCTGACGGCGGCTTGGGCGGCGTGGGCATGCAAGGACGCTGGGTTTGACTCGACGCCGCATGGCCCCACACGGCGTCGCCTGGGCAGGAATTCTCGAACATGTTTCGTGAACTTTGTACCCCCCTCCCTCGCGGGACCCGGGGCGAGGGCCTGATCGGACAGAATTGCTGCCCCGCAGCACGAAGATCAGGCACCTGGGCATGAAAGTCACCGTCATCGGCAGCGGCTACGTGGGCCTTGTCACCGGGGCTTGTCTGGCCGAGATGGGCAACCACGTCGTGTGCCTGGACGTTGATCAACGCAAAGTCGACATGCTGAGCCGCGGCGAGATCCCGATTCATGAGCCGGGCCTGTCCGAGGTTGTGGCCCGCAACGCAGCCGCGGGCAGACTCCAGTTCACGACAGACGTCGCCGCGGCGACGGCCCACGGCACGCTCCAGTTCATTGGTGTCGGTACCCCACCCGACGAGGACGGCTCGGCGGATCTGCAGTACGTGCTGGCGGCGGCACGAGCCATCGGCCGCCACATGACCGACTACAAGGTCGTCATCGACAAGAGCACGGTGCCGGTCGGCACGGCGGCCAAGGTCCGGGCCACGATCGAAGCCGAGTTGAAGGCGCGCGCGATGGATATCAACTTCGCGGTGGTCTCCAACCCGGAGTTCCTCAAAGAGGGTGCGGCCGTCGAGGACTTCATGCGACCCGACCGCATCGTCATCGGCGCCGACGACGAGCGCGCCACGCTCCTGATGCGTGCGCTCTACGCCCCCTTCATCCGAAATCATGACCGCCTGCTGGTGATGGACATCCCGAGCGCCGAGTTCACCAAGTACGCCGCAAACTGCATGCTGGCCACACGCATCAGTTTCATGAACGAGTTGTCGCGCCTGGCCGAACGCGTGGGCGCCGACATCGAGCAGGTGCGCAAGGGCATCGGCAGCGATCCGCGCATCGGCTACCACTTCCTGTACGCCGGCACGGGCTACGGAGGCTCCTGCTTCCCCAAGGACGTCAAGGCCATGGTGCGCAGCGCGATGGATCAAGGCGTGGAGTTGAAGCTGCTCCAGGCGGTGGAGGCCGTCAACGAACGGCAGAAGTCCGTCCTGGTCGACAAGGTGGTAGCGCGCTTCGGCGAGGATCTGCGAGGCCGCAGCTTTGCGCTGTGGGGCCTGGCGTTCAAGCCCAACACCGATGACATGCGAGAAGCGCCGAGCCGCGTGATCGTGCACGATTTGCTTCGGCGCGGCGCCTCCGTGCGGGCCTACGATCCGGTGGCGGGTGCCGAGGCCCGCCGCGTCTTCGGGGATCTTCACGGTCTGAGCATTCATGACGCGGCCCCGCAGGTGCTGCCCGGTGCTGACGCCCTGCTGATCGCGACCGAATGGAAGGAGTTCAAGAGCCCCGATTTCGATGCGATCCGCGAACAGCTCAAGCAGCCCGTGGTGTTCGACGGCCGCAACCTCTACGACCCGACGCTCATGCAATCCATGGGCATCGAATACAGCGGTATCGGGCGCGTCACGCGGCGCGCCTGAGACGTTGGACTTCATCACCAACATGGCAAAGGCAGTCATGCGCACATCCAGCAAGAAGTCCTCGATTCAGGACAAGAAGGCCCCTGGCCTGGCGGCCTCGAACATGACGGGCACGGGCCCGGGTGGTCTGAGCGTGCGCGAGTTCGCGAAGTGGTACCGCGACCGCGAACTGGAGCAGTGGGCCGCGCTGGACCTGGCCGCGATCGAGAAGATTGCCAAGGTCATCGAAAGCGCGGAGAAGAAGGGCAAACAGGTCTTCGTAATGGGCAACGGAGGCTCGGCGGCCACCGCATCCCATCTCGCGACCGACTGGTCGAAGACCGCCGAGCGCAAGGGCAAGCGACTGATCCGCTGCATGTCCCTCAACGACAACGTGGCGTTCATGACCGCCATCGGAAACGATCTCGGCTACGAGGATCTCTTCGTGCGCCAACTCGAGAATCTGCTGAACCCTGGCGACGTGGTCGTGATGATCTCCGGGTCTGGCAACTCGCCAAACGTCCTCAAGGCCGCCGAGTTCGCCAAGAAGAAGAAGGCCGTCACGGTGGCGATGACCGGCTTCGCCGGCGGCAAGCTGCGCAAGATGGCCGACGTGTGCCTGCACATCGACAGCGACCAGTACGGCGTGATCGAGGACATGCACATGGCCGCCGGCTCGATCCTCGCGTTCTACCTGAAGCAACGACGCTGAGCTACTTCGCTCGGGCCGGCCGATGATCCACTACATCACCCAGAACGGCATCGGCAACGCCTGGGTGGCCAACGAACTGAGCCGCGTCGAAGCCGCCGGCGTGCCGTTCGTGCTGCACTCGATGCGGCGCCCGGACAAGCTGCTGCACGAGTCGCCCTGGGCGTTGCGGCTGAACCAGCGCACGCGACTGATCTACCCGCTGCCACCGGCGTCTCTCGTCTGGTCGCTGCTGCTGGCGCCGCTGCTGTTCCGGGCCCGGTTCCTGAGCGCACTGGTCAACGCGCTGTTCGGTCGCCGAGAGCACATTCGCGCGCGAGCCGCCAGCGCGGCCCACTTCGTGGTGGCCTGTCACTACGCGCGCTCGATGCGCGATGCTGGCGAGCCGGTGTCGCACCTCCATGCGCAGTGGATCAACTCGAGCGGCACGATCGCGATGTACCTCGCGTGGCTGCTGGACGTCCCATACAGCTTCACGGGTCATGCCACCGACCTGTTCCGCGACCGCAGTGCGCTGCTGGACAAGATCGAACGGGCCGAGTTCATCGTCTGCATCTCGGAGTTCCATCGCGACTTCTACCTCCAGCATGGAGCCAGGCCGGAGCAGTGCGTCATCGCCTACTGCGGGATCGACCCCTCTTGGTTCCATCCGCCTGCCGTGTCGGGCGCGGAGTCGCCGCCGAGCCGCTATCGCATCCTGGCCTCCGGCCGGCTGGTCGAGAAAAAGGGCCTGACGTATCTGCTCGACGCCTGCAAGCTGCTCGTCGAGCGCGGCGAGTCGATCGAGTGCATGGTCGGCGGCAGCGGGCCGCTGGAAGCGGCGCTCAAGGTGCAGGCCGAGCGCTTGGGCTTGGCCGGCGTCGTGCAGGTGACCGGGCAGGCATTGATGCAGGAGAAGATCATCGACTTCATGCACGGCGGCGATGTCTACGTGCTGCCCTGCGTGTGGGCCGCCGACGGCGATGTCGACGGCCTGCCGCAGATGCTGATGGAAGCGATGGCCTGCGGGCTGCCGGCGATCTCGACGCGCCTGGTCGGCATTCCCGACCTGATCCGCGACGGCGAGACCGGTCTGCTGGTGGCGCCAAACGACGCCGCCGCGCTGGCCGACGCGATCCAGCGTCTGATGCACGACCGCAGCCTGTCGCAACGCCTGGCCGACGCCGGCCTGCGCTGGGTGCATGAGCGATTCGACCTGCGCAACTGCCTCGACCCGCTGATCGAGCGTTATCGCCAGCGCCTCGGCCTGGCCGCGGGCAGTGCCGCGATGCCCGACCTGCGCCCCGCAAGGGCCTCCACGCCATGATCATTTCCCAGACTCCCTACCGCGTCAGCTTTGCTGGCGGCGGCACCGACCTGCCCGCTTTCTACCGCCAGGAGTACGGCGCCGTGCTGTCGATGGCCATCGACAAGCACATGTACGTCACTGTCAGCCCGCGCTTCGAGTCGAGCACGCGCGTGGCGTACACGCGCGTCGAGATGGTCGACCAGGTGGGTGACCTGCAGCACGAGCTGGTGCGCGAGGCGCTCAAGCTCACGGGCCTGGGCCGCCACCTCGAGGTGACCACCGTCGGCGACGTGCCCGGCGGCACCGGCATGGGTTCATCGAGTTCGCTGACCGTCGGCGTGCTGCAGGCGCTGTACGCCTACAAGGGCCAGATCGTCAGCGCCAAGAACCTGGCCGAGCAGGCCTGCCGCATCGAGATCGACGTGCTGGGCAAGCCGATCGGCAAGCAGGACCAGTACGCCGCGGCCTTCGGCGGCCTGAACTACATCCGCTTCAATCCCGACGACAGCGTCGACGTCGAGCCGGTGCCGGTGCGGCCCGAGACGATGCAGGAGCTGGGCAGCCGCATGATGCTGCTCTACACCGAGCAGCAGCGCGACGCCGACGGCATCCTCAAGCGCCAGAGCGAAGGCACCAAGGACCGCATGCCGGTGCTGCGCGCGATGCGCGACCTGGCGCACGAGATGCGCCTGGCGCTCGGTGGCGGCGGCGGCCTCGACGAATTCGCACGCCTGTTGCACGATGGCTGGGAGCTGAAGCGTTCGCTCGGCTTCGGCATCAGCATGGACAAGGTCGACGCCTGGTACGAGCAGGCGCGCAAGCTCGGCGCCCAAGGCGGCAAGCTGCTCGGCGCCGGCGGCGGCGGCTTCCTGCTGCTGGTGGCGCCGCACGAGCGCCACAACCTGATCCGCGAGGCGCTCGGCCGCCCGCGCGAGCTCACGCTGGGCATCGACCGGCGCGGTGGCCGCATCATCTTCATCAGCGACCACCAGCGCCTGCTGCACAACCAATGACGACGAAGGTTCTGATCACCGGCGGCGCCGGCTTCATCGGCTCGCACACCGCCGACGCGCTGCTGCGCGAGGGCTACCAGGTGCGCGTGCTCGACTCTCTCGAGGAGCCGGTGCATCCGGGTCACGAGAAACCGGCCTACCTGGACGCGCGCATCGAGTTTGTGCGCGGCGATGTGCGCGACGAGCGCGTGCTGCTCGACGCCCTGCGTGGCTGCGAGGTGGTTTACCACTTCGCAGCCTTCCAGGACTACCTGCCCACGTTCAGCCGCTTCTTCGACGTCAACGTCACCAGCACCGCGCTGATCTACGAACTGATCGTGCGTGAGAAGCTACCGGTCAGGAAGGTGATTGTCGCCTCCAGTCAGGCCGCCCTTGGCGAAGGCTCATACCGCGACGCAACGGGGCGCGTGCTGCTGCCCGACATCCGGCCCACGGCGCAACTCGAGCGCGGCCAGTGGGAGATCGCGGCGCCCGCCGGCTACAGCGGCCCGCTGCAATGGCAGCGCACCGACGAGACGGTGGCCAACCCACAGAACCAGTACGGCCTGTCCAAGATCGCCGAAGAGCGCGTGGCACTGTCGCTCGGCAAGCGCTACGACATCCCGAGCGTGGCGATGCGCTACTCGATCGTGCAGGGCCCGCGCCAGAGCTTCTACAACGCCTACAGCGGCGCCTGCCGCGTGTTCTGCCTGAGCTTCCACCTCGGCCGCGAGCCGATGATCTACGAGGACGGCCAGCAGGTGCGCGACTTCGTCAACGTGCACGACGTGGTGGCGGCCAACCTGCTGGTGCTGCAGGATCCGCGCGCGGACTACGAGATGTTCAACGTCGGCGGCGACCGGCCCCACACGGTGTCGGAGTTCGCTTCGGCGGTGGCCGAGGTGTTCGGTGCCAGCGGCTACCGGCCCGAACCCTGCGGCAAGTTCCGCTTCGGCGACACGCGCCACATCTGCTCGGACGTCAGCAAGTTGAAGCGCCTGGGTTGGCAGCCCACGCGCACGATCCACGACAGCGTCACCGCCTACAAGGGCTGGCTGGCCACGGCCGACAACGCGGCGCAGATCCTCGACTACTGCAACCGCCAGATGGCGCAGTTGAACGTCGTGCGCGACGTGGCCAAGGCGTGAGCGGCGGGCGCATCAAGGCGTTGCTGCTCGCCGGCGGGCTGGGCACGCGGCTCAAGCCGCTGACCGACACCGTGCCGAAGTGCCTGGTCGAGATCGGCAGCCGGCCGTTGCTCGACTACTGGTTCGATGCCCTCGCTGCGGCCGGCGTGCGCGACGTGCTGATCAACACCCACCACCTGCCGCAGCCGGTGCGCGAGTTCCTGGCCGCCAAGAGTCGAGCCGGCTTTCGTACCGCCGAGGCCTTCGAACCGACGCTGCTCGGCTCGGCCGGCACGATCGCCGCCGCTGCGCAGCTGGCCGACGATGCCGATCACGTGATCATCGTCTATGCCGACAACCTGTCGGACGTGGACCTCGGCGCACTGGTCGAGACACACCGCAGTCAGGGCCAGCCGATGACGATGCTGCTGTTCCGCACCCCGCGGCCGAGCGCGAGCGGCATCGCGGCGCTCGATGCGCGCGGCACGGTGGTCGAGTTCGTCGAGAAGCCGGCGCAGCCCCAATCCGACCTGGCCAATGCCGGCGTCTACGTCGTCACCGCCGAGGCCTGGCGCGAGATCGCCGCGATGAAGGCCTTCGACATCGGCTTCGAGGTGCTGCCGCGCTTCATCGGCCGCATGCACGGCCTTCTGCACCCGGGCTACCACCGCGACATCGGCACGTTCGAAGCCCTCGAGGCCGCGCGCGCCGACCTGGCGCGCGGCGCCCTGCACTTCCCCTCGTCTTCCCTTCTGCACACAGGAACCACCTCATGAGGATCTTCGTCACCGGCGGCGCCGGCTACGTGGGCAGCGCCTGCCTGCGCCTGCTGCTCAAGCAAGGGCACGACGCGATCGCGTTCGACAACCTTTCCGAAGGGTATGCGCAGGCCGTGCCGGCCGGCCGCCTGGTCACTGGCGACATCAAGGACACCGCGGCGCTTGCGCAGGCGATCAAGGCGCACGGCGCCGACGCGGTGATGCACTTCGCCGCCGCCACCTATGTGGGTGAGTCGGTCACCAACCCCGACCACCACTACAGCACCAACATCGCCGGCACGCTGAGCCTGCTGCGAGCGATGCGCGAAGCCGGCGTCAAGCGCATGCTCTTCTCCAGCACCTGCGCGACCTACGGCGACAACCCCAAGCCGCCGATGAACGAAGACGCCGCGCAAATCCCTTGCAGCCCCTATGCACGCACCAAGCTGGCGGTCGAGTGGATGATCCGCGACTTCGCGCATGCCTACGGCCTGGGCTTCACGCTGCTGCGCTACTTCAACGCGGCGGGCGCGGATGCCGACGGCGAGTACGGCGAGAACCACGACCCCGAGACGCACCTGATCCCGCTGGTGCTGCAGGTCGCGCTGGGCCAGCGCCAGAAGCTGATGATGTACGGCGACGACTATCCGACGCCGGACGGCACCTGCATCCGCGACTACGTGCACACCGACGACTTGGCCAGCGCCCACCTGCTGGCCATCGAGGCCACGACGTCGAGCACCACCGAGGTCTACAACATCGGCACCGGCGACGGCCAGTCGGTCAAGCAGATCATCGCCGCCTGCGAATCGGTGACCGGCAAGCGCATCCCGGTCGAGATCGTCGCGCGTCGACCCGGTGACGCGCCGGCCCTGGTGGCCGACCCGGCCAAGCTCAAGTCGCGCCTTGGCTGGCAGCCGAAGTGGACCGACATCGGCTCGATCGTCGACAGCGCGTGGCGTTGGCACCAGCGCTACCCGAAGGGCTACGCCAGCAAGACTCAGAGATAGTCGGCCGCCTCGAGCAGGCTGGCAATGCGCCCTGGCGCGGGTGGCTCGAGCGGCCGGAACAGCAGGTTGCGCCCGACACCGGCGGCCTCGCCGGCCTGGATGTCGGTGACCATGTCGCCCACCAGCAGCGAACGCGCGAGATCGACGCCGAACTCCTGGGTGGCCTGCAGGATCATTCCCGGGCGCGGCTTGCGCAGCGGCGAGTCGAGCTTGTAGCGGCCAACGCCGTGCTCGGCGTGGAAGGGGCAGAAGTAGACCCTGTCGATCGCCGCGCCTTCTGCGGCGAACCGTCCCTGCATCCACGCCGTCAGGCGGTGGAAGTCGTCCTCGGTGTAGTAGCCGCGCGCGATGCCGGCCTGGTTGGTGACGACGAACACCCGGTACGAGGCCGCACGCGCGCGCCGCACCAGCTCGAAGATGCCGTCAATGAACTCGAAATCCTCCTGCCGGTGCACGTAGGCATGATCGACGTTGATCACGCCGTCGCGGTCGAGGAACAGCGCGGGCCGCATCCGCTCAACGGCCTTGTCGGTACGCCAGCATCAGCTCCTCGGCTGCGCGCATCTTTCCCACCACCAGCGCGCGCCACTGAAAGCGGCGCAGAAAACGCCGGAACTCGGGGTTGTCGTAGCGCGGCTTGCGGCGCAGCCACCCCCAGATCCAGCCCCACAGGATGGTCAGTTGCCCGAGCACGTAGGGCTTCTGATTGAAGCGCGAGACGGCCGACGCCGCCAGGTACAGCAGGCTGGTGCCCATGTAGTACTGGCCGAAGCCCTGGCGCATGCGACCGGTGTAGATGCCCTTGTGGCTGGCCCCCATTGTGCGCAAGTGCACGAAGCGCAGCTCGGATTCGTCCCAGCTCGTGGCCAGCCAGCCCTTCATGCGACACATGTGGCCGTCGATCCCGTCCCATCCCACCTCGCGCACGAACCCGCCGATCGCCTGGAAGCACGACATCCGGTAGAACTTGGTCATGCCCAGCGAGTTCTCGTCGCCATGGCGCTCGCACACGAGCTTGCCGTCCTCCTCGAGATAGGCCTTGCCGCTGCAGGTGGCCAAGTGCGGATCGGCAGCCATGCGCTCGACCAGTGTCTCGAAGTAGCGCGGCGGTAAGCGCAGGTCCAGGTCGAGCTTGCAGACGAAGTCGAACGCCGTCGTGTCGATCGTCTCGTAGCCCGAATAGAACGCATCGATCACGCCCGGCCCCACTGCGCGGTGGCCGCGGTCCTTGCGCGTCACGACACGGATCCAGTCGTGGCGCGCCGCGTACTCGGCCAGAATGTTTGGCGTGTCGTCGGTGGATCCGTCGTCGACGACCACCCACAGCGCGGGCTTGAGCGTCTGCGCGATGACTGTGTCCAACGTCTGCCGCATGTAGTCGGCCTCGTTGCGGCACGGAGAGATCAGAACGTATCGATGAGGCACGTCGTTAGCCATCGTGGTGTCAGGGGCAGGTTGCTCAAGGTGGCGGCACGCGCTGGGTGAAGGCGGCGAGAAAGCCGGCATTTTCGGCGACCCAGACCGGGTCGAAGTGACTCTCGTCCGTGTAGATCGGGCGCTGCAGCGTGTCGTCGTACACGCGGCAACGCTGCTCGTCGCACAAGGTGTCTCGCAGACTGACGCGTCGGAATCCCGGCCGCGCACCCAGTTCGTCCAGCAGCGGGTCGAGCCAGGCCGTCGCATCGCGTAGTGCTGCGCGGTCGATGCCCAGGCGGGGCTGTCCGTACCAGAACCGCTCGCGGGCCAGCCGCTTGGCGACGCGTACGGCGGCCTCGGGGGCACTGTCGAGAAAGACCACCGTCTTGCCGGCAGCCAGCGTCGCTTCGACGGCCCGGCGCAGCTCCTCGGCAACCAGCGCGGGCTTGTTCGCCGCCAAGACCGTCTCGCAGCGCCCGTCCGGCAGTCGATGACAGTACGGCGGGCCCGCGAGAGCCACGGTGGCCCAGCGCGCCGACACGATCACCGTGTCGTACGCCGCCGAGCGCGCCCGCTCCCACGCCCTTGTGGCGTAGCGCGCGCAGTCGTAGCCCGGCTGGAGGCGCTGGAAGTTGGGAACCGGCGGGCACTCGGAGGCACCAAAGAAGTCCACCGAGGCCTGGCTGTGCCGGACGAACCAGGGCCACAGGTGTTCGGCGTGAGAATCGCCGATCACCAGCACGCGCCGGACACCGTCGCGTTCGACCGGGCAGATCACCATGGCCTCGACCGGTTTCCTGAAGTTGTGGCAGCGCTCGTCCGGGAACAGCAGCGGGCGGATCGATGCCTCGTAGGCGACGAAGTCCGCCACCCGCTGCGGGTCACGCGCCGGCAGGCCTTCAGTGGCCTTCACGACGCCGCCGAGCAAGGCGGCTGCACACATCGCCGTCGCGCACATGGCCAACGCGCCCGTCGAGAATCGGCTTTCGCGCCGCCGCCATCGCAGCGCGGGGCGCTCGATCCAGCGGTGCGAGAGCGCCCCCAGCGCCAAAGACGCAACCACGACCGCAACCACACCGAGCATGCGATGCTCCTGCGGGCCGAACGCCACACGCCAGCCCACCAGCAGCGGCCAGTGCCAGAGATAGATCGAGTACGACCAGCGTCCCAGCGCCTGCAACCAAGGCTGTCCCAGCAGCGGGTTCGCGCCGTCGCCCGCGACCAGCACAGCCGCGGCACCAAGCACGGGCCCCAGGAGCACCCAGTCCGAACCGGCTGCGCGCTGCCGTTGCAGCGCCAGCATCAGTGCGCAACCGAGAATCAGCAGTACCCCGAGGCTGCTGCCCCAGCGCCTTGCCGTCGGCGCAACGCGTTCGCCCAGGGGTGCGAGCAGCGCGGCAATGCCGCCAGCCAGGAGCTCCCACGCTCGCGATGGCAACAGGAAGAACCCACTCTCCGTCGCCTCGCCTCGCTGCAGAACCTGCCACATCAGCGACGCAGCAGCCAGCACGAGCAGCACGCCAGCCAGCAGCGGACGAGGGCTGCGGCCCCAGCGACGTGACAGATGCAGCACCGCGAAGACCAGCAACGGGTACAGCAGGTAGAACTGCCATTCGATCGACAGCGACCAGGTGTGCAGCAACCAGAGATCGTCTGCCGTCCGGTCCGCGTACCCGGAATGCGCCAGGAAGTGGTGGTTGGACACGAAGGCCAAGGCCCATAGGGCCTGCCGGGCCAGGGTGTCCATGTCGAACGGCGGCAGCGCAACGGCGCCGGCCACCAGCAGTGCCGCGACCAGCGCCGCCAGCGCCGGCCAGATGCGCTGCGCACGTGCGGCGATGAAGCCCAGGTAGTCCTTGATCGACGGCAGCTCGTTGCGCAGCAGGATCAGCGTCATCAGGTAGCCCGAGACCACAAAGAACACGTCAACCCCGATGAAGCCGCCGCCTGCTCCTCGCACTTGCAGGTGATAGGCCACCACGAGCAGCACGCTGAGCCCCCTCAGGCCATTGATGTCGGCGCGGAAGTGCCCGGCCTGCATCGCTCGTGCCCGACGGCTCAAGCCTGCGCGAGACCGCACGCCTGGGCCACCAGGCGATCCAGGACGAGCACCAGGCGATCACGCGCCGCACGCCGAGTGAACGTGTGGTCCGCGTCAGGCACCAGCGTCACCGACGCGTCACCGCGCTCCAGGGCGGCAGCCAAGGCTGCGCCACTGTGCTGCACAAGCAAGGTGTGCCCTGGCGCGTCGGTAGCGAACACGAAGCGCAGCGCAATGCCGGCGTCGGCGGCACGTCGCAGCTCGTACGCCAAGTCGTCCTTCAAGGGCAACCGCAACCAGCGCGCCATCCATCGTAGGCGCAGGCCAATGCCGCGCACCACCGCCCGCCGTCCGACCGCGCTGATCGCGCGCAAGTCCAGGTCGCCCCGCAGGAATCGCCGCCACGGATCCCAGGTCAGGAGCAGCGCACGGTATCGGTTGCCGAGCGAGATCACCGCATGGTCCCGTATCTCCGTCAGCGGCGTGCCAGGCACCCAGGAGTAGGTCAACGGATTGACCATGAGTGCAGAGTCGACCCCGAGGCCCGCGGTCGCCGCCTTGAACGCGTGGTAGGCGCCCGAGCACAGGCCCATCACATGGCAGGTCGTGACGCCTTCACGGGTGCGGAGGTGGTTCAGTGCCGCGGCCACGTCGTCCATCGCGTGCAGCGAATACACCACGTTGTCCTCGGCATCGGCGCGGGCTGCACTGTCGCCAATGCCGGTCAGGTCGACTCGCAGCACGCGAACGCCCTGCGCAGCCCAGCGTCGCGCAAGACGCACCCACAGCCGATTCGGTCCGATGGCGTGCACGGAGCCCGCGTTGAGCATCAGCACCGCCGGGCCGGCGCGTGCCGGCGCTTCCGGCACCCCTGCCGGTCGACACATGACACCGAACAGCGTGGCACCGGGACCGGCATCGATGTCGACCACGGTTTCCACCCACGCACCCGCCACGGGATCGACCAAGGATGGGGCGCCCCAGTCGACCCGCTGCGTCGACCATCGTGCTTGAGCAGGCACCTCGCGGCGCCACTGGTGCAATGCGTCCACCACACCGTCGACGATCTGCCGCGGTGTCAGGGCGCGCTGAGGATCATCGGCCATGGCGGCATAGCCAGGCCACCGCGCCACCGTCATCTGCACGCCCAACCGCTGCCACGCGAGCGCGAGGTCACCGGGACCGGGCACATCGTCGCGCTCGACCACAAGCACGCGTGGCGCCGGTGCCCTGGTCAGCGCCCGCAGGTCCAGCCCAGACAGCGTCTCGCACGTGGCCGTCGACAGTGCGAAGCCCGCAGACTCGAGGGCTCGGCTTGCCTTGCCCGCCGTCGCGTCGCCCTCCCCGCCACCCAGCATGGTCAGTTCGCGCAGGTGGGCACGGCCGCGTACCACGGGTGCGACGAGCACCAGTGCATGCACGTCGTCGCGCTCCAAGGCTGCCAGCGTGGCCAGCAGCGCACCGAGGCGTACACCGAGCAGGACCACGCGGGGCGCACCGGTCACCTGCTTCACGGCGTCGACCGCGCGGTGGATCGACGCCAACCAGCGCGGTGTCTGGTCAGCGCCGTCGTCCTCGTCGCCGGCCGAGTGACCGCAGGCCGCGTAGTCGAAGCGCAGCGTGGGGACACCGTTCTGTGCCGCATCCAGGGCGAGCTGGCGCAAGCTGCGATGCATGCACACCTCTTCGAAGCCGAAGGGGTTGCACAACACCATCGCGAGTTCCGCACCCGCCTCGTCTGCGCCTCGGTGTAGCCAGCCGAACAAGGGTTCGTCGGGAGAACCGAAGTAGCGGGCCTCGGCGCGCGGCGTGTTCATTCGACGAGCTGCAGCGGTAATACCTGTGTCGAGTTCAGCGGCCGAACCCACCCGCGGCACGGCTCTCCAGCGCCCTGCGGCCGGGCGACGACCTCGCGCGTGCTGCCCGGCGCCATGTGGAAGTAGTTGTCCGTGAACCCATGGCCATCGAGCTCGATCTGCACCGACTGGGCCCAGCCTTCAGCGTCGAGCCGCACGACCAGCTCGCCCGACGCGAGCCGCCGCAAGCCGGCCGACGACAAGGGCATCCGATGCTGGGCGACCGCAGGCCGCCCCGCGGGCAAGTGAAAGGCCTCGGCCAGCAACTTCCCATCGGCCGCACGCAGGCACGCATGCACCAGAGTCACGGCCGGAGGGCCGAAGCGATAGCTGTACGACAGGTCGTGGAAGCCGTCGAACAGACTGGCCAGGGCCAGGGAGAGGTGACCGCGTGGCTCGACCCGAACTGCCCGCCGGGCCGCGTCCACACGTGCGTCCGAGGGACCGAACAGGGTCACCTCCAGTTCGGCCTCCAGCGGCGAGGCCGGCTCGTGCAAGACGTGCAGGGACAAGCCGTTGCCCCCCTCATCGGTCATCGACACCGCCGTCGGCTGCAGTGCGCGCCGCAGCAGGTGCCAGCATGGCTTGGCCACGCCCTGTTCGTCGACGAGGCCCCAGCCAGCACCCGCCCACAGGTCGCGCAGGAACCAGACCAGCGCACCGCGACAAGGCGATCCGGGCCGACGCCACTCGGCAAACGCGTCCGCCATCAACTCGCCGGTGACCACGCGCGACAGCGCAAGGTAGCGATCGTGATCGACGTGGCGACAGTGCATGGCGTCGATGCCGAACAGCTCGGCCAGATAGTGGTCGCGGACGTCCTCGAAGTCCCAGCCCGCGCCCAGGTCGCGCGGCGCACGCGCTTTCCACTGCGGGTCATGCACGCGCAGCGACGAACCCCGCGGCATGCGCAGGATCGTCGAGAGCTCCGGCACATTGGCGAACGCGAGGCACTCGGTGGCGAAGCGCACGCCAGCACGCCGGGCATCGTCCTGCGGCCGCAGGTAGGCGCCCACGCCGTAGTACGAACTCGTGCCCTCGCTGCTCTGGTGCGGGAAGGCGCCCCCATGCGCGCTCGAAGGCCAATACGGCACACCCGGCAGCAGGCGGGCCGCATGCTCGCGGATCACTTCATGAAACAGCGGCGGCGACCACTGCTCACGCGGCGCCCCCCACATCGCCGCCTGCTGCTCGCCTTCGCTGTTGCCGCACAGGACGGCAAGGCAGGGGTGGGGCCGCCAGCGCTGCATCTGTTGATCGACTTCCAAGCGCACCGACTCGACGAACGACGGGTCGTCGCCGGGGTAGTCCATGTTGGCGAACATGAAGTCCTGCCACACGAGGATGCCTTGTTCGTCGCAGGCCTCGAAGAACGCCTCGACTTCGTAGACCGTGGTGCCACTGACGCGCAGCATGTTCATCCCTGCCTCGCGAGCCTGGGCGATGGCGCCGCGGTAGTCGTCGGCTGCGCCACGCAGGTTCACGACGTCCAGCGGCATCCAGCAGGCACCGCGACAGAATACGGCCGCGCCATTGACACGCAAGGCAACGCCCCCGTCACTGCGATCGAGTTCGATCGAGCGGAATCCGACCGACGTCAACCGCCGAACGAACGACGACATGTCCGAGCTCACCGTCACCCGCAGTGCTGCCCCGTACAGCGCGGGCTCGCCATGCGTGTGAGGCCACCAGAGATCGGGTCTGTCGATTCGCATGCAGCCCTGCCATCGACCCGGTGCTGATGCGTCTGACTGGAGCCCCAGGGTGTGACGCCCCTCGCCTCGGGAGAGTTCGAGCTCGATCCGCTTAGGCGCAGGCGCGGACGGATCGAAAGCCACCTCCACCGTCACCACTCCGGCGCCGTCGGGGCCGAGCACTGCATGGAGCCCGCACGACAGCGGCCGAGCTTCGTCCGCTTCAACGGCAATGCCCCGCCAGGCGCCCAGCGGTGGGGCAGGCGGCGACCAGCCCGGCGTACGGCCCAGCGTGGACTGCCGGAACCAGCGCAGCTGCTGGTGCTCAATCATTGGCGCGCGCCAACGCGGCCGTGCACGACGGAGCTTCAGCGCCTCGTCGAGCGAGGTGACGCGCAGGTGCATGCGGTTGTGTCCCGGCTGGAGCAGCGGCTGCCAGTGCAGGCGGTGCGCGACGAACATGTTCTCGCTGCGCAACGCATGCCGCCCGTTGATCCACACATCGACGAGTCCCCCCAGACCCTCAAGCCGAAGATCGCCGGATCGCTGCAGATCGGCATCGCTCAGCTCGAACTGCGTGCGCAGCCACCAATCGTGGGCATCGAGGCGCAGGGACGGCTGGTCCAGACTCCAGCGGCCGGCGGCACGCAGCATGTCGGCGACCGTGCCAAGCGGCGCCGTGGTCCAGTCGGCATTCGGATCCGCATCAACTTCTTCCGGTCGTGCGTGCTGCCCCGGCACGGCAGCGCAGAGCTGCCAGTCTTCGAGCAAGCGCCGGGCGCCCGACGCGCCGACGGTCATTGCATGGACTTGGCCGGTTCGAGCTCAGTCACGGCGTCGCGGATCGACGCAATGCTGGCGAACACGCTGCGCTTGAGCATGTGGTCCGGAAACTCGACGTCGAAAGCCGACTCGAGCGCCAGCATCACATTGACGCTGGCATGCGAGGTCATGCCCGCCTGGTACAGATCCGCATCGTCCTCGAGACCGTCCACCGGACGCGAAAGCCGACCGTGCTCGCCGAGCACCGCGCGGATCTGGCTCGTCAGGACGGTCAAGAAACTCATGATGCGGAAGGCCTTTCGTGGATCTGGGGCGGTGGCAGCGCACCGAGGTCAGCGCCACACAGTGCAGTGACCACCGCACCGGCGTAGTCGCCGTCGTGGCTGAGGCTCAAGGCAATGTGGGTCACACCGAGGCGTTGCACCGCCTGCGCAGCACGGCCCCGCAGTTCGAGACTGCACGCGCCATCGTCGTGGCGCCGGACTTCAATGTCGCGCCAGCCGGCACCCACCTCGGACAGGGAGAACGCCTTGACCGCAGCCTCCTTGGCCGCGAACCGCGCCGCCAGATGTTCGGCAGTTCGGGCATCGTGGGCCTTGGCGTAGGCGATCTCCTGATCGCTGAACAGGCGTTGCATCAGCCGGTCGCCGAAGCGATCGATCGACTCCCGCATGCGACGCACGTCGACCAAGTCCAACCCCACACGCATCGGCACGCCGCCCAGCGCAGCAGGCGGTTGAGCAAGGGCAGGCATGTGGATCATGACGGCGGGGCGGCGAGGCAGATGCGCTGAGGGGTCAGTGGGCACCAAGCACATGCCCGCTGTTCACTGCGTTGTCATTATCACGACTATCGCGCGGCGCCAGTGACCCGCGCCACCACCCGTTCAGGGAGAGGGTGCGCTCAAACCACACGATTCTTGAACCATTAGGGGGGTGCGGCCGCCGGCGGGGCGGTATTCTGAGCACGAACCTCGGGCATCGCCCGACCCGCTTCCGACCATGACGCACACCCGTACGGCCCGTCCGGACCAGGCCTTCGACACCCTGCTGGAAGCCGCCCGGCGGATCGCGCAGTCCATCGCCGCCGAACAGGCCGACGACGTCGACACCAAGGCGCGCTTTCCGAAGGAAACGATGCAGGCCCTGAGAGACGCGAGCCTGTTGTCGGCCGCAGTACCGAGGCACCTGGGTGGTGCGGGTTGCGGCCTGCTTGAACTGAACCAGCTGTGCTCGACCCTGGCGCATGGATGCGGCTCGAGCGCGATGGTGTTGGCCATGCACTACATTCAGTTGGCGTGTGTCGTGCGCCATACCGGCGCCCGACCTGCGCTGGAGGACTTCCTGCGCCAGCTCGTCGAACGCCAGTGGCTGCTGGCGTCGATCACGTCCGAGGTGGGCACCTTCGGCGACACCCGCAGCAGCATCTGCGCCGTCGAGCGCCAAGGCGATCGTTTCGTGCTCGACAAGGACGCCACCACCGGCTCGTACTGCGCGCATGCCGACGCTATCGCCGTGACCTGCCGCCGCGACGCCGACGCCGCTGCCAGCGACCAGTTGCTGGTGCTGGTGCGCCGCGAAGACGCGCGACTGACGCAGACGACGACGTGGGACACCCTGGGCATGCGCGGCACCTGCAGCCCCGGTTTCCGCCTCGAGTCCAGCGGCCCGATCGAACATGTGCTGCCGCAGCCGTACGCCGACATCTCCGCGCAGACGATGGTGCCCTACGCACACACGTTGTGGTCGTCGCTGTGGTGGGGCATTGCCTCCGACGCGGTACGCCGCGCCGGGCAGTTCGTGCGCGCGCAGGCGCGCAAGACGCCAGGTGTCACCCCGCCCGCCGCGACGCGCCTGGCCGAGGTGACGGTGCAACTGCAGACCATGAAGCAGCACTGGCAGTCGGTGGCCGAGGCCTTCGACGCGCTCCCGGACACGCCGGCGGGCCGGGAGGAGCTGTCGGGCATTCCCTGGGGATTGCGGCTGAACAACCTGAAGATCGCCAGTTCGGAAGCCGCGCCGCAGATCGTCCACCGCGCGCTGCAGATCGTCGGCATCCTCGGCTACAAGAACGACTCGCCGTTCAGTCTCGGCCGCCACTATCGCGATGTCCTGTCGGCCTCGTTGATGGTCTCCAACGAACGCATCGCGTCGAAGAACGCGTCGATGCTGCTGGTGCTGAAGGACATGCCATGAGCGCCACCAACGGCGCGCAGTCGCTCTACGACGGCCTGGTCGCCCATGGCCTGCTGGTGCCGGTGGGTGCGGCCGGTGTGTTCGGCCGTGGCGCGGTGTTCGAGGACGTGCTCGACCGCTTCAATGCACTGGTCACACGCACCGGCGCCAGCGACCGGGCCGAGTCGGTGATGTTCCCGCCGGTCATCGACCGCCGGGTGCTCGACCGCGTGCGCTACCTGGAGTCGTTCCCGCAACTGTGCGGCTCGGTGCACAGCTTCTTCGGCGATCCGAAACGGGCCGCCGAGTTGGCCGAGCAGTCTGCGCAAGGGGGTGATTGGGGGCCGTACCTGGGTCAGACTGGTGTCGTCCTGGCGCCTGCCTGCTGCTACCCGCTGTACCCGACGCTGGCGGGCACGCTGCCGCCTGGCGGACGCGTGGTGTCGCTGCTCGGCTGGGCCTATCGCCACGAACCTTCTGCCGAGCCGACGCGGATGCAGGCGTTTCGTGTGCGCGAGTTCATCCGTGCCGGTGCGCCGGACGAGGTGCTCGAGTGGCGCGACCGCTGGCTCGACCTCGGCGTGGGCTTGCTGGAGTCTCTGGGCCTGCCGACCCAGACCGACGTGGCCACCGATCCGTTCTTCGGCCGCCGCGGCAAGATGATGGGGGCGAGCCAGAAGGAACAGAAGCTCAAGTTCGAGGTCATGGTGCCTGTGATCTCTGAGACGGAACCCACTGCGCTGTGCTCGTTCAACTACCACCAGGACAAGTTCGGTGCCGAGTTCGACATCCTCACGGCCGACGGTGCAGTGGCCCACACCGCCTGCCTCGGTTTCGGCATGGAGCGCGTGGTGATGGCCTTGTTCAAGGTGCATGGCTTCGTGCCGGAGTCCTGGCCGGCCGCGGTACGTCGCCAGCTCTGGCCGTGAGCGCGCTCGCGGGATCTCGCCAGCAGGTGGTGCCGGGCCTGGACCCCGTCACCTACCAACCCCATCCGCTGCACAGCGAAGGCCAGGTCTGGCTCGAGAAGAACTGCTATGCCGACGTCTGGATCGAGATGCTCCATGCGCTCGGGCTGGACCCGCTCGCGATGCTGTCGTTCACGCTGGCGGTGGACTTCGAGGGCGACCAGTGGACGTTCTTCAAGCCGCCGCACACCGACCTGCACGCCCTCTACGGCATCGACGTGCAGGAACTCACCGTCTGGCGTCCGCTGATCGAGCACCTTCAGGAACACCTGGCTGCGGGCAAGTGGGTCAGCACGGAGGCCGACGCCTGGTGGTTGCCCGACACGGCCGGCACCGACTACCGGCGTCAGCACACCAAGACGACGATCGTCGTCAACGACCTGGACCTTGCCGCCCAGCGCATGGGTTACTTCCACAATGCCTCGTACCACACGCTCGAGGGCGAGGACTTACAACGCCTGCTGCGGATCGACGAGCCGCCCGGCCCACCGCAGCTGCCGCTGTTCGCGGAACTGGTGCGCGTGGACCGCGTCCGCCGGTCCCATCGCGTCGAACTGCAACGCGTGGCAGGCGCACTGCTCGTTCAGCACTTCGAGCGTCGCCCCGCCACGAATCCGGTGCGGCGCTTCGCCGACCGGTTCGTGTGCGAACTGCCTCGGATTCAGGAGCAGGGCCTGCCGCACTATCACCAGTGGGCCTTCGCAACCATCCGCCAGTGTGGATCCGCCTTCGAACTGGCGGCCGCGCATCTGCGCTGGCAGGCTGCCGAAGACGCGGCCGCGCAGGACGCGGCCCGCGCCTTCTTACGCATCGCGGAAGGCTGCAAGGTCCTGATCCTCAAGGCCGCGCGTGCGGTGGCCCACCGCCGCGCGCTGGATGCCGCGCCGCTGTTCGATGAGATGGCCGCTTCCTGGGACGAGGGAATGACGCGGGCGGGAGACTTCGTGCGCAGCCTTTGACGCACAGCCGCCGGTGCTCAGCGCCGGCCTCGATCGTCCGGTCAGGCGCAGACGCGCGCCACGGCGGCCACCAGTCCCGGCCCTGCCTCGATCGAACACACTTCCACGCTGACCGGGCCTTCGGGCGTGAGCAAGCGCGCCTGCAACGGGCCTTCGCAGGCACCGGCCTCGAACGACGACGGCGCCAGGCGCAGCCCCAATCCCACCGCCTTGAGGCAGGCCTCCTTGCGCGTCCACACGCGCAGGAAGGCGACCTGCCGCGCGACACCGTCGGCGGCCGCCACCACGGCCGCCTGCTCGGCCGGCGTGTAGTGACGCTGGGCCAACGCAAGCGCTTCGTCCACCGGTCGGATCACTTCGATGTCGACGCCGATCGGTGCCGCACCACGCTGCACCCCGACCAGGGCCACCTCCTCGCTGTGGCTCAGGTTGAACTGCCAACCAGGCGGATGCGTGAGTTGCGGTTTGCCGTGGGCGTCGTCGCGGAACTGCAGTCGGCTGGCCGCCTCCCCGGTGGCATCGGCCAGCAACGTCCGCAGCGCGGCGTGCGCTGCGACGTAGCGTCGGCGGTGCACCTCGTGCATGAAACGCTGCGCACGCGCCTGCTCGGCGGCGTCCAAGGTCGCGATGGCCGGGCCGTCAGGGGCCCCGTCCAGCATGCAACGCCACAGCACCAAGCCTGGCCAGGCACGCAGGGCAACCGGTCCGGCCATGCGGTGCTCAAGCCGAACGCTACTTGTACTCGATCAGGTGCGCACGGCGCCCCGACCAGTGCAGCGCAAGGTACTTGCACTGCCCGACGGCCTCGGCGAACTTGCCGGTCACCGTGAAGAAGGCCCACCAGGCGCGCAGGCGCGGCGGATGCGGCGCCCCGAGGTACAGGCGCAACATCTGCAGTGGGTAGATCAGCAGGCCCCACAGCACCCACGGCCCGAACAAAGTAGCACCGAGCAGCAGGCCGACCGGCACGCACAGGCCCCACAGCCACGCTCGGCGCGACTCGCGCACCTTGTGGCGCTCGGGCGGCGCGCCGTGCAGGCGCGCGCCTTCGGCATAGGTGTAGCCGGTACGCATGCTGCGCTTCCACCATTGCGACAGGCGCGTCATCGCCGCGTCATGCGCGGTCATCTCGGCGCCCAGGCGCCAGATCTTCCAGCCGGCCGCGCGCAGACGCACGCACAACTCGGGCTCCTCGCCGGCGATGCTCGCGTCGCGATAACCACCCACCGCTTCGAGTGCGACGAGCCGCGTCATGACGTCGCCGCCGCAGGCCTTGGTCTCGCCGGGAGGGGCATCCCACTCGATGTCGCACAACTGGTTGAAGACGGACCGCTCGGGAAAGCGTTCGCGGCGCCGCCCGCACACGGAGGCCACGTCCGGACGCTGGGCCATGAACGTCGCTGCTGCCCCGAGCCAGCCTTCCGCCACCGCGCAGTCGCCATCGACGAACTGCACCAGATCGATCGCCGACGCCAGCTCCCGGACGCGGCGCCAGCCGGCGTTGCGCGCGCGCGCGGCGGTGAAGGGCACGCTCATGTCGATCTGGATCACGTCGACACCGAGCGAGCGCGCGAATGCGACCGAGTCGTCGGTGGAGCCGGAGTCGACGTAGACCACCAGGGCCGCGGCGTCCACCACCGAGCGCAGGCAGGCCTTCAGGCGGTCGCCCTCGTTGCGGCCAATCGCGACCACCGCGACATCGTGCAGGCGTTCGCTCATCGCGGCCTCAGCGCTGTTCGGACAGCGCCGGCTTCTGCAACTTCCACAGCGTGTCGTCGAACAGCTTCCAGCCGTCCATGCCGCCACGGCACAACCACTTGAACAGCCACATCGGGTCGCCACCCTCGACCTTGACGCGCGGCAGGCGCGCGAGGTCGGCGCCGCGCTGCAGCGCGCCGTGCTGGGCGATGAACACCGTGCTGTAGCCGGCACCCGACAGCATGCGGGCGGTGGCCGCGCTCTCGTCGGGCCGCATGCCGAAGGGGTAGGCAAACGACCGCACCGGACGCCCGGTGTGCTGCTCGAGCAGTTGCCTGGAACGCACGGCCTCGTCGAACGCGTCGGACGGCGGCAGCTGGGCCATCGAACGGTGCGTGTGCGCGTGCGAGCCGACCGTGACCCCCGCCGCCGGCAGGCGCGCCACCTCGTCCCAGCTGAGGTAGCGCTCGCCCGACGCGCTGACCGTACCGACGAAGCCGGTGGTCACGTAGGCCACCGACGCAATGCCATGGCGCTGCATGATCGGCGCGGCGATGTGCAGCACGCTCGAGAAGCCGTCGTCCATGGTCACCAGCACGGCACCATGCGGCAGGTCCTGCTCGCCGCGCACGAAACGCTCGATGTCGTCGAGCGACACGGCCAGCCGGCGTTCGGCGAGCCAGCGCATCTGCGCCTCGAAGCTCGCGGCGTCGACGCACCAGGGGTCGCGGTGCGCATCGCCGAAGCGGTGGTAGGTCAGCACGCGCACCACCGGTACCCGTCCGAACAGGCGCCGCAGGCCGAGCGAACCCGACACCACGCTGGCCGCCACCATCGCGCGGCGCGCCGTCTTCTTGACCACCCAGCGCAGCAGCGAGACGCTCATCGGCTCGCTCCCGGCTCGGCTCGATCCGCCCCTTGCCAGCGGTTACGCGCCACGCGCGCGAGAAACAGCGGGTTGCCAAGGAAGTAGCGCCGGGACTTGTGCGGTTGGCGCATCACCAGGTGCAGCCACTCGAAGCCGACGCGGCGCACCCAGCCCGGCGCGCGCACGAGATCACCCACCCAGTAGTCGAACAAGCCGCCCGTGCCCATGCACAGCGGCACCTCGAGTTGCGGCAGGTGGCGCGCGATCCACTGCTCCTGCGTCGGATTGCCCATGCCCACCAGCAACAGGTCGGCCCCCGAGGCATTGATCTTCGCCACGGCCTCGGCATGTGCCGCACTGCCGGGTTCGCCCAGGTAGCCGTGATGGAAGCCGGCCTGGCGCCAGCCGGGGAAGGCCTGCCGCGCATGCGCAGCCGCGCGCTCGATGCGCTCGGCCGTGTTGCCGAGCAGGAAGTAGGACAGGCCGTGCCCGGCCAGGCGCGAGAACAGCCGCGGCACGACATCGGTGCCGTTGACGTTGTCCTGGAGGCGGTGGCCGTGCAGTCCGCGCACGGCCCAGCGCACGCCGGTCCCGTCGCCGAATACGCGGTGGGCGCCGCGCAGCACCTCGCGGAACGATGGGTCCTCGCAGGCGAGGTTCAGCGTGTGCGCGTTGACGAAGAACACCGCATGCGACGCCGACCGCGGCTTGCGCACGAGGATCTGCTCGAGGTACGCGATCGCCTCGTCCATCGACAGGTCGCTCACCGGCACACCGAGCACGGACAGCGTGTCCGGGTGTGCCGCGCGCGGCGCCGCCGCGCAACGTGCAGGGGCGGCCGGCAGCGGCATCAGGTCACCACGCGCGGTGTCACCGCTCACGACACCACCTTGTCCCGGGCCGCGGCCGACAGCGAGGCCAGCAGCGCCTTGCGATCGACCTTGCCGTTCGCATTGAGCGGCCAGTCGCTCACCAGGTGCAGCGCACTCGGGTGCATGTAGGGCGGCAGGCGCGCGATGACGTGCTCGCGGATCGCAGCGGTGTCGGCACGGTCGGTGCCGAGAAATCCAACCACGCCGTCGGCGCCGCTGGCGGTGACGGGCCAACCGACGGCGATCGCCACCTCGACGCCCGCCTCCTGGCGCAGCACGGCCTCGATCTCCCCGAGTTCGACACGGTAGCCCTGGATCTTGATCTGGTTGTCGACGCGGCCCAGGTAGACGAGTGGCTGGCCGGCTGCCGGGCGGCGCACTCGGTCGCCCGTGCGGTAGTAGACCTCGTCGCGCCCCGGGGGCCGAACGAAGGCTGCGGCGGTCTTCTCGGCGTCCTTGAAGTAGCCGAGCGTCAGCTGCGGACCGGTCATCAGCAGCTCGCCGGACTCGCCGACGGCCACTTCGCGCTGCTGCTCGTCGGTCACCAGCACCTTCATGCCGGGGTACGCTTGGCCGATCGGCACCACGCCCAGCTCGCTCTCGGACGGCGAGCGATCGGCATCCCACCGGTAGAGCGTGCAGGCGATCGTCAGCTCGGTCGGGCCGTAGAGGTTCTCGCACACCGAGTTCGGCGCCGCTTCGGCAAAGCGCTGGATCACCTCGACCGGCAGCGCCTCGCCGCAGAACAGGCTCCAGCGCAGGCCCGGGAACTTGCCGGGCTTGAGGATGCGCAGCCGGCTCATCAGCACCGCGGTCGAGGGCACCGAGAACCAGACCGTCAGCCGGCAGTCGTTGACGTACTTGCCGGGCAGCATCTTCTGGCTCTGCGTCGGCGCGCACAGGCAGGCGCCACGCTCCCAGCAGACGAACATGTCGAAGGCCGAGAGGTCGAAGGTGAGGTCGAAGGTCTGCGAGAAGCGGTCCTGCTCGGTGATGCCGTAGCGCTCGACCATCGCGTCGACGAAGTGCGTGACGTTGCGGTGCGCGACCATCACGCCCTTGGGCTGGCCGGTGCTGCCCGAGGTGAAGAGCAGATAGGCGATGCCGTTCGGATCCACCTCGCGCTGGACCCAGCGCGATGCATCGACGAGGTCGGCGCGCGACAGGAAGCGGTGCGCCGGCCAGCGCGCGGCGAAGCTGGCCACCTCGTCGTGCTCGGGCAGCAGCAGCAGCAGTGGGTCGTCGACCCCGTCGAGCACCTCCTCGAGCTGGCGCGCGCCGTGGTGGTCGACGATGAGGCTGCGGCAGCCCGAGCGCTGCAGCATCGCGCGTGTGCGGTCGGTCGGAAAGGCCGGGTTCAAGGGCACGTAGCCATGGCCGCGCAGCAGCGCACCGAGCACGCCGGCATAGGCCGTGATCGAACGGTGGCCGAATACCGCGGTCAACGGCGGCTCGCCGGCCGAAGGGGTCGCATCCAGCGTCGCCGCCAACGCCGCGGCCAGGTCACGCAGCTGGCGGTAGCTCAGCACCCGGCCATCGAGTTCGAGTGCCGGGCGCTCGGGATGGAGCTCGACCGAGCGCAGGAAACCGGTGCGGACGCTGCGGCGTTGGGTGTTCATGTCGAGCCGAGCTTTCCACCACGGATCCGGCTTTGCCGGTCCGTCGGCGGGCGGCCCCATCGGGGGGCAGCGAGCGCCAGCGAGCGTGGGGGTTTCACGTTATGCCGTGGCGGCGAAGAACGCCTCGTACAGCGAATCGATGCTCGTGAAGACTGCGGGCTCGATGTCCTCGACGTCCACGTCCTCGCCGCGCAGGCTCTCGATGAAGAGCACGAACTCGACGATGTCCAGCGACGACAGGATGCCCTGTTCCAGCAGCGCGGTCTGGTCGGAGAAGTCCTTGCCGGGCGGCGTCTTGGCGTGCTTCAGGATCCAGTCGCGCAGCTTGTGCCGGACGTCGCTTTCTTGCATGGGAATCGTGCGGCGCCTCAGAGCGCTGGCTCTTCAGCCAGCAGCCCGGTCTTGATGAAGTAGCTGACGAGCTTGGCCGACGCGCGCTGGCGCTGGGCCGCGCAGGCAGGATGCGTCATCGCCAGCTGGCGCAGCTCATAGCCGTCGTCCAGGCCCGCGTCGCGGTACATCGTGGGGTTGTAGTAGTCGCCCCAGGAGGCTTTCAGGTAGTCGACCAGCCACTGGCGGAAGCCCGTCAGTTGCTCGTCGCTCCACTTGGCGCGGTGCTGCTCGAAGACCTCGGCCAGGTGCTGGCGGCCGAAGGCCAGGTGGCGCGCCTCGTCCACATGGTGGATTCGATTGACCTCACGCACCATCGGCTCGATGCGCTCGTCCTTCTCGATCGTGGTGTTGTAGTAGTCGCCCAGTTCCTCGACCACCATCACCTTGCAGAAGAAGGCGACCTCTTCCTCGCCCTTGGCGTATTCGCGCGGCAGCGAGATCTTCTTCTCCGGGTACACCTTGCCGATGTAGCGGTGGCAGAACTCGCCGAACATCACCATGTGCTTGTTTTCCTCGTCGAGGAAATGGTGCAGGTACTGGGTGATGTTCTTGTCGTTGCTGCGGGCATACAGCCGGTCGGACAGGCCCGCGACCAGCGGGCGTTCGCCCTGCAGCACCAGGCTGAAGAAGTTGCCGAGCTCGTACTTCGACAGACTCTTGCGTTGCGTCTCGTCCAGGGCATCCCAGGCGCTGGTGCCATAGATCGAGACCAGCTCGGGCGGCATCCACCAGGCCCCTTCGACCAGCTGGTCGGGCCAAGTGATGGCGTTGTAGACGTCCCACTGCATCCTGCGCGACGCGCGGGTCAGCCGGACAGCCAGATCCGATGAGGTTTCCATGCAACTGCTCCAGGGAAAACAAGGGGGGGTGGACGATCGGCGATGCTACCAGCGGGGGCCGTCCGGCACAGTCCCCACCCCTGGGGCCGAGGGGGTCGGCGAGGCCATGTCCTGACCCCGAACGCTCCGGATTTCACGGCGCCGGCTAGAGCGCCATCGGGCCGTGGCCGTCCATGTTGGTCAGATGCAACCCCTTGGCTGTCTCTTCGAACGGCTCCAGCAAGGCCCGCAGCGCGGGTGACGGCGCAAACATGCGCTTGTTCGGCAGCACGGCGTAGCCGTTCTGGGCAAAGCCCAGCGCCCACGCCGGGTGCGCCTGGTTGGACACGATGATGTCGACGCCACGCTGGCGCAGGAAGCGCGTGGCCGCGAAGACCACGTCGCCGGCATCCGCCGGGTCGGCCAGACAGTCGACGATCGAGCCGACGCGCAGGTCGCCGAAGCGCGGGTCGTCTTTCATCGCCGTGTCAAGCACCACGACCCAGCCGATCGTCCTGCCTGTCCCCTCGACTTTGAGCCGGATGCCTGGTGGCCAGCCCTGCGCCGGCAGCAGCGCGTTCATCGACGTGGCGTCGCGCTGGGCGATCGCGGTGTAGCGGTCGCGGCAACGCGCCCAGAGCTCGTCGGCCCAGTCGCCGAAGTCCGGCACTTCGACCGCCTGCGCGCTGAAGCGCCGGCCGTGCCGCCAGCGCAGCGTCCCGTGCAGCAAGCGCGCCGACACCGCACCCATGCCGCTCCAGGCGCCGAAGTCCAGCAGCAGCCGTCGCACCGGCGACGAGCGCAACAGTGCGTTGTGGCGCAGGAAGCGGAACGGCTTCAGCACCAGCAGGCAGAACGGCGTCTGGTGCATCACCCAGCCCATCTTCTGCAGCATCTGCACCACCGGCTGCTCGTTGCCGCCGTGACCCCAGCTGTACAGCAGCGGGTACTTCTTGAGCATGTCGCGGATCATGCGCAGGCCCAGCGTGGCGTGGCGCGGATCGACGCTCCCTTCGGAGAACGGGCCTTGCCAGTCGGTGACGGTGTGTTCCGAGCCGCGCACGCGCCACGGTTGGGGCTTCAGCGCAAACGCACCATGCACGGTGCCATCGTCGTCATCAACCGCAAGGTGGTACTCGCGCCAGACGCCCTGCCCGGGGCGGCGCGGGATCCAGTCGGGCACGGCGTCGGCGTAGAAGCCCCAGGGGGACCCGCCATGCGCCATGCGACGATTGAATTCCGCCACCGCCGGCTCGTGCGACGCAGCGTACTCGACGATGCGCACACTCATCGCGGCGGCGTGCGCGACAGCGCGTCAGCCACCACCCCGGCAATGACGGCGTAGCCTGCGGACTGCTCGTGGCCGTCGTCGTCGGGCGGATAGAGCTGCAGATGGCGCGCGATGCCAGCCTCGAGCGCAGGCGCCGCGTCGACGTGCTCGATGCGCTCGCGCTCGAGGAAGGTCATCAATTGCGCTTTGACCTGCGCTTCGGCGCCACACAGCCGTTCATGCTGCGCCGGCAGCCGACTGCCGGTGGCTTGCAGGTGGCTGCAATAAGCGCGCTCCTTGGTCGGGATCAGCACCACGAGCAGGCGCGCACGCTGGCTCTCGGCTTCATTGCGCAACGCCGCCAGCGCCAGCTGACTGATCTTCAGTCCCTCGGCCACCAGCGGCAAATCGGCATCGACAGCCTGGAGTCGAGCCTGTGGCCTGAACGAGGTCTTCGTCGTCGGCTGGTCCGGATCGCTCCAGCTCCAAAGCACGTCGGGCGTCGCCCGCGCCACCTGCTGCGCGCGCTCGCTCGCCGCGAAGCGTTGACCCACCGTCGCCCTCAGCACCGAATACAGCATGCTGTGGCGCGACAGCCAGTCACGCAGGGCACCGAAGCGTTTCTCAGGCTGCGGAGGCGAACTCGCTGCGCCCTGCGTGGAGGCCACGACGCCCGACGACTGCCGCCAGCCGTGCCACTGCGGCCGACCATGCGCGGTCAGATAGGCATCCAGGAGGTCGTTGCCGAAGTAGAAGCCCACGACGATGACCTCGGGCTTCAGCCCGCGCGCCGTGGTGCTGGCCAGATGCAGATACTGCAGGGGCCCGAATCCTCCGAGCCCCAGGTTGTAGACCGGCTCCCCGAGGCGAGTGCTCAAATGGTGTGGCCAGCTCCCCTCGCGAGGCGCGCTGACGCCGTAGGTGTGCGAGTCACCGATGGCGACCACACGGGAGGCGGCGGGAACCGCCTTGTTGCGATAGCCCAGCGCATCGTGCCCGGTCGTGCCCGGCGCGATGCGATGCCCCAGTGCGGCATCGTCGATCATGGTCGCTTGAAGAAAGTCCGACGGGTTCAGCGCCACACGCAGCCCGGCTTCCACGGCGCCGATGCCGACCGCCAGCCCCAGCAGGAGAAGGAGCAGCGATGTCGCGACGCGACCGGGCATCAAGCCACGCACTTCGACCGCCCGTCAGTCGAGCTCGAAAGCCGTCTCGTAGTTCAGCTTGAGCGCCGGGTTCTGCTGCTCCTTGCGCAGCAAGCAATTGCCGACGGCGAGGATGTCGAGTTCCGTGCCCATGAAGCAGCGGAAGGCGTCCTCCGGGCTGCCAACGATGGGCTCGCCACGCACATTGAAGCTGGTGTTCACGAGTACCGGACAACCCGTGCGCCGCTCGAACGCACTGAGCAGCGCGTGGTAACGCGGGTTGGTGTGCTGGTGCACGGTCTGGATGCGGGCCGAATAGTCCACGTGCGTCACGGCCGGGATGTCCGAGCGCGGCACGTTCAACTTGTCGATGCCGAACAGCTTCTGCTCGGCATCGGTCATCGCACGCCGGCGTGACTGGACGACGTCGGCCACCAGCAGCATGTAAGGGCTGTCGCCGTCGAGCTCGAACCAGTCGGCCACGCGCTCGCGCAGCACCGACGGAGCGAACGGGCGGAACGACTCCCGGTACTTGACCTTCAGATTGAGCTGCTTTTGCATCGTCGGCGAGCGAGGGTCGCCGATGATCGAACGGCTGCCCAATGCGCGCGGGCCGAATTCCATCCGGCCCTGGAACCAGCCGAGCGCCTTGCCCTGGGCCAAGTCGGTCGCGCAGGCCTCCACCAGGGAGGCATCGTCGAGGACCTCGAACTTCGCGCCCGCCGCCGCGAGCCTGGCCTCGATATCGGCCTGCTGGAACGAAGGCCCCAGGTAGGAACCCTTCATGGCGTCACCGGGTACCGCGCTGCGCGGCTGACCGAGTTGCAGGTGGTAGCCCACGAGTGCCGCACCAAGCGCGCCGCCGGCATCCCCGGCGGCCGGCTGGATGTAGATGTTCTCGAAGCGCTTGTCGCGCAGCACCTTGCCGTTGGCGACGCAGTTCAGCGCCACGCCGCCGGCCAGGCACAGGTTGGTGATGCCGGTCTCCTTGCGCAACGCACGCGTCAGGCGCAACACCACTTCCTCGGTCGCGGCCTGCAGCGAGGCCGCCAAGTCCATGTGGTGCTGCGTCAGCATCTCGCCGGCCTTGCGCGGCGGCCCGCCGAACAACGCGTCGAACTTCGCGTTGGTCATCGTCAGGCCGGTGCAGTAGTCGAAGTAGCTCAGGTCGAGACGGAACGAGCCGTCGTCCTTCACGTCGATCAAGTGGCGGAAGATCTTGTCGACGTACTTCGGCTCGCCGTAGGGCGCCAGGCCCATGACCTTGTACTCGCCCGAATTGACCTTGAAGCCGGTGTAGTAGGTGAAGGCCGAGTACAGCAGGCCCAGCGAGTGCGGAAAGTGGATCTCCTTGAAGACCTCGAGCTTGTTGCCGCGCCCGATCGCCGCCGACGTGGTGGCCCATTCGCCGACGCCGTCCATCGTCAGCACCACCGCCTCGTCGTAGGGCGACGGGAAGAAGGCACTCGCCGCGTGGCTGAGGTGATGCTCGCTGAACAGCAGTTCGCCGTTCCAGCGCTTGTCTGGGTCGTGCTTGCGGCACTCCTTGAGCAGCAGATCCTTCAGGAAGAGCTTCTCGCGCAGCCACAGCGGGATCGACATGCGAAACGACTGGAACCCGCGCGGCGCGAATGCCAGGTAGGTCTCCAGCAGGCGCTCGAACTTCAGGAAGGGCTTGTCGTAGAAGACGACACGGTCGATGTCGCCGAGGCCCACGCCGGCCTCGCGCAGGCAGTACTGCAGTGCGTTGACCGGGAAGCGCGCGTCGTGCTTCTTGCGCGAAAAGCGCTCCTCCTGCGCTGCGGCAACGATGACACCATCCTCGACAAGAGCCGCAGCACTGTCGTGGTAGTAGGCCGAGATGCCCAGCACTCGCATCGGTCGCTCCGGCTCAGAACAGGGTGTAGATGAACGGCGCCACGGCCGAGCCCTGGGCCAGCACGATCAGCGCGCCGAGCAAGAACATCATGATGAAGATCGGCCAGAGCCAGAACTTCTTGCGCGCGCGCAGGAAGGCCCAGAGTTCCTTGATGATCGACATGGATTCTCCTTGTAACCCGCTGCGGGCTCAGAACTGATTGGTCATCGAGGTCGGCGGCGGGCCTGGAGGCTCGCGATCGACCCAGTAGCTCGTGGCTGCGGCGTCGCGCTTGAGTTTCAACGGATCCTTGCCGGCCAGCCGCATCAACAGGCCGATCGGCAAGAAGACCAAGTAGAACAGGATACCCAGCGCAATCGGACTGACGATCTTGCCCAGCAGGATGCCGAGTTTCATCCACAGCCGGTTCGGCGCCGCCAACACTCGGGGTATCACGACGGCAACGACGGCGAAGGCGCCGGCCACGCCGACGGACCACCAGCGCAAGCCTCCTCCGTACCAGAGGGGCCACACCGCGATGATGACGAAGACGACCGCAAACACGAAACCGAAGCTCCGGTCCGACGATCCCTCGACGTGCTCTTCTCGTGTCAGGTCTTCATGTGCCATCACGCGATCCTAAGTTGGAACGACCCGCCGCCCGCGCCATCACCCCATGGTCAAGGGCCTCCGGACTCAGGTCCCGGCGGGCGCGGAATTGTCCCTTGCAAGGGGGGCCAGCATGCGGTTGCCTGGCATCGATGTGTGCAGAAGCGCCGAGTTGCAGACGAAATCACTCAGCATGCGGGGAGGATCGACTCTGGGCTTGCGCTGCAGCACGCGACGCACTTGCCACAGACTGAAGCACAGCGTCCAGGCCAGATCGGTCAGCGCGGCGTAGCACCAGCCATGCTGCTTGATCCAGTAGCGACGCCGCGACTCGAACCAGTACGCCGGTCGGCGAATGGGTGCCGCGCCTGGCGTCGTGACACCCGTGCTCTGTCCCGCGATGTGCATCACGCGGCTGGCCGGAACGTACCAGCACTCCCAGCCTGCCCGTGCAGCCCGCAAACAGAAGTCGGTCTCCTCAAAGTACAGGAAGTAGCCCTCGTCCATCAGGCCAACCTGTTCGAACACTTCCCGCCGCACCAGCATGCTCGCGCCGGGCAACCAATCCACGCGCTCGGGACTGTCACCCATGGTCAGCAGCACGACCCGGCGCGACAGCAGACGGCCCACCACCTTCAGCCGCAGCGCGGTCGCGATCTCGCTCCAGATCGTCGGAAAGCGAAACGCGTGCGGCCACAGGCTGCCGTCGGCCAGTTCGAAGCTGCTGCCGGCAATGCCCGCTCGCGGCCGCTGTTCCACAAACTCGAGCAACCGGGCCAGCGCACCGGGTCGCACTTCCGTGTCCGGATTCAGGATCCAGAAGTACTGGGGTGGAGCAGGCTGCGCCAGGGCCGGTCGCACCGCAAGGTTGTTCCCGTACGCAAAGCCTCCGTTGAGCGGCGCCCGCACGACGCACGCCCACGCCCGCCATCGTTCGCTGTCGATGGCACGGTCGATCGCATCGATTGAGTCGTCACCCGAACAGTTGTCCACGACCACGACCTCGACACCGCCGACCGCCGCCACCTCCTGTACCAGCGAGCGCAGGCAAGCGACCACGTGACCACCAGTTCGGTAGTTCACGATCACGACCCGCACGCGGTTCGGTGAGTCGCTCGCAGCCTTCATCGCAAGGCCCGCAACGGGTTGACCGGGGGCGGCTCCGCGGCCCACAGCGCGCTGTGCCGGAGCAGATCGCCCACAAAGTGCGGCGGCGTGCGCTCCATCTTGCCCGCCAACCGGTGCCGAAGGCGTCCCAGCGGGCATGCCAGTGCCAGCGTCAGGTCGGTCAGCACCGCGTAAGCCCGTCCGTGGTGATGGACGAAATAGCGCCGTCTCGATTCATACCAGTAGGCGGGCAAGCGGCGCGGTGCCCGGTCGCGCACGGTGACGCCGCTGCTCTGCCCCACCAGATGAACGACCCGGCTGTCAGGCACGTGCCAGCACTCCCAGCCTGCGCGCTGCGCGCGCAGGGCGTAGTCGGTCTCCTCGAAGTAGAGGAAGTAGCCCTCGTCCATCAAGCCGATCTGCTCGACCACCTCGCGCCGCACCAGCATGTAGGCACCGGACACCCAGTCCACCTTCTGCGGCTGCTGTGGAATGCCAAGACGGGTCAAGTGGCGCTCAAGCAGGCGATCGAGCGGGCCTACACCCAGGTGACCGAGCACGTCGTTGATCGCGTTCGGGAAGCGGAAACAGCACATCTGCGGCGTGCCATCCATGTCTTCGCTGCGGCCTCCGGCGATGCCCACGCGCGGATGCTTCAGCGCGAAATCGAGGAGGCGGCCGAGCGCGCCAGGACGCACCACCGTGTCGGGATTGAGCAGCAGCACGAAGTCGCGCCGTGGCACATCGGCGAGCATCTCGCGGATCGCCATGTTGTTGCCCGCCGCAAAACCTCGGTTGCTCGACGCGCGCATGAGCGTCGCCCAGCTCTTCCAACCGCGCTGCTCGATGGCGTCGGCCACCATGTCGGCGGCGCCATCCGGCGACGCGTTGTCCACGACGATCACACGCAAGCCCGGCACGGTGACGCGCTCCGGCTCGATCGATGCCAGGCAGTCGATCGTCAACGGCGCAGCGTTGTAGGCAACGATCGCGACCAGCAGTCGCGCATCGCGCGCCTTCGCGGCCGGTTCAGCCATCGTCGCGGGCATTGACTCGGATCCCCAGGTTGCCCGGCGGGTGGGAATTCGTGTGCAGCAACTGGTGCGCGTGACCAATCTCTTCGAACGGGAAGACACGCGCCAGTGCCGGGTCGACCTGGCCCGCGATCACCATGTCGTTGAGCGCACGGCATTGCTCGGTGTTGGCAAAGTGCGATCCCTGGAGGCGCTTCTGGCGCATCCACAGGTAGCGCAGGTCGATGTCGGCGTTGTAGCCCGTCGTGCCGGCGCAGATCACCACCATGCCGGCGTTGTCGCACAGCAGGATCGAAGTCGGGATCGTCGACTCGCCCGGGTGCTCGAGCACGATCCGCGGCCCCTGGCGCGAGCCCAGCACCTCGGACCACCTCTTGCGGAAGGCGTTCGCACCCTGCATCCATCGAGCATAGGCCGCAGCGTCGCCCGTGTCCGGCAGGCGCCCCCAATGCGTGAAGGCAGGGTCCGTGCGGTCGATCACCCCGTGTGCACCCAGGCGCAGGCAATGCTCGATACGCTCCTTCGACGACACCACGGCGATTGGGATCCCGCCCTTGGCCTTGACGATCTGGATCGCCATCGACCCAAGTCCCCCCGAACCGCCCCAGATCAGCACCGGGTCACCCGGCCGCACCACGTGCGGTTCCCAGCCCATCAGCTGACGATAGGCCGTGGCGCCCACCAGCATGTAGGCGGCGGCGGCTTCCCACGACAGCTTCGGCGGCTTGGGGTGGCACTGGTAGTCGTCGACCAGCGTGAACTGCGCGAACGAGCCCCAGTTGGCTTCGTAGCCCCAGATGCGTGCCGAGGTCGAGGTGATCGGGTCGGCACCAGCGCGAATATCAGGCGCGTCCTCGTCCCACATGGCGCAGGAGAGCACCACTTCGTCGCCGACCTTGACGCGCGCGCCCTCGCCCACTGCCCAGACAATGCCCGAGGCGTCGGAGCCACCGATGTGGAACGGCGGCTCGGACTTGTCCTGCTTCTGTCGGGTCGCGATCACGTCCACCGGCCGGCCTAGTGCGGCCCAGACGTTGTTGTAGTTGACACCGGCCGCCATGACCCATACCAGCGCCTGGCGCGGACCGGGCCTTGGCACGTCCACCACCTCGACCTTGAAGGCATCGCGCGGCTCGCCGAACCGCTCCGGCCGGATCACGCTGGCATACATCTGCCGCGGCACATGGCCCCTCGGCGGGGTTTCGCCGAGTTCGTACAGTATCTTGGCTTCGGCCATCCGCATCATCCCTTGTCCAATCCGTCGATCACGCGGCGCAACTGCGACACAAGCACGCGCACATTGGGTTCGAGCACCATGTTGTCGTGGTTGCCTGGCACCTCGAACACGTGGAGGTCGTTGATCAGCGGGCTCCAGAAGTTGTCTTCGCGCACGTAGTTGCGATAGCCGTCGACCTGCCGGCCACCGGACAGACGGAACCGCACGTCCAGCTTCGGGCGGAACACGGCCACCCGCACCGGCACCACCGGGAATGTGTACTTGAACAGGGACCGCATGAACGCCTCGCCGATGCGGTGCGACTGGAAACTCGTCGCCTCGGCTTGAGCCAGAGCCTGCTCCTGGCCTTGTGCCACCTCGCGACGGCGCCGTGTTTCGCGCGCCCACTCGACCCGAGCGCGGATTCGATTGCCGATGATGCCCAGCCCTTCCTTGCGCGCGCTCTGGGTCAGCATGGACAGCTTGTCGGCGAAGCTGAAGTGCGATCCCGCGCGGGCCGGCGTGTCGAGCATCAGCACAGCCGACACTTGCTCGCCGCGCGCCAGCAACTGGCGGGCCATCTCGTAGGCGATCAGTCCGCCACCGGAGAAGCCTCCGAGCAAGTAGGGTCCTTTCGCCTGGACCTGAAGGATCTCTTTGATGTAGTCAGCCGCCGCTTCCTCGAAGCTCTCGTGCGGCACCGCGTCGCCGTACAGGCCGCGTGCCTGCAAGGCATAGAACGGCCGCTCCTCGCCGAGCAGGTGCGCGAGGTGGCTCAGGTTGAGCACGTTGCCGAACATGCCGGCGACAACGAACAGCGGCGTGCGTCCGGCCACCGGCCCGGCGTGCATCGGCACCACGTGGCGGAAGCGCAGTTCGGGCACGGCGGTCTGCCCGGTCAACGGCGCTTCGACCGAGGTACCCTCTGCGCCTTCGACGAACGGCCCGCCGCGCACCAGCGTGGCCAGCGCCTCGATCGTCGGCGACTGCATCAGCACCGACATCGGCAGGTCGACCTTGAACCTGTCGCCGATCTCGTTGAACAGGCGCACTGCGATCAGCGAATGGCCGCCGAGGTCGAAGAAGCTGTCGCGAATGCCCACGCCTTCCACACCGAGCAGCTTGGCCCAGAGTTCGGCCAAGGTCTTCTCGGTCGGATCGCGCGGCGGCGCGTAGTCGCTGTCGAGTTCCGGACGCGAGAAGCGCGCTGCGTCGCTGCCGCTGCCCGCGCTGCGGCTCAGCGCCTCGGCCTGGCCGACCAAGTCCTCGACGCGCATCGAGCTGATGATCGCTTCGGCGGGCAGGTCGGCCGCGAGCAGGCGCGACAGCGCCGCCAGACCTTCGGCCGGCGCGATGCCTTGGCTCACGTTGTGGGCCAGCGCCGCTTCTCCCGGTGACTGCGGCTTGCTGCGACTGCCCGCGGTCTCGCCGCTCTCCACGCCCTGCGGCGCGGCGGCCGAAGCCTTCGGCGCGTGCCACGGCCCGTCGAGGCGGCGCAGCGTCAGCCGCTCCACCTCGGCCAGCACGCGGCCCTGCGGGTCGGTCAGCGTCACGTCGAAGGCGGCAAAGTCGCTGCCCGCACTGCCCTCGCTGGCCAAGCGCAGCCAACTGACGATCTCGCCCCGCAGCGGCGCGTGGAAGTGCAGGCCACGGTAGGAGATGGGCGCCCACAGGTGCTGTGCCACCTCCTGATCGGCATAACCGGGAATCAAGTCCATCGCGCAGCCGGTGGCGATGTCGAGCAGACCTGGGTGCAGGCCGTGGGTCGCCAGATCGGCAGCGAACTGCGGCGCCAGCTGCAGCCGTGCGACCGCCTCGCGCGTGCCCAGCTGCAACCGCTTGAGCACCTGCCAGCGCGGGCCGAAGCGCAGATGGTGTTCCTGGCGCGTGCGCAAGCTGCTCGATCCCGCCGCCGCGGTCACCGTCGCGCTGCAACGGGCGTCGATCTCCGCCAGCGGCACCGCCGCCGGCGCATCGGGCGCCTGCGGCACGTCCACGCGGGCCACCGCGCACCGCTCGAAGCGCGCCTGGGCGCCAGCGACCGACGCGTGGATCTCGACGTTCCAGTGCCGCCCGTCGCCGCGCAGCACGACGCGGAAATCGCGCTGGCCGCCGTCGTCGACGAACATCGGCGCCTCGAACACCAGATTGCTCAGGTGCCAGGGGCCGGCCTGACCCAGCTCGGCCAGCGCCGCGCGCACGAACTCCAGGTAGCCGGTTCCCGGCAGCAGGGCTTCGCCGCTGCCCAGACGGTGTTCGTCGATGACCCAGTCTCGGGTCGACAGCGTGCCGGCGAACACATGCAGTTGGTCGGTGCCGTCGCGCGACGCGTAGTGCCGCTCGAACTGCGGGTTGGTCACCGCCTGCGGTTCGGCCTGGGCCGGCACCGGGTCGCTCGACGCGGCTGCCGGCACCGCACCGACCTGGCCGACCATGCCGACGTCCTTCCAGATGCCCCAGCCGATCGCGGTGACCGGATAACGGCGTTGGCCGCGGCAGGATTGCGCGAACGCATTGACGAAGGCGCTGGCGCCGACGTAGTCCACCTGGCCGGCCGGCGCGATGTGCGCGCTGGTCGACGAGAACAGCAACATGAAGTCGAGCGCAATGTCCTTGAACAACTCGTCCAGGATCAGCGTGCCGTAGACCTTGGCGCTGAACACGTCCTCGATGTCGCGCGGGCTCTTCAGCGCGATCAGGCCGTCGCGGATCAGGCCGGCTGCATGCAGCACACCATGCACTTCGCCGAAGGTCTTGCGCACTTCGGCCAGCGCGTCCCTCATGCTGTCGGCCACCGCCACATCGGCGGCCAGCGGCAGCACGGCGGCGCCGAGCGCCTCGAGCTGCCGCACCTTGACGATCGAGCGTGAGATGCTGTCGTCGGCCTTGTGGCGCGCGAGCCAGTCATCCCAGTCCGCGCGCGCGGGCAGTGGCGTGCGGCCGATCAGCACGAGCTTGGCGTGCACCTCGCGCGCCAGCCACTCGGCGATCACACCACCGATGCCACCCAGGCCGCCGGTGATCATGTACACGCCGCCGTCGCGCAGCTTCGGCTTGGCGTCGGCGGGCGCCGGCCTGCCATCGCCCAGGTGGCGCTGCCAGCGCACGCCCTGGCGCCAGGCGACCACGCGGTTGCCGGGCATCGCGGCCAGGTCGTCGGCCAGGTCGGCCAGCACACGCTGCAGCTCGGGTTGCGCCGCCGCCCACTTGCCGTTGGCGTGGCCGTTGCTCTTGGCCGCCTTGCCGGCAGGCACGAGACCCAGGTCCACATCGACGAAGCTGCAGCTCAGCGCGGGGAACTCGCGCGGCACGACAGCGCAGGGGCCCAGCGCCGTGGCCTTGTCCGGGCACGGCAGCGGTTCGTTGCTCACACGCTGCGAGCCATTGGCCAGCACCGTCAGGTGCGCACCGCGGTCGGCCAACCCCGACTTCGACAGCGCGCGCACCAGATGGAACAGCGAGTAGAAACCGTGCTCCTGGTTGCGGTGGAAGAAGGTCGACCCTGGGCGGAAGCCGCGGTCCAGCGTCACCAGCCAACCGTGCAGGATGCGCTCGGGCGCCAGCTCGCGTGCCTGCAGCGCCTCGATCAGCTCCGGATAGCCCGCCCCGCCGGCCTCGGCGGCCAGCGTGTAGGTGAACTCGTCGAGCTGGGCAAAGGTGTCGCCGGGCAAGACGCTGATGACGCGGTGACCACCGGCACGCAGCTGTGCCACTAGCGCATCGCCAAAGGCGTCGCGCCCGACGAAGGCCAGCCAGGTGCGCGGCGTCGCGTCGTGCTCGAGCACGCCCTGCTGCACCCAGCGCGGCACGCGGAACCACTGCGCGAGCTCGGGCAGCTTCACCGGGCGCTGCGTGTCGGCCTTCGCGCTCGCGGTGCCGACGCCCGGCTCGATCCAGTAGCGCGCGTGCTGGAAGGCATAGGTCGGCAGCGGCAGGCGGCGCCGGCCCTTGCCCCACAGCCTGCCGGCATCGAAATCCACGCCCAGGGCCCACAGGCGGCCCATCGCGGTGCGGAAGTAGACGTGGTCGGGCGTCGGGTCGTCCGGGTGGCGCATCGACGACAGCACGCGCTGCGTCGGGGCCTTCGGGTTCTGGCGCGTCAGCGCGCCGAGGATGTTGCCGGGCCCGACCTCGACAAACACGAGGTTGTCGTGCTGAAGCAAGGTGTCCACGCCGTCAGCGAACAAGATGGAGTTGCGAAGGTGGCGAACCCAGTACTCGGGGTCGCGTGCACTGGCCGCGTCGAGCCAGCCGCCGGTGTGGTTGGAGACGATCTTGAGCTTGGGCTCGTGGAGCTTGATGCTCTGCAGGTAGGCACGGAAGCGCGGCAGGATGCCATCGAGCAGGCGCGAATGCCCGGCCACGTGGACCTTGACGCGCTGCGTCTCGATGCCCTGCTCGAGCATGCGGGCGGCCATCGCCTCGAGTTGCTCGACCGGGCCTGAGGCCACCGACAGCTGCGGGCTGTTGGCCGACGCCAGGTCGAGCTCGTCGCCGAGCCAGGGCTTCAGCTCGGCGGCACCCATCGGCACGCTGAACATGCCGCCCGGTGGTGTCTGCTCGACGAGCTGGCCGCGCAGCAGCAGCAGGCCGAGGGCATCCTCGAACGAGAACACGCCGGCCACGCAGGCGGCCGTGTTCTCGCCCATGCTGTGGCCGATCACCATGTCGGGCTTGACGCCGTGGTGCGCCCACAGCTGCGTCAGCGCATATTCGACGAGGAAGGTCAGCGGCAGTTGGGCCGACGGCAGTGCCAGTGCATCCGACATCGCCGGCGTTGGCTCGCCCGTGGGCAGCAGCACCGGTCGCAGGTCGGCACCAAAGCGGCCTTTCAGGATCTCGAGACCGCGGTCCACATGCTCGCGGAACACCGGCTCGGCCTCGTACAGGCCCCGGCCCATGTGCACGTACTGCGCCCCGCCACCGGGGAACATGAACACCACCTGCGGGCGCTCGATCTCGTGCGCGTGCGTGTAGACACGCCGCGGGTCCGGCGACTCCAGCAGCGCGATCGCTTCGGCGGCATCGCGCGCCGCGAGCACGCGCCGCTGCTCGAAGGCGCGGCGGCCGGCCTTGAGCGTGAACGCCACGTCGGCCAGCTCGGCCTGCGGGTTCTCGCGCAGCCAGGCCGCGAGGCGCTGCGCGTTGCCGTCGAGCGCCTTGCGGTTGCGCGCCGACAGCAGCAGCAGTTGTGGCGTGGCGTCCTTCGGGCTGGGCGGACGGTCCGGCGCCTCTTCGAGCACGACGAAGGCGTTGGTGCCGCCGACGCCCAGCGAATTCACGCCGGCACGACGCGGCGTCGTCCCGCGCGGCCACTCGGTCGCCTTGGCGGCCACCTTGAACGGGCTCGACTCGAAGTCCAGGCGCGGGTTCGGTGCCTCGAAGTTCAGTGAGGGTGGGACCGTGCGGTTCTCGAGCGACAGGCTGGCCTTGATCAGGCTGGCCACGCCGGCCGCCGTGTCGAGGTGGCCGATGTTGGTCTTGACCGAGCCGACGAGGCAGTAACCCTTGCGCTCGGTGCTGGCGCGGAAGGCCTGGGTCAGCGCCGCGATCTCGATCGGGTCGCCCACCGGCGTCGCCGTGCCGTGGCACTCGACGTAATTGATCGTGTCGGCACTGACGTCGGCCAGCTCGAGCGCCTCCGAGATGCAGGCGGCCTGACCATCGACGCTGGGCGCCAGGTAGCCCACCTTGCGCGAGCCGTCGTTGTTGACCGCACTGCCCTTGATCACGGCGCGGATGGCATCACCGTCGCGCAACGCGTCCTTGAGCCGGCGCAGCACCACGACGCCGGCGCCACTGCCGAACACCGTGCCCTTTGAGCGGTGGTCGAAGGTGCGGCAGTGGCCGTCGGGCGAGAGCACCTCGCCTTCCTTGTAGTGGTAGCCCACGCCATGCGGCACCTCGATCGTCACGCCGCCGGCCAGCGCCATGTCGCACTCGCCGGCCAGCAGGCTCTGCACCGCCATGTGCGTGGCCACCAGCGACGTGGAACACGCCGTCTGCACGTTGACGCTCGGGCCCTGCAGGTTGAACGCATAGGACACGCGGGTGACCAGGAAGTCCTTGTCGTTGCCGGTGTGGCGCAGCAGGAACAGGCCGACGTTGTCGATCAGTTCGGGATTGGTCAGCAGGTTGAAGGTGAAGTAGGCCCCCATGCCGCAGCCGCCGAACAGGCCGATCGAGCCGTCGAAGCCGTCGGGCGTGTGGCCGGCGCTCTCCAGCGCCTCCCAGCAGACCTCGTAGAACTGGCGATGCTGCGGATCGAGGATGCCCGCCTCCTTGGGCGAGAAGCCGAAGAACTCGGGGTCGAACTGGTCCAGGTCCTGCAACGGGATGCCGGCCCGCACGTAGTTCGGGTCGGCCAGCGTGGCCGGCGACACCCCCTTGGCGATCAGCTCCTCATCGGTGTAGGTGCGCACCGACTCGACGCCGCCCCTCAGGTTGGACCAGAACTGCTGCGGGTTGGCCGCGTCGGGCACGCGGATCGCCATGCCCACGATGGCGATGTCGCTGTCGTTCACGTCAGTCATGGAAAGAGTGTCGCAGGCCGGATGGCCGGCTCGTCATCGAGTCCAACGAATGCTGGCGCCATCGTGTGAGGAAGTGGGCGTTGCGCGCAGCGCGTGCCGCCGGCACGCGCTTCACGTCTCGTCGTCGGCACCGACGGTCGCGCGGCGCCGCTGCTGCATGGCAGCGCGGCGGCCTTGCGCTCGCGCCTTGCCCGACTGCGCCGCCACGTCGTCGTCGCCCTCGTTGCCGAGATAGGCCGACAAGCTCTGGATCGTCGGGAAACGGAAGATGTCGGTGATCGACAGCTCGCGCTGCAGCGCCTCCTTGAGCCGCCGGTGCGTCTGCACCGCGAGCAGCGAGTGGCCGCCAAGGTCGAAGAAGTTGTCGCGCGTGCCCACCTGGGGCAGCTTGAGCACGTCCTTCCAGATCGCGGCGATCGTGGCCTCGATGCCCTCGGACGGCGCGACGAAGGCCTCGGCGGCCGCCGGCGCGCTCGCGGCGATGTCCGGGGCCGGCAAGGCCTTGCGATCGATCTTGCCGTTGGGCGTCTGCGGCATCGCGCCGATGACAACCAGGTGCGCGGGCACCATGAACTCGGGCAGGCGCTCGCGCAACTGCTCGCGCAGCTCGTTCTGAGGGATCGTCTCGCCGCCCGCTGCGACCAGGTAGGCGACCAGCCGCACGTCGCCCGGCACGTCCTCGCGCGCAACGACCACGGCCTCGCTCACGCGCGGATTCGCGAGCAGTGCGGCTTCGATCTCGCCCAGCTCGATGCGGTAGCCGCGCACCTTGACCTGATGGTCCAGACGGCCGAGGAACTCGACCATCCCATCCTCGGTGAGTCGCGCCAGGTCGCCGGTGCGGTAGATGCGCCCGCCCGCGGCCCCCTGGAACGGGTGCGTCAGGAAGCGCTCCGCCGTGAGCTCGGGCCGGTGCAGGTAGCCGCGCACGACGCCCTTGCCGCCGATCACCAGTTCGCCAGGCACGCCGACCGGCAGCGGCTGCTGGCGGCGGTCCAGCACGTAGAGCGCCTGGTTGGCCAGGGGCCGGCCCAGCGGTACCGGGCCGTCGTGCTGCTTGTCCAACACGTGCACGGCCGACCAGATCGTGGTCTCGGTCGGACCGTACATGTTCATCACGCGGCCGGCGATCAGTTCATTGAGCTCGCGTGCCAGCGGTGGCGGCAGGGCTTCGCCGCCGACCATCATGCGCTGGATGCCCTTCATGCCGGCCTTGGCCTGGTCGTCCATCAGCAGCAAACGCGCCATCGACGGCGTGCACTGCAGGTGCGTCACCTTGTGGCGCGCCAGCAGCGCCGGCAGCGTGTGCTCGTTGGACGCCGCCTTGGGCGGCAGCGACAGCTTGCGCAGCTGGTTCAGATAGGGCAGGTGCTCGAGCACCGCGGCCGAGTCGACGCCGAAGTCGATCAGGCAGGCCACATCGTCGACGCCGATGGCCTTGATCGAGTCGATCATCGCAACACAGGTCTCAGGCGTGCCGAACAGGCCACTGGTCTCGTAGTAGCGCTCGAACGAATGCTCGAGCAGCGCGTCCATCTCTTCCTTGGACAGCGAGGACAGGTCGATGCCACCCATCGCTTCGCGGTTCTTGAACGCAGGGAAGGACCAGGCGTACTGCTTCACCAGGTTCAGCGAACTGCGCAGGTACTCGATCAGCGGTTGCTTGACCTTGGCGCGCACGGCATCGGCATCGGGGCCGACGAAGGCGTGCAGCATCAGCGAGACATACCCCTCGCCCGCGTGCCCGGCCTCCTGGCGCGCGGTGCGGTACGCCACCAGTTTGTCCTTCAGTTCCTCGACCGTCTGGCCCAGCAGATGGGTCAGCACATTGGCACCGATGCGGCCGGCGGCCGCGAAGGTCTCGGGGTTGCCGGCCGAGGTGACCCAGTACGGCAGCTCCTTCTGCACCGGGCGCGGCAGGATGCGCGTGTCCACCGCCTTGCCCAGCGGGCCGTCGAAGGCAATCGACTCGCCACGCCACAGGCGCCGCACGACGTCGATGTTCTTCAGCATCACGTTCTTGTTGTCGGCGTAGTTCTCGGGCTTCAGCACGAAGTCGTTGGGCTGCCAGCCCGACGCGAACGAGATGCCGACGCGTCCCTTGGAGATGTTGTCGACGACCGACCACTCCTCGGCCACGCGCGCCGGGTGGTGCAGCGGCAGCACCACGCTGCCGGCGCGGATCTGCACGCGCTCGGTGACCGCCGCGATGGCCGCTCCGGTGACGGCCGGATTGGGGTACAGGCCGCCAAAGGCATGGAAGTGGCGCTCGGGCGTCCACACCGCGGCGAAGCCATGCTGGTCGCCGTACTTGGCACCTTCGAGCAGCAGCTTGTACTTGTCGCTGACGCCTTCAGACTCGTCGCTCGAGAAATAGAACAGGCTGAAGTCCAGCGGTCGGTGTGCGTGCGCGCCGCGCGCCGGCGTGGCCGCCGATCGGTCCTCGTCCGACGACATCACGACGTGGTAGCCGCGTGTCAGGGTCCAGCACAGCTCGAGCACCGAGATGTCGAAGGACAGGCTGGTCACTGCCAACCAGGTGCCCGGCGCGTCGTCGCGGAGATGGCGGTCCATCCCGGCGAAGAAGTTGACGACGTTGCGGTGTTCGACCATCACGCCCTTGGGCTTGCCGGTCGAGCCCGAGGTGTAGATCACGTAGGCCAGGTGGCGCGGCTCGGCGCCGCCGTCGAAGGGCTCGGCGGACTCGGTGGCGATCGACGGCCAGTCGCTGTCCAGGCAGATCACCTTGGCGCGGTGCTTCGGCAGGTCGCTGCGCAGGCGCTCCTGCGTCAGCAGCACCGGCACCTTGGCGTCCTCGACCATGTAGGCGATGCGGTCGCGCGGGTAGGTCGGGTCCAGCGGCACATAGGCGCCGCCGGCCTTGTGGATGGCCAGCAGGCCAACCATCAGTTCGACCGAGCGCTCGGCCATCAGGCCGACCAGCACGTCGGGTCCGACGCCGAGCGACGCCAGCCGGCGCGCGAGCTGATTGGCGCGCGCGTCGAGCTCGGCATACGTGAGGCTGCGGCCTTCGCAGGTGACCGCGGTCTGGCCCGGGGTGCGCGCGGCCTGCTCCTGGACCAGGCGGTGCACGCAGGCGTCGCTGCGCACCGGCGCGTCGGTGGCGTTCCACTCGTCGAGCACGCGGTGGCGCGTGCTGGCGTCGAGCAGCGGCAACTCGGCGAGCGGTCGGCTGGCGTCCGCCACGGCCGCAGCCAGCAGCTGCGCGAATTGATCCTGCAGTGCGGCGATATGGCCGCGCGCCAGCTTGCTGGCGTCGAAGTGCCAGCGGCTTGCGCGGCCGTCGGCCGCAAACACCACCGTCAGTTCGCTGCCCGGCAGGGGTTGCGCGTCGTCGTGGCGATCGGCGACCAGCACCGCCACCGGCAGCACGCGTGGGTTGTGGGTCGCAGCGACAGCGCGCAACTCGGGCGAGCGGGCGACGAGATCGGTCGCGAACGTGCCGCGCCGCTGCAGTTCCGTCCGCTCGGCGGCCACGGCGTCGCGCAGCGCGCGGAACGGCAGCGCAAAGTCCACCGCCACGCGCAGCGGCACCTGCGGCGCGAACCAGGACTCGACACCCGCCACGCGCTGCCGCAGGGCCGGGTCGGCGTGGCCGAGGTCGAACGCGTCCTTGTCGGTCAGGCGCGCCAGCTGGGCGGCGAACGCGGCCACCAGTGTGTCGGCGTCGGCGGCCGTTTCTGCGTGGCTCGCGTCGAGGTGCTGGTACGCCGGCGCGGCGCTGGCCGCACTCCGATCGGCGTAGGGCAGTTCGAGCCAGTCCTGTGTCTCGAGGCGCCGCAGCCAGAAGCCTTCGTGCGCGCACACGTTGGCATTGACTTCAGTGAGGCGCGCTGCGGAGGCCGCGTCGAGCACATCGAAACGCTGCCCGGCCGCCAGTCCCCAGCCCGCCTGGCACTGGCCCGTGCTCTGCGGCTTGCCGTCAAGGCACTCCAGACGCAGCAGGCGCAGGTCGCGGTCGGCCGTGGCCACGGTCAGGCCGCCGACATCGGCGGCCAGCACGGTGCCGGGCGCCTGGCCCGAGACTGTGTCGAGCACCTCGGCCTGGGCCACGATCAGCGGGCGCCCGCTCGCGCTGGCCTTGGCCGCTCCGATCGGGTTGGCATAGGTGCCGAAGTCGAGCGCGCGCACCAGCGTGGCCAGGCGCTCGGCCGGTTGGTCCCAGCGCAGCGCGCAGGCCGCCTCGGGGCGGTCCTTGCGACCGTAGTAGCGCTCCAGCGCCCGAGTCTGCGCCTCGCCGGACATCGTGCCCGCCTCGAGGCCGGCCACCAGGGTCTCGAAGCCGTCGATCGCCGCCTCGTAGCACTTCGTGTTCAGGGTCAGCGAGGTCTCGCCCTCCGCGACCGGGAAGCGGCGCTGGACCAGGATGTCGCCCTGGTCGACCTGCGCCGTCATGCGATGCCAGGTGATGCCGTAGGCGCGTTCGCCATTGAGCAGGGCCCACATGGGGGTATTCAGGCCCGCGTACTCGGGCAGCGGGCCGTCGTGGAAGTTGATCGCGCCCTGGGTCGGCAATGCGATCACGTCGGCGGGCAGGACCGACAGGTTGGTCACGCTGAACAGGTAGTCGATCGGCCGCAGATCCGACGCGGCCCGCAGCGCGGCGGCATCGGAGAGGACGCGGATGCCATGCCCCGCAGACCACTTGCGGATCGCCGCCCGGGTCGAGACGACGGCCGCGATCGTGTGCCCGCGCTGCTGAAGGATCTCGGCACACTGAATCAGCAGCGACTCGCCGCCGATCAGCACGCAATGCCATGAATTAGCCATCGTCGTCCGCGGGTAGGTTTGAAGTCTTCGACGGGGGGCCGGCAACCGGCCACGTCCGTGGGGCAAGCGCCAGAGTGGCCAGGTTCGTTGCCAAGGCCTTCATGTTCCGTGTCCTTGATGTCAGCTTGTACCCGCCGACGCCACGTCTCACGCGTGCTCGGATTATTTGGTGTCGCCACAGCAGCGATGCACCCCTAGATGGGTGTGAGCACCGCAAAGCCGCGACCATCTCCCCAGTTCTGTGTGGTTTGTCCATGTTCGTTCATCTCGCGCAACGCAAGCACAGGTCCTCGCCGCCACGCGTGTGCACCGATGGAAGCGAGCGAGAACGCCAGACCGGCGTGCGCTTCGACTTGTAAGTTGAACGAGGCTTTGTTGGGAATCGCACGGCTGCGATTCGTGATTTTGTAACCGTCAAGCCGCCTATCCCCCTGAAATCAGGGGTGTCACCAACTTGGGGCGGCGGTTACCCGGATGGCCGTCCAGGTTACAGCGCAACAGGTCGCCTTACAGGCCCGGTGCTGGCCGCCGATAGGCTGAGCGTACCGATGTTGGATTGCACCGCGCTCAGCACCCAGACCTCCTCTGGTAACGCCCGACCAGTCCAGCAGTTCTTCAGCTCCTGCCGCCACACCGACCACGTCGGTTCACCTGCAGCAAGAAATCGTCGAAGCCAGCGCTCGCTTTACGTGCGGCGCCGGTATTCAGTGTGGCCACCTCAGTTTCAGCGAGTCCGTTCATGAGCAGTTTCCTGCAAGCCCATCTCAAGCTGGCGCCCGTCGCCGCCGCCTGCGTCATCCTCGCCGCGTGCGGCGGCGCCACCGAGTCCGACTCGATCGACCCGAATGCGGCCGAACGGGAAGACGCGGAACTGCGCATCGACCGTGGCGTCCCGAGCATCGAGATCAGCGCCCCGACGAACGCCGGTACGTATGCCACGACCACCTCGACAGTGAGCCTGTCGGGCTCCGCGGCCGACGACCGCAAGATCAGCAAGGTGACCTGGGTCAACGACCGCGGCGGCAGTGGCGTCGCCCAGAAGGTCGGCACGTGGGGCACGGCCACCTGGAGCGCGCCGTCGCTGTTGCTCGCTCGCGGCAGCAACAAGATCATCGTTCGTGCCTATGACGGCGCGGGGAACGCCACGTCGAAGTCGATCGTGGTCGACTACTCGGCTGCCGCTCCGGCGCCTGCACCCGCCCCGGCGCCTGCACCCGCCCCGGCGCCTGCGCCCGCCCCGGCGCCTGCGCCCGCCCCGGCTCCTGCGCCCGCCCCGGCTCCTGCGCCGGCTCCGGCTCCTGCACCCGCTCCGGCTCCGCCTGGGGCGATTGATCCGCCACGATTGATTACCAACAACCCGGACCTCTGGAGATTCCCAGGCTCGGTGTCAGATGCGCAAGGTGGCTTTGCCGACTGTGGTCCTACCAGGACCATGTTGCGCGCGCCGAACCCAACTCAAGCGCAGCACTCGCTGAATGAGACGACCAGCGGAATGTCCACGTGCGTGATGCCAGGGAGCTTCCAAAACTCTTGGGAGTTTCCGAATCTGCCGCACGTTGACTTTTCTGGGCGAGACAAGCTCATCTTCTTGAACACCGATGTTCTGGGTGATCTCAGGATCAACGGCACTCGCATCCAAGTGAACTCGGTCGGGGCAAGTCGTGTGCGCGGACGCGTGTGCGTTGCCACTGGGTCAACCCACATTACGTACAACGGTTCTGTGCCGCCTCTTTGCACCGCTCCGGCTCCGGCTCCGGCTCCGGCTCCGGCTCCGGCACCTGCTCCGGCTCCGGCTCCGGCTCCGGCACCTGCTCCGGCACCTGCTCCGGCACCTGCTCCGGCACCTGCTCCGGCACCTGCTCCGGCACCTGCTCCGGCTCCGGCTCCGGCACCTGCTCCGGCACCTGCTCCGGCTCCGGCTCCTGCCCCGGCTCCGACCGGCCCGGCCCTGTACTTCAGCGACTGTCAGGCTGGGGCTGCCGCAGGCTGCGTGCCAGGCAACAACGCCAACCCGGGCACGCAAACGGCGCCCAAACAGAACCTGTCGGGCATCAACATCTCGGGCCTGGCTGCAGGCACGCAACTGCTGTTCGCGCGCGGCGGCGCCTGGAGTCTGGGCCAGACGGGCGTACACAACCCCAACTCCAGCGCGGCGGCTCCGCTGCTGTTCGGCGACTACGGCAGTGGCGCGAAGCCGGTGTTCAACGTCAACGGAGGCATCGGCTTCATGGTCGGTGGCGGCTGGGGCAACACCGACAACGACGGTGGCTACACCTTCCGCAATCTGCGCCTGGTCGGTACGGCACCCGCCGGCAGCAATACCCACTGGGGTTTCTGGCTGGTGCAGAACGTGCGTGACGTGGTCTTCGACGGCATGGAGATCGAGCGCTTCGGCACCGCCATCGAAACCAACGAAGGCAGCCCGCACGGCGTGACCGGCATGGTGCTGCGCAACTCGGTGATCCGCGGCAACTGGACCATGGGGATCCACAGCACCGGCCTGATCCATCGTGCCGTGGTCGAGAACAACCTCTTCGAGGGCAACAATGCCTCGGGCAGCTTCATGAACCACGCCATCTACTGGGGTGGTGGCAACGGCAGCGTGATCCGCGGCAACCGCTTCCTGCGCAACTCCGAAGTCAACGGCGTGTGCCAGGGCGGCAACGTGACCATGCACGGCGTCATCGACGGCCTGACGATCGAGAACAATACGATCGAACACGTGAACCAGGCAGCCGACACCTGCGGCGGCCTCAACATCACCGCCGGCTACAGCTCGACCGAATCGTTCCGCAATGTCGTGGTGCGCGGCAACACGATCGTCAACGCCGGCATCGGTGCGGTCATCGCCAACTCGGCGCCCGGCATCGTCATCGAGCGCAATCGCTCGATCCAGGGATTCAGCCGCGGCCACACGCTCGCGCTGACCTATGGTGAGAATGAGGTGCCCATGACCAGCCCCGTGGTGCGCGACAACGTGCTGTGCGTCGTCTCCAGCGGCTCGATCACCAACCTGTCTGGCGCGATCGTTTCCGGCAACACGGTGCGCACCGGCGCCGACTCCACCACCGGCGCCTGCGCCCGCTGACGCCTCTGCGCGACACCCTCAGACGGGCTCGGTTCACCCTCGTGAGCCGAGCCCGCCCGCATTTCAGGCCAGTGTCGCCCTCTTCAGCGGAAGTTCACGGATGCGATGCCCTGTGGCTGCGAAGATGGCGTTGCACACCGCTGGCGCCAGCGGCGGCAGCGCCGGCTCGCCGAGCCCTGACACCGGGTTCTCGGACGTCAGGAAGTGGACCTCGATCGCGGAAGGCGCATCGCCGATGCGCAAGAGCGGATAGTCGTGAAAGTTGCTTTGCACGACCCTCCCATCCCGGAAGTCAATCTCCTGCAGCCATGCGGCGCTCAGTCCGTCGACGATCGAGCCTTGCACTTGCGCCTCGGCGCCGCTCAGGTTGACGACCTGCTCGCCGACGTCACAAACGCAGACCACACGATCGACCCTCAGCTTTCCCTGCGTGACAGTGACCTCCGCCACCTGGGCGACATAGCCACCGTAGCTGGCGTGAAACGCGACACCCTGTCCCCCACCCGACCGCATCGACCGGCCCCACTGGGCCTTGTCGGCCAGTGTGCGAAGGACCCGAGCCATGCGTTCGTACTGGTACCCGGGTCGACGTGACACGAACTCCCTGAGCGACCGTCGATCGCGCTGTCGAAGCAGGGCGAATCGGAACTCGAGCGGATCTCGCTTCGCGCTGTGTGCGAGTTCGTCGATGAAACTCTGCATGACCCAGGCGTGGACATTGGCTCCGGGCGCGCGCCAGGCACCTGTCGGGATCGCACAGTGCACTGCACTTTGCTCCACGAGGCAATGGCTTGCCAGGCGTGCGGGGAACTCGTCCGGGTGCAGAGGCGACTGCGGCTGGCCGTCGTAGGCCACGGTCACATGGTGGTGGTGCCAGGCGATCAACTCGCCCTGCGCCGAGAGACCCCCGCGCAATCGGTGGTGCCCACCGGCCCGGAAGTGATCGTGCTGCAGGTCGTCTTCCCTCAACCAGATCAACTTCACGGGTGCGCCGACCCGCAGCGCGATGGCTGCAGCCTCGACGATGAAGTCGCTGCTGAGCCGTCTGCCGAAACTGCCGCCGCCGCGCAAGAGGTGTACGACGATCTTCTCAGGAGCAAGCCCCAAGGTACGGCTGATCAGGTCGCGTGCCCAGGCAGGGCTCTGCGTACCCACCCAGATTTCAAGGGTGTCTTGGCGCATGTGCGCCGTGCAGGTCAGAGGCTCGAGCGCAGCGTGGGCGATGAAGGGATAGGTGTAGCTCGCCTCGACCACAGCCGCCGCACTTTGCAACGCCTCCCCGACATCGCCCTGGCGGCGCAACTCCGCGGTACCGGCGCGAGACGCAATGTCGCGGGCTTGTCCGGCCACGCCATGCCAACTCGACAAAGGCGAAGAGGGTTCGACCCACGACACCTCGAGGCGGCGCCGGGCGGAGATCGCGGCCCAGGTGGACTCGGCCACGATGGCCACGCCCGGCATCAAGCCGAGCAGCCCAGACTTGCCTCCCTCCACGACAAAGGCATCGCGCACACGAGGCAAGCGCCGCACTGCCTCGAGATTGGCTCGGCGCACCTGTCCGCCAAACACGGGGCACTTCACGTATACGGCATGCAACATGCCTGGAAGGCGGACATCGGAGCCGAACAAGGCCGCGCCGACGACGATGCCTCGCGCGTCCACACCTGGCACCCGAGTGCCGACGAGTCTGAACGTGCCCGGCGCCTTCAGCGGCACGGAGCTCGGGTCCGGAATCGGCAACGCAGCAGCGCGCACCAGCAGGTCTGCGTAGGGCACGGAACGCCCGGAGGCGCGGTGATGCACCACACCTCGATCGGTGCTGCAATCGCCGGCGCTGACGGCCCAGAGGTCCGCTGCCGCCTGGACGAGCATGGCGCGCGTGCAAGCGCCGATGCGCCGCATCGCGCTGTAGTTGCGCGGCACCGACATGCTGGCGTTGGCCAGCTGGTTGCCGAAGCGGTCTGCCAAGTCCGCCTGCTCGACTTTGACGCGGCTCCAGTCGACATCGAGTTCCTCGGCAATCAGCATCGGCAACGCCGTCTTCACGCCTTGGCCGATCTCGGGGACCTTGGACACGATGGTCACCGCACCATCGGGATCGAGCCGGACGAGCGCATCGGGGTGAAAGCGACCTGACGCATCGATCGACGCACTCTTGGTGGATGCCGCCGGGTTGCGCCGTCGCGTCAGGGTCCAGCCCACCGCGAGCGACCCTCCGACCAGCGCCACCCCGCCGATCCATGCTCTTCGGCTGACGACGTGCTTCCAGACTGGTTGTGTCAAGGCAGCTTCCCTGCGGCTGCGAGCTTGGCGGCATGCTTGATGGCCGCCCGAATGCGAAGGTAGGTGCCGCACCGGCACAGATTGCCGGACAGGGCTTCGTCGATGTCGCGGTCTGTCGGTTCGGGCACGCGCGCCAGCAAGGCCGCGGCCGCCATGATCTGCCCCGCTTGACAGTAGCCGCACTGCGCCACGTCTCCAGAGCGCCAGGCCTGCTGCAACGGATGTTCACCATCGGGATGAAGGCCCTCGATGGTCGTGACATGGCTCGCACCGATCGACTGGATCGGCAGGCCGCACGACCGCGTCGGGCGACCGTCCACATGGACCGTGCAGGCACCGCATTGGGCCACGCCGCAGCCGTACTTCGTCCCCATCAGACCGAGATCGTCGCGCAGCACCCACAACAACGGTGTGTCCGGATCGGCGCTGACGGTCACTGGCGCCCGGTTGACCACGATGCGAAAACTCTTCATGTCTGGCATCAAACGACTGCTTCCACCAAGCCACGCTTGGCTGTCCACACCGAGGGCATCATAGACAAGGCTCCCGGCGCAGTCCTCGACGGGCCGGAATACCTGAACGCGGCAAAAGTCGCGACTGACAGTGCCGACGCGATGGTGTCCCCCAAACAGGAGTGTCGCCGCATGGGCAGAATCGGTGAGGATCGCGGTCTTGCCTGCTGCGCGGATGCGGTGATGGCCCGACCACCAAAGCTCCCTCAATGAACTCCAACACGTCGCTGCGCCGCCGCAGCACCTTGGCCGCGGCGTGGGCCGGCAGCGGGCATGTCGCCGGGCAGCTGTTGCGCCTGGCGGCGAATCTGGTGTTGGCGCGGCTGCTGATGCCCGAGGCCTTCGGCATCATGAGCGTGATCGCCGCGCTGATGGCCGCGCTCTACCTGTTCTCGGACATCGGCACGGGCATCTCGGTGGTCCAGAGCAAGCGCGGCACCGACAGGGACTTCCTGAACACCGCATGGACGCTGCAGGTGATGCGCGGCGTGATCCTGTGGCTGGCGGGCACAACGATATCGTTGCTGATCGGCCTCGGCCAGTCTCTGCAGTGGTTCAAGGAGGGCACGGTCTACGCCGACGCCCGCCTGCCCGCATTGCTCGCGGTGGCTTGCCTGGCGACGATCCTCGGTGGCCTGGCCTCGATCAACATCAGCCTGGCCGAGCGGCAGATGAATCTGAAGCGGCTGACGCTGATCGAACTGCTGTCTCAAACGTTCGGCGCGACGGTGATGGTGGTCGGCGCGCTCATGACCGGATCAATCTGGTTCCTCGTCATCGGCAATCTCGCGCAGGGTGTGCTGAGGACGAGCCTGAGTCACGCCGTGCTTCATGGCACTCGCGCCCAGTTCCGCCTCGAGGGCCCGGCCGTGCGCGAACTCCTGGGCACGGCCAAGTGGATCCTGTTGTCGTCGGTACTCGGCTTCATGGCGGCCAACGGCGATCGATTCCTGCTGGGCGGGATCATCGACAGTGCCACGATGGGCATCTACTCGATTGCGCTGGGTCTGGCGGGCATCGTCGCCAGCAGCATCAACATGCTCTACTCGAAGGTCGTGTTTCCGTCTCTGAGCGAGGTCGTTCGGTCGCACAGCGCCGAGCTGGGTCGTGCGTACCAGAAGTTCCAGGCGATCGCCGACGTCGCCATCGGCACGCTCGCGGGGTTCCTGTTCATGATGAGCGGACTCATCGTGGACGTCCTGTACGACGACCGCTACCTGTTGGCCGGCCATGTGTTCGGCATCCTGTGCATCGGGTCGCTCGGCGAACGATTCCGTGTCGTCGAGCAGATGTACCTTGCGCTCGGCAGGACGTCGCTGGTGGCGTATTCGATGGCCCCACGGGTCGTTGTGCTGGGTCTTGGCATACCGCTCGCCCATGCATCGTGGGGACTCGATGGAGCCCTTGCCGCGATCGTCGTCAGCCAGTTTTCCCACTGGCCGCTGGCGATATGGTTCCGCTCGACGCTCGGACTCAACCGGTTCATGCGCGACGGCGTGCTGCTGGTTGCCCTGGGAGCCGGGCTCGGTGCCGGCTGGTGTGCGCATGCGCTGCTGCTGGCGCTCAGATAGTGGGTGGGACAGGGCCGCTCGTGCGCGCAGAATGCGGACCCCGAGGGCCATGGTGAGACGGTAGGAGAGCCGAAATGCAGCTGCTGAACAAATGTGTCGTGATCACCGGCGCCGGTTCCGGCGTCGGCCGCGGTTATGCGATGGGGTTCTGTGCCGACGGAGCCCGCGTGCTGGGCATCGGGCGGACCCAGGCGGACCTGGAAGAGACCGCGCGGCTGTGCGCTGGTGGCCGCATGTCGTTCGTGGTCGGTGACGTGTCGAGGCCCGTCGACGTGACCATGCTGTTCGAGCGCGCACGCGAGCAGCTGGGCGCCGTCGACATTCTCGTCAACAACGCCGCAACGTACCCGAAGCGGTCATTCCTCGATACGAGCGCCGAGGAGTGGATGGCGACCATCGGCACCAATGTCAATGGTGTGGCGCTGTGCTGCCGGGCCGCCCTGCCGTCGATGCTCGAACGCGGCCATGGCCGGATCATCAACATCGGGTCGTTTGCCTGGCGCAAGCCGATCGTCAACAGCGCGGCCTACTCAGCGTCCAAGGGTGCGGTTCGTGCACTGACACGGGCGATCGCAGCCGAGATCGACCGCGAGCGGTACCCGGACGTGCTTGTCAACGAGCTGGTACCCGGCATGGTGCGCACCAGAATGAGCGACAGCGGCGAGGAACCCGCCGCTGTCTACCAGCACGTCCGCTTTGTGGCCGGCCTGCCGAGCGGCGGGCCGCACGGCAAGACCTTCGACCGCAGCGCCGTCGAGATCGAAGACTACCGCCTGCGCACGCGGGTGAAACGTCTGCTGGCGAAACTCACCGGACGGCCGGGGGCTGCAACCTGACATGCAGGCGCTCCCGAGTTCCGAGTTGGACAGGTCGCGGCGGGCGGGAGTGTTCCCCACAGACCCCGAGTCCGTGCTCTGGGACGTGGTCGTCGTCGGCACAGGCATGGGCGGCGCCACTGCGGGCTTCCAGCTCGCCAAGGGAGGCCGGAAGGTACTGTTCATCGAGAAGGGCCGATTTCTCCAGGGCGCCGAGCGCTCGGCAAGCGTCGAAGCGGCGCCGCCATCCTCGGCCGGCGGCGCCGACGCGCGCTTGAGAAGTGGTCTGTGGCCGGAACCGCTCGAGGGCAACACGACCTTCGGCCGTACCGTCTTCTTTGCGCCGCTGGGGTGTGGCACGGGCGGTAGCACTCTGTTGTATGCCGCGGGCCTCGAACGCTTCGCGCCGGAGGACTTCGAACCGCGCCGGCATCACCCGCAGGCCACCGAGTCGACGCTGCCGGACCGTTGGCCTGTCTCTTATAGCGAGCTCGAGCCCTACTACGAACAGGCCGAGCGCCTCTACCGCGTGCGCGGCACGCCCGACCCGCTGCGCACCGGTGGCGGCAGCTCGTTGCTGGAGCCACCGCCGCTGAGTCCGCGCGACCAGCACCTTCTCGAGTCGTTCCAGCAGCGGGGCCTGCACCCCTACCGGATCCACGTCGGCTGCGAGTTCGTCGGCGGCTGCGACATGTGCACCTCGGGGCCCTGCCCGCGAGCCTGCAAGAGCGACGCAGCCCGCATCTGCCTGCTGCCCGCACTAGAGCGATACGGCGCCAGCCTGCTGCCGGAGTGCGAAGTGGTGCGCCTCGAGGCCGACCGCAACGGCGTCACGGCCGCCCAGTGCCGGGTCGACGGGCGGCTCTTGTCGATTCGCGCCCGTACCTTTGTCTTGGCTGCCGGCGCCTACATGACACCCGTGTTGCTCCTCAACTCGAAGTCGGAGGCATGGCCCAACGGCCTGGCCAACGCTTCGGGGCTCGTAGGCCGCAATCTGATGTTCCATGTCAGCGACTTCATCGCCGTCGCACCGACGCGCCCGTTATCAGGTGAGGGCCCACTGAAGAGCCTGGCGCTGAACGACTTCTACATCTCCCATGGTGCGAAGCTCGGGACGTTCCAGACCCTGGGTGCCAGTATCGTGCCGGGCCAGATCATGCAGTACATGCGCGATGTCGCCGAGCGCGAGTCAACGTGGTGGAAGAAGCTCGCTAGCCCTCGCCCGGCCTGGTGGCGAAAGCTCTCGAGTCCGGTTGTCCGTCTGGTGGCGCTGTTCATGTTCCACGCGCTGAATCTCAAGCACGCATCGATCTGGGCCACGATCATCGAGGACCTGCCCTACCGGGACAATCGCATCGTCGCCGACCCGACTTCGCGTAACGGCATGCGGTTCGAGTACCGATATGCGGACGAGTTGACAAGGCGCGTCCAGATCTCGAGAGAGACCCTTGCACAGAAGCTGGCCCCGCACCGGCTCATCGTGCTGTCGAAAGGCAACAACCTCAACTTCGGCCATGTGTGCGGTACCTGCCGGTTCGGCGATGACCCGACCGAGAGCGTTCTGGACAAGAACAACCGGGCGCACGGCGTGCCCAATCTTTACGTGGTCGACGCTTCCTTCTTCCCGTCCAGCGGCGGCACAAACCCCAGCCTGACGATCGCTGCCAACGCACTTCGCGTGGCCGACCTGATCCATGCGTCGATGACTCCACGGGTCATGCCAGCCAACGCCAACTCATGAACAGCATCACGCATCCGGAAGCGCCGCGTACGCCACGGGCACCGACCTGGATCCGGGGCGCGCTGGTCGCGGCCGGTCTGGTATTCGTGACCTTCGCGCTGCTGCAGGCAGACCGGCTTGGTGGCAATACGGCCCTGCCGTACAAGGCCCTGCTGACACTGGGTGCGCTGGTCGCGGCGGGCGCCGCACTGCCGGTGCGCCACGCCGAGCGCCTGCTGCTGTGCGTCGTGACGTTCAGCGCTTGCGCCGTCCTGCTGGAAGTCGTTGCTGATCGAGTGTTGACTCCGTTGCTGAGACCGCCATACCGGTTCGACTCGCAACGAATCTTCGCGCTTGCCCCGAGCCAGGAGAGCGTCTTCAAGAAGCTGCCGATCAACGGCGGCGAGGCGGTGACGCACCGCATCAATGCATATGGCTATCGCGGCGCCGAAATCGGGGAAAAGGCATCCAGGCCCCGCGTGGTCATCTATGGCGACTCGTTCATCCACGCGGCTTACACGGTCGACGGCGAGACCTTCGCGTACCAGCTCGGGCGCGTACTGGCTGGCGCCGCGGGCCGAGACGTGGAGGTCATCAATGCCGGCGTCAGCTCCTATGGACCCGACCAGATCAGCGTGGCGCTCGAAGCCGATCTGCCCCGCCTGCGGCCCGACATCGTGGTCGTCTCCATCTATGCGGGTAATGACTACGGCGACTTGGTGCGGAACAAGATGTTCAGGGTCGACAGCGACGGGAAGCTGGTCCGCAACGACTGGAAGCTGGATCCTCAGATCCGCCGCAGGCTCGAGCTGAACCAGCGCGAGCTGATGCTGCTCAAAGCAGGCAGAGCGTTGCGTCATAGGTTTGCTTCGAAGCCAGTCGACGAGCAAGGTTCTGACGGAGGAGCCACGCTGTTCTCGAACCGGGATCATCTGCTCGGGGAGTCGATGCGCGAGTACGAGAGCTACGTCCGCGCCGGCGATTCCACGGTCTACAACACCCATGTCGACTACTTCAACGCGGACGTCAGCTTGCGACCGTCCTCCGAGTCGGCCCGCTACAAGATCGCCCTCATGCAGGCGGTGCTCGGGCAGATCCGGGACCTTGCGCAGTCGGCCCGCGTCGGGCTGGTGTTCATGATCATTCCCCACGCGAGCGACGTCGCGCGCGACTACGACACCTGGGGCAGTGCGGACACGACGAAGTACCCCGAGTATCGCGGTCGCAATCTGACCGCACCCATCGAAGTCGCCGCCAAGGCACTCGGTGTGCCGGTCGTGAACCTGCAGGACGCCTTCGGCAAGGTCGATGCGCGCACCCTCTACTTCACGGGCGGGGACGACCACTGGAATGCTGCAGGACAGAAGCTGGCAGCGGAGGTCGTCGGTGCATTTGTCGCCTCCAATGTGCCCGGGCGCCCGCTCCCCTCACGCTAGGTCATAGGTCGAGGCTCCAACACGCCAACCCCAATCAAGTCAACGGCAACAAACGCATGGTGTCCAACATACCGCAGATGCTCTACATCGCCTCGGATGATCCATGGGACCGATGGACAAACTCCGGGACCGCTCAGGAGCTGGTCCGGGGGCTCAAGGAACGGGGTCGGTTCTTCGGAGCGCTGTCGCGCTATGCCACGGACGCGACAGAGTTGCACGGGCCCAGCGCTTTGCGACGTCTGCTCAAGAGGGCGCGGCGTCGGCTGGGCATGCCGGTGCGCAAGGCCGGACTGGAGGCCGACATCCTCGACGAGCGGGCCGAGCCCTGGGCCGGCGTACTGCGCTCACTGCCCGCAGGCAGCTGGGTGCTGTACCACTACGCGACACCGGTGATCGACCGGTCGCTGCCGATCAAGCGGGTGCTGTTCCAGGACATGACCGTCGACGACGCCGTGGCCTCGGGTGGTTTCGGCTGGAGCGCGCTGTCGTCGTCGGAAGTCGATGCCGCACGCGCCCGCGTGAGCCAGGCGAACCGGGACGCCGACGCGGTGGTGTCCTTCGCCAGCTTTGTTGCCGAAGCAATGCAGAAGCAGTACGGACTGCCGAGAGAGAAGGTGTTTGCCATCGGCGGTGGCCCCATGCGCCGCTGGGACCGACCCGTCCCGGCCGACCTCGAGCGCTACCGCAAGCGCCATGTCCTCTTCTGTGGTCGCGCTTGGCGACGCAAAGGAGGGCCGGTATTGATCGAGGCGTTCCGCCGGGTCCGCCGCGAGTTGCCTGACGCGACGCTCACCGTTGTCAGCGCCGAGGCGCCACCGCTGAACGAGCCCGGCGTGCAGCAATTCGGCCACGCCAGCGACGAGATGCTGCACCAGCTCTTCAACACGGCGAGCCTGTTCTGCATGCCCAGCATCTCGGAGTCTTGGGGCATCGTCTACGTGGAGGCCGCTGCGCATGGCTGTCCGACAGCCAACTGGGACAACTGGGCACTCCCGGACATCGTGCAGAACAACGTCACGGGCATGCTCACCTCACGGCACGACGCCGACGGCCTGGCCGAAGCGATCATCGATGCGCTGCGCGATCCGGTGCATTTGATGGACATGGGCCAGAACGCGGTCAGGCGGGTGCGCGATGTGCTCGACTGGCCTCACTGTGTCGATCGGCTGCTGGCTGCCACGATGCCGGAGGCGCTGCAAGGCCGCGCCCCGATCTGGATGCAACCACGATAGGGATCTCCGATCGCCGCGCCGACGGCACTCAGCAACGCAATGCCTGAGGCCCGAGAACGATGGTGTTGTTGCTGACCTGGGCGCCGGGCACCCGAGCGAAGATGGGCACGCTGCCCTGCGTGTGCACCAGGCACACGGTGTTGTTGCGTACCACGGCATCCCGATCAACCCCGTCGCCGGCACCCGCGCCGCCGTTGGCGGGGATCCAGATGCTGTACTGCTGCGAAGCCTGGCTGTTCGTGACGCGGTTGTTCTCGACCACGATGCCCGGCGCGGCGTTGGCGGCGATGGCTGTCATACCGGTGTTGATGACGGTGTTGCCACGGATTACGACGTTCTTGAACTCCTCATACGTCGTATAGCCCGTCGTCACCGCAAACCCGTAGCACGAGAACGTCGCCGACTGCTGGCGGATCATGTTGCCCTCGATCAGCAACCCGTCGACCAAGCCATGGACGGTGACATTGCCCCCCTGGCACACACCGTTCACCGTGGAGTTGGCGATGAACTGGTTGCTTCGGATCACGTTGCCGTTGCCGCCGCCGAGGTAGATGGCATGGTTCATCGGACTGCCCGAGAAGTTGTTGCCCTCGAACAGGCTGTTCTCGATCACGGATTCGCTGAAGGCCCCCAGCATGCCCATCGCGGAGTTTCGGCTGATCCGCGAGCCGCGCACGGTCAGCGCGGTCACGCCATGCGGTCGGCCGTTCGACGAGTGAATGCCGATCTCGAAACCCATAATCTCCACGTTGTCGACGGTCACATGGCGCACGTTCTGCACCAGCCACAGGCCCCAGGCTGCCGTGCCCATTCCGTCGAGCTTCAGGTTGCGCAGCACATAGCCGCCGTCGTTGGTGGTGTTGCCCCAGCGCCCACCCAGATTGACCGAATTGCCGGTGGCAGTCTTCAGCAGCGGAACCGGGCCGGAGCCATACGCGTCGAAGACCAAGGGACGATCGGGTGTGATGTGTTGGTTCTCGACCGAGACCGTGAAACTGGTCCAGGCGCCGCCCCGCGCGAACAGCAGTCGCGTGCCCGCCGGCAACGCGTTCAGGTTCATCCCCACCAGCGTCCGCTTCGGCTCCGCTGCGGTCCCTGGGTTGAAGTTGTCTCCCGGAAGACACCCCTCTGCGGCGCCTTCCTGGCAGTCCGAGAAGTGATAGGTCGGGCCGGACTGCTGCGCCGCCGTCTGCGCATTAGCCCACGAGCTGACCACCACAGCCAGCAGGATGGCAAGCGGACAGATCCCGACACGGTTGCTAGACGCCACACAGGGAGATGACCACACGACGAAGACAACAGTCTAGTGGAGATTCAGCGTTGGTCATGGCTTGTCCATCAACTCAGGCCTCGAGGATCTGGTCGAGAGCGTACCCAAGCTCCTCGAATACAGGCGCCCAATCATCCCGATGAAGCTTGTTCCAGGCATGGCAGCCAAACGGTAACTTGCCTGCGTTGAGCACGCGAGCCACCGCAGGATTGCGCTCCCAGGAGAACCCGGCAGCCACGTTCAGGTCGGGGATGCGCAGCCGACGTCGGTATCGATTGACCTCCACAGAGAAGTAGAGATCTTCACTGTTCAGCCTCATGCGGGCTTGTCGATAGTCGTCCGTGCGCGAGCCCAGCGCAGCGAGTACGCGGCGCATGCTTTGCACCTTGCGCAAGGAGAACCCACCGTTGCCCACGGAGAACATGTACTGCGTCGCGTGCATCCCTCCGGCGTTGGCGTCGAGGCGATTGACGAGTCTGCTGAGCTTTCGACGTGCCGCCGCCTTGAATCGATCAAGAGGCGATGGAACCGAACTGTCCGGCAACCACGGGGCACCGATATAGTCGTAGCCCTGATCACACCAGTGCCCGAGTTCATTCTTGAAGACGAATGCATCGAGTTGGTGAATCAGGATGTAGTCATAGGCTTCGAACCTGGCATAGAACTCGTCAGACAACATCAGTCGGTTGTACCCGGCCACGCCCTTGAAATAGGAGTCGTCGAAGGATTCGACACGACAACGGGGATACGCCCTGAGAACCTGCCCGAGGTCAAGACTCGCTGGCTTGGCGAGAAGAACGTCGTGTTCAGACAGGATCTCATCGCATCGCCCGAGCGCAACTCGCTCGTAAGGTAGCAGCGTCGACCGATAGATCGGAACGACGACACAGGCTTGCTGACTCTTGGCGCTGACTTGCATTGGGCCGCTGCAGACATGTGGACGAAGAACGAGTGCGCCCGCACTCGCGCACGGCGCGGCGAGGCGAGGCGAGGCGGGCCCACTTCGACGCAGAGAGCCGCGCGCATCTTACGTCCGGGAGGCAGCGCCTCCAGCCGACTGCGCACGCTCTGTTTCACGGCCACCCCGGGCATCAAGGTCCGCCAGATGCCGTGAATCAGTCCACGATTGTCACGTTCGACCCCTGGGTTGGGGATGGTCGCGGCGGCGCGTCCGTGGTCTGCTTGACTTTGAGGCGTTCGTGTCCAAGCTGCATGTCTATGCGCGACTGCAGAACCCTCGGACGGTCAGGCATGACTCGTCCCTCAGAATCGTCGACCAATGTCTTGCCACATCTGATGGACACGCTCATGGCCGAACCGTCCAGCATCTTCGCTGCCGCCCCACCTCGCGAGCGCCAGTTGCTTTCGATCGTCGTACCTTGCTTCAACGAAGAAGAGGTGATCGGCGAAACCGTCAGACGCCTCAATGAATTCGCGTCCGAGGTGCACGATCTCGATCTGGAGATCATCCTCGTCGACGATGGCAGCCGCGACGCCACGCGCGGCCTGATCCGGGAGATCTGCCGCGTCGACGAGCGCTACAAGCTGATCTGTTTCGCGCGCAACTTCGGTCACCAGGTCGCCGTGACGGCCGGCATCGACGCGGCTGCAGGCGACGCTGTGGTGCTCATCGATGCGGATCTGCAGGACCCACCCGAAGTCATCTTGCAGATGATCGGCAAGTGGCGTGAAGGCTTCGACGTGGTCTACGGCACGCGAATGGACCGCCCAGGCGAATCGCTGTTCAAGATCGCGACAGCGCGTGCGTTCTATCGCGTCCTGGGTCGTCTCTCAGACGTGCCGATTCCATTGGACACGGGGGATTTCCGGTTGATGAGCCGCGCCGTAGTCGAGACACTGAAGGCCATGCCGGAGCGCGACCGTTTCGTTCGCGGCATGGTCAGCTGGGTCGGCTTTCGTCAGACCGCGCTGCCGTATCGACGCGCCGCACGTTTCGCGGGAACGAGCAAGTACCCGCTCAGGAAGATGGTCCGGTTCGCCACCGACGGCATCCTGTCGTTCTCAACGAAGCCGCTTCAACTGTCCATCGGCATGGGCCTGCTGAGCGCCTTCGTTGCTCTGCTGGGAATCGTGTACGCACTGGCGTTGAGACTGTTCACCGACATCTGGGTTGAAGGCTGGACCGCGCTGATGATCGGCGTGCTCTTCATTGGCGGGGTGCAACTGATCTGCACAGGAATCCTCGGCGAATACATCGGTCGCATCTACAACGAGATCAAGCGGCGGCCGCTCTATGTGGTGCAGGAGTACGTGGGCTTCGACCGTAATGGGCCGAGCCTGTCCCGGAGCCCCGTCGTTCAATGCCGTGAGCGCTAAGAAAGTACTGCGATTCACCGTCGGCTTGGTGATCGCGGCGCTGTTCACGTGGTTGGTAGTCCGCCACGTCGACCCGAGCGACATGATGGCGTCACTGTCCGGTGTCGAGCCCGGCTGGCTGCTCGTTGCCCTGGTCTCGTTCTTCGTCGGCTACGCGTGCCGGATCGAACGCTGGCGCCAGATGCTGCGCGCCGAGAACCCGGCCATCCGCTGGCGCGATTGCGCGTGGCCGCTGATGGCCAGCTTCGCGGTCAACAACGTGCTGCCGTTCAGGGCGGGCGACGTTATGCGCTCGTTCGCGTTTTGCAGTCGGCTCGGAGCCTCGTCCGGCACGGTCATCGCCACCTTGCTGGTTGAGCGCTTGCTTGACCTGCTGGTTCTGCTGCTCGCACTCGCCGCAGCGAGTGCGCTGCTCGGCACAGGTGCGGGCCTCCTGGGAAGCATGACGATGCCGGTACTGGCAGCCGTCTCGGTCGCGCTCGTCGTGACCCTGCTCGTGCTCCCGGCAGTGGTGACTCGACTCGGGCGCGCGGCAACCACGGTCGTCGCGCGCATGGCGCCAAGACTCGGCCCCAAGGTTGCGGCGGAGGTCGAACGCTGCGTCGAGGCACTGCATGGGCTAGCACGCGCGGCCACGATGCCGAGGCTGGCCGCATGGTCACTGAGTGCATGGATGGCCGAAGGCCTGGTCTTCTATGCCGTGGCGCTGGCCATGCCGACGCTGTCCACTCCACTGGCAGCCTGGCTGGCCCTGCCTGTTGGAACCCTGGCCACGCTGATACCCAGCACGCCAGGCTACATCGGCACGTTCGACTTTTTCACCGCGGCGGCGATGCGAGAGCTCGGCAACGAAGCTGCGGCTGCGGTCGCATACGCCTATCTCGTGCACATGCTGCTGTGGTTGCCGCCGACACTCATCGGAGGCGTCGCCCTCGCTCTTCACCCGGGCCTGCGCAAGGCTGGTCAACCCGCGCCACAACAATGACGACCCTTACTCCAACGCGAGTCACCGTGATCGGTGCCGGCTTCACCGGGCTGTCGGCAGCCTACGAGCTCGCCACACGTGGTTTTGCCGTGACCGTTCTCGAAGCCGAGGACTCGGTCGGCGGCTTGGCCGCTGCGTTCGACGTCGGAGGCGAGAAACTGGATCGCTTTTATCACCACTGGTTCACCAGTGACCAGGACGTGATGAACTTGGTGGCGGAGCTGGGGCTCGACGATCGCCTCGAGCTCAATCCCACCAACACCGGCGTCTACTACGCCAACAACTTCTTCAAGCTGTCGACACCCTGGGATCTGCTGAACTTCACGCCACTGTCGCTTGTCGACCGCGTTCGGCTCGGGCTGCTTGCCCTGCGCGCGCGCGGCGTCAAGGATTGGAAGGCGCTCGAAGACAAGACGGCGGCCGACTGGCTGCGCGAGCTCGGCGGTGAAAACGTGTACCGGGTCGTCTGGGAACCGCTTCTGAAAGGCAAATTCGGCCCTTTCGCCAACGACGTCTCGGCCGTGTGGTTCTGGAACAAGCTCAAGCTGCGCGGCGGCAGCCGCGGCAAGGGCGGGCAGGAACGGCTGGCGTACCTGCGCGGCGGATTCGTCGCGATCGCCGAAGAGCTCGCCCGGCGCATCATCAGCGCAGGTGGCCACGTCGAGTTGCGCCGCCAGGTCACACAGGTCGAACAGGTCGGCCAGCGATGGAGCACAAGACTGGACAACGGCGCGACGGTGGAGTCCGACATCGTCATTGCCACAACGCCCCTGCCGGTGATCGCCGACCTGGTGCGCGGCTGGGCCGAGCCGGCCTACTTGGACCAGCTCGAGCGCGTGCGGTACATCGGCAACGTGTGCCTCGTGCTGGAGCTGACCCACGCGCTGTCGAAGACGTACTGGCTCAACGTCAATGACCCGAAGTTCCCGTTCGTTGGAGTGATCGAGCACACCAACTTCGAGCGTCCCGAGACCTATGCCGGCCGCCATATCGTGTACCTCTCGAAGTACCTGCCGGTCACCGACGCGCTGTATTCGCTCGACGCGGACGCATTCCTGGGCTACTCGCTGCCATATCTGCAGCAGATGTTCCCGAAGTTCGACCGCAGCTGGATCTTGAAGCATCACCTGTGGAAGGCGCGCTGGTCGCAGCCGGTGGTTGAGAGGCACTACAGCCGCCTGATTCCAGACGAGCGCGGACCGCGGAGGGGCTTCTACGTGTGCTCGATGGCCCAGATCTACCCGGAAGACAGGGGAACGAACTACGCAATCCAAAGAGGGCGACGCCTCGCGCGGACCATTGCGTCCGAGTACATCGAGTTAAAGGACGCGTAGCCATGCGTCCCGATCATGCCTCCGGCATCGACACCAGGGGCAGGAGGTGGCTGGTCGCGGGATGCGTGGCGTTGCTCGCCCTCGCCTACCTGTCTTCGATGTCGCTCAAGTTCCTGGGGAAGATCGCGCCGCAGGACGAAGGCATCCTGCTCGTCTATCCCGACCTGATCCTCCGTGGCCTGGTGCCCTACCGCGATTTCGCGGCGATCTACCCGCCGGGCAACTTCTATACGATCGCTGCAGCGATGCAGTGGCTGGGAAACACCGTCCTCATCGAACGGCTTGTCGGCGTGGCCTATGGGGGCGCCGTTCTCGCAGGCATGTACGCGATCGGCGCCCGCCGAGGGCCACTGACGGGCTTGCTCGCAGCAAGCTGTGCCCTGGTGATGCTGCACAAGTTCCCCTACCCCGGCGCCTACTCGGTGTTCGGGGCGTTTGCCCTGATGGTGTTCGCCTTGCTGATGTCGCTCACGGCTTGCGGCGCGGCTTCATCGAGCCGTGCGGCCGGCCTCGCTGCCGCCGGCGGTGTGCTGGCCGGCCTGCTGATCTGGTTTCGCCAGGACGCATGGGTTGTGGGCACGGTTGCCGCCATGGTTGCGCTGCAGCCGATGCGAGCGAGACTGTTTCTCGCCTTTGTCGCTGCAACGGCCGTCCCTGTGCTGGCCTTTGGCCTGTATGCGCTCTGGGTGGGTCCCGACGTTGTGTTCGAGAGCCTGGTGCTCGACCCCATCCGAATGGGGCCAGCCCGGAAGTTGGCATTGCAGTGGGATCTGTGGCTGGCCGGCCTGGTGGTCTGCGTCTGCGTCAACCTGCTGCTCGCGCTGCGCTCGCTGGCGCCATCGCGACAAGACGCAAACAGCGGCTTCGTTCGGGCAGCGGCGATCGTGAGCCTCGGTCTCACGCCGTCCGTGCTGCAACGCGCTGACGCATGGCATGTGTTCTACGTGCTTGTACTCGTAGCTCCGATGACGCTCGTCACCCTGTCCTCGGCGGCGGATGTCAACGCCTGGCAGCCCAAGCTACGAACAGCGATGCGCGCACTCGGCTGGGTCAGCTTGGCAGGGCTGGCACTTGCACTGACCGCACGCGGCAGCGAACGCCTGCCGCGCGCCATTCAACAGCTGGCATCGGCCGATCGGCACACCCTCTTCGTGGAAGCTGCCGAGTCGCCAGCGCTGCTTGCCATGCGCCAACGCCTCTCAGCCGAGGCCTCGCCCGGGCAGTCACTGTTTGTAGGCCCGGCCGACCTGCGGTTCGCCAACTACAGCGACACCTACCTCTACTACTACTTCCCGGCCTTGGTTCCCGCTTCCCGGTACGTCGAAATGAATCCCGGGTCGGCAAACCGAGCCGGCTCCGGGCTGGCCGAAGAGCTGGCAGCCGCAGACTGGTTGATCCTGACGGACAGGTACGACCGTTGGGGCGAGTCAAACCCCGCCATCGTCGCGGGGCCTGATCTGCCGAACCGCATCGTGCAGACCCGGTTTTGCCGCATGGCAGACTTTCCCCCTTGGACTCTGCACCGCCGCTGCCCGGCGTCTTGAGCGGCCGGTCAGCGGGCGCAGACGCCGGTGGTGGAGTCGGCGCCGGTACGCACCGTGTTGCCGGAGAGGATGGCACCAGGTAGATTGGTGATCGACCCGCCTGAGACGATGCACAGCACGTTGTCACGCACCACAGGGCTGGTCATGGGCACCTCGTTCTCGCCATAGGTCATGGCGAGCGTGTGGCCGCGTGCCGTCGACAGGATCGAGCGATTGCGCTCGATCACGATGCCGGGCGCCGAGTTGGCGATGACCGCGCCGATGCCCACGTTGATGGTCGTGTTGCCGCGCACTACGACGTTGCGGAACGACTCGGCGGTCGAGTAGCCTGCCGTGATGTTGTAGCCGCCGCAAGTGTCGGCCGCCGGGTTCGCGTGTTCGATGGTGTTGTTTTCGATCACCAACCCGTCGATGACGCCATGCATCGTGATGTTGCCACCCTGGCACACGCCGTTGACCTCGCTGTTGCGCAGGAACTGGTTGTTACGGATCACGTTACCGTTGCCACCGCCCCAGTAAATGGCGTGGTTCATGAAGCTGCCCGAGGCGTTGTTGCCTTCGAACACGTTGTTCTCGGCCAGCACGCCGTGGATCAGTCCGGTCGCGTGCCAGCCCATCGAGCCGTTGCGACGGATGGTGGAGTTGCGCACGGTAATGTTGCGCACACCGTACTGGCTGCCTTCGTTGCTCTCGATGCCGAAGCCGAAGTCCTCGATGACCACGCCGTCGATCACGACATCGCGCACGTTCTGCACCAGCCAGAAGGCCCAGTGCGTATTGCCGCCGCTCGCTCCGACGCCCCGTAGGTTGAGGTTGCGGAAGGTGTAGCCACCATCGTTGTCGGTATTGCCCCAGCCGCCGCCGAGCGCGAAGCCCACGCCAGAGGACACCCGCAGCACCGGCAGCGCGCCAGAGCCGTAGTCGGCGAACACCAGCGGGTTCGCCGCCGTGGTGTTGCGGTTATTTACACCCACCTGGCCCAGGTTCCACGCCCCGCCGCGCGCGAACAGGAGTTGGGTGCCCGCAGGCAGCGCACTCAGATTGAAGCCCGACAGGTTCTGCTTGGGCGAAGAGGGGCTGGTCCCCGCATTGGCGTTGCTGCCCTGGACGCAGCCCGCGCTGGCGCCGGTTTGGCAGTCGGAGAAGTAGTAGGTGACAGCCGTTCCGGGAGGTACGGGGCTCGGGGCAGGCGCGGGGCCCGGGGCCGGAGAAGGCGCAGGGGCCGGCGCCGGACTGGGCGGCGGAGCGCCTCCGATGGGCGCCGAACTGTCCGACTCACCGCCGCCGCCGCACGCCACACATGCCACAGCAAGAAAGGCCCAACTCAGTTTGCTCAGTCTAGGGTGCATACACCATCCATCGCCATCGCCATCGCCGCAACCGGAGCAAGGCCGTTCCTCCCGGCCCGCTCAAGCTCGATCTCGCAACTCGAAGTCGCGCTCTTCTCGCGGCTAGCGCAGCCAACCTACCTGCGCCTCGCCCTTGTTGCATTGTCCCGAATTGCACCCCCTCGTTCTCGGGAGATTTGTCGCAACTGGTAAGGCACACCGTGTCAGCGCCTCGCCACAAACAAGTCTTTGCAGGCGACAAATCGGAAGGCAGCGCCCACAAACATACACTTCTCGTCATCCGCTGTAACTCGTCAGCGCGGACGGCCATCCGCTCGCGGGAGACCACAGCTGCACAGCGCGGTCACCGACGCAATTGCCGATGGGTAAACTCGTCAGCGCGTCGGGTGGCCCCGCAGGGAGCGCCGTGTGGGAACCGCATACGCTGCATAAACACATCAAACGCCACAGGGACGACAGTCGCTTGCTGGCGCGCTCCATGTATGCCTAGCTGGGCCTTTGAGTCCCGGCAAGGAAGACGTGGCGCACTCAGGGAGGCTCAGAGGCTGAATGAACCCGAAAGACACGGCTGATCTGGTCACACTGGACAGTCTCCTGCCTCGCATGCGGTGCCCGCGCTCGTTTCAGTCGCTGGTTCGGTGCGGCGAGGTGCTCGAAAGCCGGGACGGGCGTCACCGTTATCGGATCGACAGGGGCGTGGCAGACCTGAGAGTCGCGCCACAACGCATGTCACTGGACCTGCCGTGGACCGAGGTGTGGGACGAGCTCGACGCGATGCGACTCGATCCACCGCAACGGCTCGAAGCGCCGGATCTGCCCTATCACCTCGACGCGCATCTGGCATCGATTCCCGGGCCTGAGGGCCGCGGGCGCTGGATCCTCGAGGTTGGATGCGGCGAGAGGCGCTGTGAGGCCTATTTCTCCAAGCGTGGCTTCCACTATGTGGGCACCGACGTCGACGTGCGCGGCGCCGGTCCCCATGTCCTGGCAGATGCGCACAACCTGCCGTTCGCGGACGGGAGCTTCGAGCTCTACACGTCGATGGCCGTGTACGAGCACTTGGCCTCGCCGCTGCTGGCCGCCAACGAAGCGCGACGCGTGCTCGTCAAGGGCGGCACCTTCTTCGGCACGTCGGCGTTCGTCTACGGCTTTCACGACCGAGCGAGCTTCCACCACATGACGCACGCCGGGCTGCTGTGGACCTTCCGCACAGCAGGCTTTCGCGTGGCGCGCATCTGGCCGGACTGGTACTACACGCAGTCGATTCCCGACATGGGATTCCCCGGGCGGGAGGGAGTGCCGTGGCGTGTAACTGCCAAAGCCGTGCTCTCTGTGCTGGAGTGGAGCTACACGCGGACTTCTGCGCTTGCGCGCAGGCTCGGCGGAAAGCGCCCCCTTGATCTGGCAGCAAGACGCGTCGCCAAGGCAGGCTCGCTGTCGTTCGAGGCCACGGTCGAATAGCAACTACTGCCGCGGGTCTCGTTGCCAAGACCCTGGCCGCAGAGATCCGTCGGGTAAGGAGCCGGCGCTCGCCGACGACTCGGCGCTCACTGAACCGATCGGCGCACCGTGGGTGACACTGAAGCGGCGACGCAGGCCGGACATGGGCCGCTCGACACCGTAGTAGAGCAGTGCCGACGCACCCAGCGTCAGCAACGTCGCGACCGCACCGACCTCCACGAAGGAACGGCCGACCAACGCGACGGCCGCAGCCAGCATCGCTGGATGAACCAGGTAGATGGCGTAGCTCAACAAGCCGATCCACCGCATGGCCGGCCAATTGAGTACCCGCATGACGCCCCAGCCCGGGTATCGCACGGCAACCACGAACACGACGAACAGACACAGGCCCTGAATCGAGTAGCCGAATGTCTCGCGAAAAGAGCGGCCGCCGACAAGTTGACTCGCGAGCAGCACGGCAATCGCCAAGGGAAGTAGGTACCGCTTCCACGTCGTCTCGCCGATCTCGGTCGAATCGAGGGCCGGGTTGCCGCGCAGCGCCAGCACGCACCCGAAGAGGATCGAGTCAATGCGCGTATCTGTACCAAGGTAAGTGCGATCCGGATGGGACCCGAGCCCGAACACGAGCAGGCAACGCCAAAGAAAGATCAGCGAACACGCAAACAGGAGCAGGTTTGCCATGCGTGCGAGAGGCATCCAACGAATCATCAACAGGAACAAGGCCGGGAACGCCAGGTAGAAGTGCTCTTCCACGGCCAGCGACCAGAACACATCAGTGTGCGGTGCGATCGGCGCCTCCCATCCATGCTGGATGATCTGGTAGTTGGTCAGGTGCGCTGCCTGACCGACCAGGAACCAGAGGTCTGACGAGCCTCGAGACCAGCCGTACAGCGCTGCTGCTGCCAGCACCAGGTAGCAGGTTGGAAAGATGCGCAGCGCACGCCTCACGTAGAACAGACGGATTCTCAGCGTACCGGTGCGTTCGACCTCCACCCGCATCAGTGTCGTGATCAGGTAACCCGACAGAAAGAAAAAAAGGGTCACCCCGAAGTTACCAGGGATGAAGCGTGGCACCCCGGCCGCCTCCTGCCAGTGCGACAGGAACACCACAAGGATGGCCACCGCACGCAGCCCATCGAGGGATGGAATCGACAGGGCGGGCGCGCCTGTCGAAGACGGCTCGGACCGGGTCATGCTGATCAGTCCTTCCCGTCGCCGAACGACATGTTCGTCCGCGGTCGCGCGACACCGGCGGACTGCGCGGCCCACGGCTGAGCCCAGGGCTCGTCACGATGTGCGCGTGACATCGCCCGTACGCCGCTGCGTTGGACGAGAAGCGAGAAGCCCACTGCCAAGCCGACGAGGGTCCACAGCAGCGGGTAGATGAAGAAGATCGGACTGACCGTGCCGATGATGAACAGCACGCCGACCAAAGTCGCAATCAGCGCCCGTCCCAGGGCGTGGCGTTCGTCGCGCTTGTCGCCGAGCTTCCTCAACCCGGAAAAGGCACCAATCATGGCTACGACGATGATGCAGGCGAACAATGCGACCGAAACCAAGCCTCCCTTCAGGCCGATCATCACGTAGGTGTTCACCAGATCGATGATGCCGTCGCTCCCTCGCAGCCCTTCGATCGCGGGCACCAACCAGTAGTCGAAACGACCGAAGAATGGGTTCTCCAGGATCACACCGAACGCCACTTCCGCCAGACGCTCCCGACCGTCGACGTTTCTCGAGTCCACGGTACCGACCCACGGAAGGTGGTCGACGATCACCTGCCCGAACTCCGTCATGAGCAACGCACCGCCAACTACCACGCCCCCCCCGAGTAACTTGGTCACGTTCTTACCAGGCGAGGGGCCCAGCAGCACGTACACCACGATCATGATGGCGGCGCCGATCCAGGGCGCGCGGGAGAAGGCGCCGATCACGCCAGCGATGAGAACCAGCATGCACAGGTGCCGCATCAGCGGATTGCGCAACAGCGTCCCGACGTACAGGTACACGCCGATCGCGACCGCGCAGGTGTAGCCCGTGACGATCGACTGCCCGGCCGTGCCGACCGCACGCAGGCGGCCGGACCGCTTCAGATAGTCGTTGCCGCCGGGGTCGACACCCAAGGCCGCATCCACGGACGCGTATAGCAGCCAGCCGCGCGCAAACTCGATGGCCACGATGGCGCAGAACGCCATGGCGCCAACGACAAACGCTGCCAGGGCGTCGCGGAAAGCCTGCGGCGTCCTCAGCGATCGGCTGGCCACGTAGTAGATAAGAAACGTGTCAGTAAACGCAATGAAAATGCTGTCGCGCAGGACACTGGTGAATGTTCGATGCGGGACCGTCAGCACGAACTCCAGCGCCAGATAGCACAGGACAAGTTTGTCGCACAGCAGCTTGCCGAACGGTTCGACGCCCGGTTGCTTGCGCAGCGCCAGATACGCCGGGAGCAGCACGAACAACGACAACATCCTCAGAGGTTCGACGTGGAACAGGTCGTTGACCACACCCAACCCGGGAATCGGAGCGGACAGCAGCGGCAATGCAAGCATGACGCTGAGGTACAGCGCAAAGCGGTTGCTCTCGGCGCGAACCGCCACGACCAGAAGACACGACGCCACGAGCACGAAGATCCAGAAGTTGTGGGCCAGGAACGCCGAGAGCGTCAACCCGAACCACAGATTCCTCCTGCGTGCAAAGTCGCGCTCCGTGCAGGCGTAGGCCGTGAAGGGTGCTTTGGCCAGCACGAACACCATGCCCGCCAGCGTGGCGATGACGACCAGGGCGCGAAGATGTTCAGGCAAGGCCCTGCCCTCGCATCAGCAACCCTTTACAGGGAGCGTGGCACGCCATCACCATGGCGCTCCCGTGGGGGCGCCAGCTCCGTCGTACTGCCGATATGAGGGCCACGAGAGCCGTCGCCGCGCGTCGCCCACGACACGAACCTGTCGAACCCCAACAGCAACGACAAAGCGGCCATGAACAGCACGAAACCCGACGCGTCGTGCAAGAAGCTCTGCCCGACTTCGTCGCCCAAGTGATACGTGATCAACACCAGCAAGATGACGCGGATCGTGTTGGCGGCCAGCGCAATTGGCAGTATCGACGCAGCAAGCAGGATGTTGTGCGCCACGCTCTGCCGCCTGACCAAGTAGAGATAGAGCACACCCACCGCCGCCAGGCTCATGATCGAGTTGAGGCCCGAACAGGCGTCGGCCACAAGCAGCCTGTACGCGCCGACTGAGAGAACGACGCCGCTATGGGCAATTGGATACCCCAGCGCAGACAAGACATCCACCACCACCGAGGAGGTCCATTGCTTCAGCGGACCGGTCGTGGCGGCGATCAAGGAACTTGGCAGCGGCACGACGAACAACAGGTAAAGCACCGCGAACCAGGCCGCGCGCAGCGCCTCCCGGCCACGCAACCAGAGCAAGACGCCAGCGACCACCAACGGCTGCGACACGAACTCGAGACTGGCAATCGCGAACACGCGTCCGGTCAGATAGCAGCCAAGGCCTACCGCCAAGGCAAGCGATCCCATCCAGGGTCCGGGTTGCGCCGGCGCAGACACAATCTCGTCACGCGTGCGCCAGAAGAGCCACAGCGACACCAGGAAGACCACCGGACCATGTCCGTGCTCGTCCGTGTTCCACAACCCCGTCGCCGCAGCCCAGTAACTCGGCAGGTACATGGCGAGAAGCCCGATCGCCATCACCGCCCACATGAGCGCCGAGTGCGTCTCTTGGCGCAACGGTTCACCCTTGCGCCCCAGCGCAACGCCGGTCATGTCGCTTGGCGGCTGCGCTCGCTCCGTCCGATCGGGATGTCGATCAGCACGGAACCCACGACCTGAACGCCACCACCCTGTATCGCCGCGACGACACCCTGGAAGTCTTCCGTGCGCGTGCAGTGGTTGCGCGCAATCACCAACGCCGCTCGCGTCGCGCGCGCGATGAGCGCTGCATCTGCCCCGGCCTCGTAGTGAGGGCTGTCAACCAGCACCACGTCGAAACTGGACTTGCTCTGTTCCAGGATCCGGGCAAAGCTCGATCGGCTCAACAGTTCGGAGGGATTGGGTGGCGTGGGGCCCGAGGGGAGGATGGCCAGGCCCGGGATCCCATGTACGAAGGTGACGACCTGGTCCTGCATGCGCCCCGCAAGCAGGTTCGACAGGCCAATCTGGTTCTCGATCTTGAACAGCCTGTGCTGCCGAGGTGCCCTCATGTCGGCATCGACCAGCAGTGTGCGCTGGCCAAGCTGCGCAAAAGTCACCGCCAAGTTGGCCACCAGATTGCTGCGCCCCTCGCCACGCTGAGCGCTGATGACGGTCAGCGCCGTTTGGCGCCCGACTTCGTCGAACCATCGAAGCTGAAGCTGGCTGCGCAACGCACGCAAACGCTCGCCTTCGGCACTGAAGGGCTTGTAGGCAACAACGACCTCGGGGCTGATCGGCACGCTGCCGCCGGGCTGCAGATAGGGGTAGTCGAACTGCAGCGACAACGCATACAGGATGTCGGACTCGTTGAGCAGGCCTAACTCGACGCCGGCTTCGCCAAACCTGAGCTCTGCCTGTCGCTGGTACTGAAGGATCCGCTCCGCGTCAGCCGGAGACAGTCGGCCCGCGTCGATCAAGATGGCGCCGATCGACCTGTCCGCGTTGCGGACCTTGGTAGACAGCATGGTCACAGGACTCATTGCACACCCGGCTCAAGCGTCAGTTGCGGCGGACCCGGTGGTGGCCGACGCACCGGCGGAAGCCGGCGTCTGGACGCGAGCGTGCCGCGCTGGGACGACATGACGCCCAGCAGCGGTATCCCTTCGAGCATATGAATGTCGTCTTCGCTGCGAATCCGCCGGTCGAAGTACTCCCAGCCGATCGCCGCGCCAATGCCAAGCGCAAGGCCAACGAGGATGGCGGCAGCCAGCACCTTCTTGGCGTTCGGCGTGGCGTGCACCAAGGGTTCCGTGGCCGGACTGAGTACACGGGCAGTGGCCTGCTCGGCCTGGCTTTCATTGGCAAGCTGGGCACGCCGCTGCGCAACCTGCTCGTAAGCCCGCTGAGCCGTTTCAAGATCCTTCAGAAGCACCGAGGCCTCATCCCTCTCCGAGCGCATGGATAAGACCACCCGCTTCTGAGACTCGACCATTGAGCGCAGTTCGCCGATCTTCTGTCCCGCCATTCGATTGCTGCTGACGGTCGCACCGGACACGCGGCGCATCTCGTTGGCAAGTTGCTGCTTGAGCTCGGAAATCTGCGCGTCCAGCTGGATTCGCGTCGGGTGATTGGCGCCGAAGGTTGTGCTGATCTCATTGAGCCGCGTCTCGGCCCGTGCAAGTTCGGACTTGATGCCCTGCACGACCGAACTCTGCTGCACGTCCACAGAGTCCTCGGTGCCGGTATTGCGCTGCCTGCTCGACGTCTCCGCCGAGTTCGCAAGTGCAGACGCCAGTGCAGTTTCCAACGACGCAAGTCGCGTGGACTCGATGTCCAGGCGCTCTGCCGAAACGATGATGCCTCTCTTCTTCTGGAAGTCCGACACGCGCGCTTGTGCGGTCTCGAGATCGACCCGCAAGGCTTTCAAGCGCTCGTCGAAGAAAGTCGCATACTCTCGTGCCGGGCCGACCTTGAGTTCGACTGACACGTCAAGATAGGCTTGCGCAAAGGTGTTGACGGCTGCCGCCGCGAACTTCGGGTCTTGCGCGACGTAGGTGAGATTCAAGATCGAACTGCCCCGTCCGGGCTCGACCAGCAGCCCGTTCTGAAGCAGATCGCCGTAGTACGACTCGAAGGGGACACGCCCCTCGGTTGCCTGCCTCCACGTGTCGACGGCGCCGCCATTCGATTCCAGCTGAAGCATCTTCACGACGCGCGCGGCCACCCGCTCACTGCGGATGATCTCGGTCTGGGTGGCGATGAAGATGGGCTGAGCCAAGTTGGTGGCCAAAGTGGCCACCAACGGATCGGCCTTGGCGTCCAGCAGTACCGATGTGGTCGCCGAGTAGCGCTTTGGCACCAGCTGCAGATAAGTGAATCCGCCGGAGACGGTCAACGCAAACAGCGCGAGAACCAGCCACCAGCGCAACCGGAGGATCAGAAGAATCTGTCGCGGTGTCATTTGATAGTCCTTGCAGTTCAGAACACCGACTCGCGGACGAACACCACGTCGTCAGGCCGCAGTACATCAGTCATCTGCGGCTCAACCTCACGCGTGCGGCCGTCTGCCTCACGCCGGCTCACACGCAGACCGCGCAAGGTGCCGCGCTGAGTCAGGCCCCCGGCCGATGCCAGCGCCTGCATGACCGTCATGTTGCGCTCGAGGCGCAGTGCACCGGGGCGCTGCACTTCGCCATACAAGTAGATCGTCGGGACACGCTCGACCCAGATCACATCGTTGTTCTGCAATACCACGTCTGCACCTCGACGCCCGGTCGAGCCGAACACCGACGGCAAGTCCACTTCTGCACGATACGGCTGGCCGTTACGTGTTCCCATCACCACGACGATGTCGCTACCGCCCTGAGAAATCCCGCCGGCCGTCGCCAGCATGTCCGTCAGCCGCACCTCACCGGTTTCCAGCGGATAGCGCCCTGGCCTGCCCACTTGTCCAAGCACCGACACCTGGTTCCCTCGGGCCTGCGTCAACGTGATCGACACCTGAGGCTGCTTGACGAAGTTGCCATCTCGCAAGCCGCGGGCGATCCGCTGTTCAGCCTCCGTGACCGTCAGCCCGGCCAAGCTCACGCTGCCCAGCAGGGGGTACGAGATCGCACCAGCCTCGTTGATGCGGGTTTCGAGGGACAGGTCCGGCACCTGAAACACGGTGACCCGGATGGTGTCGCCCAGCGCGAGACGATACTGGGCCGTTGCAGCCGCTGGCGTCGCCGGCGCCGCGGCCTGCGCTTGAGCGTGCGCCTCGGGGGCCAGGCCGATCAGTGAACAGAGGGCCAAGCCAATAGCGACTACGACATGTACGAGAGACTGGCTCATTTCAGTCCGAGTCCTTTCCGGATCGTTGCCGCGTCGGCCGCGTCGGCCGTGTTGGCCGCCCGCACCGACGCGTGAGCGCCCCCAACGCCGCTGGCAGCTGTTTCGTGCGGCCTCGACGCCGCAGCATCGAAAGCGGCGGGTACCACCAAATCGGCTGACACGGCCGGCGTGGCCGCCCCATCGGCCACAGGCGCCGCGTCGGCAAACTTGCCGACGTACTCGATCGTTGCTGCCGCGCGCAACGACTTGAGATCCTGCGCAACCAGCTTGCGGCGGCGGTCATTGAGCAGGAACTGCTCGATGGCCGGGCCGGCACGCGCTTCATCGATCGGCTGGGTGCGCGCAGCCATGAGAAACACCACCTGGGCGCCTTCCGGCGACGGCGATACCAGCAACTGCCCTTCACTCATCGCCGAGAGCCCTGCCAACTTGTCGAAGGGCAGTTGCTCGGCCGAACGGACGGACTGGGCGCTCACGAACTTCAAGTCAGCCGCATTGAGCAGCCGTACCACGTCACCCGCTGACCGAGCGGCCTGCAAGCGCGCGCGCAAGTCATCCATCTGCTGCGGCTTGACCTGCACAGCGAACTCACTCAACTGATAGACGCGCCGCTCGCGAAACAACGCGGGGTTGTCCTCGTAGTACTTGCGAACCTCGGCCGCTGACGGCCTGCCAACTCCCTCGCCGATCTTGTCCGCGTACGCTCGCGCAACGATCTCTCTGCGCGCCGCCTCGACCGCCTGCACGACCCGCGGATCCCGGTCCAGCCGCAACTCGGCTGCCTTCTGGATCGCCACCTCCTGGTCGATCAGTCGTTCAAGCACTTGCCGCCCCGCAGCGTCAGCCTGCTCCGGCCGCAGCCCGCGCTGCTGCGCCAGCACCGCATTGATCTGGTGCACGGTCAACTCTTCCTTGTTGACCTTGGCGGCGGTTTGTGTCGGTGGCCGCTCCTTCTTGTCGCCACAGCCAGTCGACACGGTGCAGGCCGCGACCATCACCATGGACGCGACAAGCCGAGTAGCACGGTGCGGGAACGCGCGCGAACGCATGGTCAAACAACTCCTGCCCACGAGAGGCTCAACGGGCCGCACCTTGCACGAATCAGTCGCACAACGTCGGCGAGAGGTCCGCAAAGACCTCCATCAAAACAGTGTAGCGACTGCTGGCGGATCCTCACTCACCTCGTATGTGGGACCGAGGCCCGCCCGCCAGGACCAGAACGTGAAATCCGCACGGCAGTGCGGCCTCCGGGCGGGCGATGTGACGGACCGCTAGCAGCGCACCCCAACGTGCAGCGCCACCACCCCCGCCGCCAGGTCATGCACGTCCACGTGCCCGAACCCCGCCGCCTTGATCATGCCCTTGAGCGCTGCCTGGTCAGGATGCATCCGGATCGACTCGGCGAGGTAGCGGTAGCTGGCCGCATCCCCGGCGATCCACTGGCCGAGCTTGGGCAGCACGTTGAAGGAGTACCAGTCGTAGGCCGGCGCCAGCGGCGCGGCAATCTTGGAGAACTCCAGCACCAGCAGCCGCCCACCGGGCTTGAGCACCCGGCCCATCTCGGCCAGGGCCGCCGCCTTGTCGGTCATGTTGCGCAGGCCGAAGGCCACGCTCACCACGTCCATGCAGCCATCGGGCAGCGGCAGTGCCTGGGCGTCGGCCAGCACCGAGGGCACCAGCACGCCCTCGTCGAGCAGGCGTTCGCGGCCGCGCCGCAGCATGGCTTCGTTGATGTCGGTGTGTAGCACCAGACCGCGCGGGCCGACACGGCGGGCAAAGGCGCGCGTCAGGTCGCCGGTGCCGGCCGCGATGTCGAGCACCCGGTCGCCCTCGCGCGCCTGGGCCACCGCCACGGTGTAGGCCTTCCAGACGCGGTGCAGGCCGAACGACATCAGGTCGTTCATCAGGTCGTACCGGCCCGCCACGGCGTCGAAAACCCCGCGCACGCGGCGTGCCTTGTCGGCCTCGGGCACCGGCTCGAAGCCGAAGTGGGTGCGGCCGCCGGGCTCGCTCATGGCCTCAGTGGTGGTGGCCGCAGGCCGGCGCCGCCGGGCCGGCCATCGGGGCGTCGCGCGACAGCCCGGCGGCGGCCAGCCGGGCCTCGTAATCGGCCCACAGGCTGGCCTGTTGCGAGCCGAGCCGGTACAGGTAGTCCCACGAAAAGATGCCCGAACTGTGGCCGTCGCTGAAGGTCGGCTGCACGGCGTAGCGGCCCACCGCCTCGAGAGCGTCGATGCCGACCCCGCGCTTGCCGGTCTGCAGCACCTCCTGGCCCGGCCCGTGACCCTGCACCTCGGCCGAAGGCGAATAGACGCGCAGCAATTCGAAGGCGATGCGGAAGCTCGCGCCGTCGTCGAAACTGATCTCCAGCTCGCGCGACTGCTGGTGCACCGTCAATGCGGTCGGAACAGGGGTGGCCGCCATGCGACGAGTGTAACGAGCAGCGGACCAGGGCCTATTGCACACGGCCATTCGTGAACTCCTGGGCCACTTGCGGGACCGCGTCGTCCGGCATCCGCCACGGGATCGATTGGGTGCAGAAGAATCCGTCCGCCGCGCCCGGCCGCTGTTCGGCCGACGCCACCATGAACATCGACTTCCTCCTCACCCCTCCTTGGTGGAGCTTGCTGGGCGCCTGCGCGCTGGGCATGGCGCTGCTGTGGGTCAGTGCCTCCGTGGCGGACGAAGTGGCGTCGTTGGGGTCGTCGCGCAGCACGCAGGTCGGCCTCGTGGCCACGGCGCTGGGCACCGCGGCCCTCTGGTGGATCGCTCACCAGAGCCAAGTGCTCCAGAACGCGAACCACGGCGTGGTGGCGCTGACCGTGACGACCGCGTTCGCCGCGTTGGCCATTCACGCCTCGCGCATGGGCGCCCGTGCGCCGTGGCACGACAAGCAGCATCTGGCGGGCATCGGTGCCACCGTGCTGCTGGCGATCGCCTGCGCTTCGGCAATACAGGCGCTGCCCGGCCGCGGCCCGAGCCTGGACACGGGCACGGTGCTCATGGCCGGCCTGCTGCTGGCGCTGGCGTTGAAGCTGCTGCACCGGCCGATGGCGCGCGCGCTGCCCTCCCAGGCACGGCGCGCCGCCGCCGCGGTCGTCTTGGCTGGCGGGATGCTTGCGCTCACCTACCGCGAGCCCGCCCCGCATGTGGGATTTGCCGGCCTCTCGTGGCTGCCGATGTGCCTGCTGCTCGGCTTGGGCGCCTACTTGGTCATGGCGCTGCGTCAGCTGCGGCGCCAGCGCAACGAGTGGCACGGCGGCAGCGGGTTGCGGCCGACCGTCGACACCTTGACCGGGCTGCCGAACCGCTCGGCGCTCGAGACGCGCCTGAGCAAGGCACTCGCCGCCAGCGTGGCCGACCAGCAGGGCCTGGCCCTGTTGACGGTCAACCTGGACGGCTTCAAGCCGGTCAACGTGAGTTTCGGCCACGCCATGGGCGACCAGCTGCTCAAGCAGGCGGCCCAGCGCCTGCGCCAACTGGTGCCCGACGGCGGCCTGCTGGCGCGCCCCAGCGCCGACGAGTTCGTGCTCGTGATTCCCGAGCAGCCGGGCGCCACGGCACTGGAGAAGGTGGCCAAGGCGATCATCGACGCGATCGCCCAGCCCTTCCTGTTCGGCACGCGCGAGGTGGTGCTGACCTGCTCGGTGGGCGTGGCAATGTTCCCGGAGCATGGCGACGGCGAGCGGCTGCTGGCGCGCAGCGAACTGGCGCTGCAGGCCGCCAAGCACGCCGGCGGCGCGCGCGCGAGCTTCTTCGACGCCAGCATGGAAGGCGACCTCGCCGCCGACCTCGAGTTGCTGCGCGACTTCCGCCACGCCCTCGAGCACGACGAGCTGGTGCTGGCGTTCCAGCCCAAGATCGAGGCCGCCAGCGGCCAGATCACGGCCGCCGAGGCCCTGCTGCGCTGGCGCCACCCGACGCGCGGCGACGTGCCGCCCGGCGTCTTCGTCGCGCTGGCCGAACGCTTCGGCCTGGTGGCGCGCCTGGGTGACTGGGTCATCGAGCATGCCTGCCGGCAGGCGCGCATCTGGGCCGACCGCGGCCTGAACATGCGCGTGGCGATCAACCTGTCGGCCCAGCACATGCGCCAGCCCGACCTGGCGCGCCGCATCCGCAGCGTGCTCGAGCGCTATCGCATCGACCCGGCGCGCCTGACCTGCGAGATCACCGAGACGCTGGCGATGGAGAACACCGCCGCGACACAGGCCACCTTCGCCCAGCTCGGCGAGGTGGGGGTGCACATCTCGATCGACGACTTCGGCACCGGCTACTCGAGCCTGGCCTACCTGCGCAGCCTGCCGGCCAGCGAAGTGAAGATCGACCGCAGCTTCGTGATGGACCTCGAGCGCAGCGCCGACGCACGCGCGGTGGTCGACGCCGTGATCAAGCTGGCGCACGCGCTGGGCAAGCGCGTCGTGGCCGAGGGCGTCGAGAGCATCCGCCAGCGCCGCATCCTGACCGAGATGCACTGCGACGAGCTGCAGGGCTATCTGTTCGCACACCCGATGGCGCCAGGGGACCTGCTGGAGTGGGCGCTCGAGGCACGCAACCGCGACGAGAGCGCGTTCCGGGCGTCCCTGTACGTCGGCTCGGACGCCGACGAGCGCCGCCCCGAGCGGCGCGCGAAGCCCGCACCGGCACCGCTGCACTGAGGCAGGCGCCGCGTCCGGACGCTAGAGCGACGACGCGAGCCCGATCACGCGGCCGCGGTCCTGCACCGCCATCGCCGCCAGCAGGTCGTTGACGAAACGGTCCTGCTCCCGGTACGCGCCCTGGGTGTCGGCATCGATAGACGACACGCGAAACAGCAGGCCATGCGGCACGCGCCCGGCCAGTCCCAGGCGCAGCTCGGCCAGCCGCTGCTCGAAACGCCCGCTGACCACCTGGTCCCCGAAGGCGAACCAGTAGGTCACCGGTTCAAGGCGCGCACCGAGCTGGGTGTCGAGCCGCCGCACTGGCACAGCGCCGAACGGTGTGCTGAGCTGCGACAGCGCATTGCCACGCAGGTTGAAGCCCTGGGCCGGGTAGCAGACCTCCGGCTTGTGGGCCTGCAGGCCCCCGCGCTGATCGTCGCCGTAGGCCAGCGAGAGCATCACGCGGTAGCCCCGGGCGTCGACATACGTGCGAGTCAGCGTCTGGCTGTACAGCTTGTCCAGCAGGGCCTGGGTCTGCGGATTCACGACCTGCACGACGCGCGCGGCTTCCTCGCGCCAGCCACCGAACTGCCGCGGGATGGCCGCTTCGAGTTGAATGGCCGGCGCCGTGGACACGCTACGCAGCGATGGCTTGGCGACATAGGCCACCACCGATGCCGTGCACATCAGTGTTGCCATCGTGATTGCCACCTTCAAGCTCATCGCACGCCCGTCGAACGGCGGCTCATCGCCGCCCCTGGCCGATTATGAACAGCCCCGGCCGTCCGCCTCGGGCAGCGACGCCGGCGCGTGAACAAGCGCACAGGCCGGAACCACGGCAGAAGACGGCTCAGACCAGGACGCGCTCGATGCCGCCCGCATTGGCCCGGGCCACGTAGTCCGGCAGCCACTGCTCGCCGAGGATGCGGCGCGCCATCTCGACCACGATGTAGTCGGCTTCGAGCAGGCCGTTCTGCAGGTCGTCGCCGTAGCGCTGCAGGCCCTGCAGGCAGCTCGGGCAGGAGGTGAGGATCTTCAGGTTGGCGTCCTGCGCCACTGCGCCCGACGCGCGCAAGGCCGCCTCGCCCTTGCGCAGCTCCTCTTCCTTGCGAAAGCGCACCTGGGTCGAGATGTCCGGCCGGGTCACCCCGAGGGTGCCGCTCTCGCCGCAGCAGCGCTCGCTCTTCAGCACCGCGTCGCCGACCAGGGCCTTGACCGTCTTCATCGGGTCCTGCAGCTTCATCGGGCTGTGGCAGGGGTCGTGATAGAGGTAGGCGCCCGGGTTCGCGTCGAGGCGGATGCCCTTCTCGAGCAGGTATTCGTGGATGTCGATGATGCGGCAGCCAGGGAAGATGTCCTCGAAGCGATAACCCTGCAGCTGGTCGTAGCAGGTGCCGCAGCTGACGACGACGGTTCGGATGTCCAGGTAGTTCAGCGTGTTGGCCACGCGGTGGAACAGCACCCGGTTGTCGGTGATCATCTGCTCGGCCTTGTCGTACTGGCCACTGCCGCGCTGCGGATAGCCGCAACACAAGTATCCGGGCGGCAGCACGGTCTGCACGCCGGCGTGCCAGAGCATCGCTTGCGTCGCCAGCCCGACCTGGCTGAACAGACGCTCCGAACCGCAGCCGGGAAAATAGAACACCGCCTCGGTCTCGGCCGTCGTCGCCGCCGGATCGCGGATGATCGGCACGTAGTGCGCGTCCTCGATGTCCAGCAGCGCGCGCGCCGTCTTCTTCGGCAGACCGCCCGGCATCTTCTTGTTGATGAAGTGGATCACCTGCTCGCGCACCGGTGCCTTGCCGACCGTGGCCGGCGGCGCGGCGGTCTGGCGCCTGGCCGCCAGGCGCAGCATCCGGTTGGCGAAACGCTGCACCTTGAAGCCCACACCGACCATTGCCGTGCGCATCGCCTTGATCGTCTGCGGGCTGGTCGCGTTGAGGAACAGCATCGCCGCCGCGTTGCCCGGGCGGAAGCTCTTCTGCCCCATCTTGCGCAGGAGGTTGCGCATGTTCATCGACACGTCGCCAAAGTCGATCGCCACCGGGCAGGGCGACAGGCATTTGTGGCACACCGTGCAGTGGTCGGCCACGTCCTCGAACTCCTCCCAGTGTCGGATCGCGATGCCGCGCCGCGTCTGCTCCTCGTACAGGAAGGCCTCGATCAGCAGCGAGGTGGCCAGGATCTTGTTGCGCGGGCTGTACAACAGGTTGGCACGCGGCACGTGGGTCGCGCACACCGGCTTGCACTTGCCGCAGCGCAGGCAGTCCTTGATCGAGTCGCTGATCGCGCCGATGTCGCTGCGCTGCATGATCAGCGACTCGTGCCCCATGAGGCCGAAGCTGGGCGTGTAAGCGGCCGACAGGTCGGCCGCCCAGCTGCCCTCGCGGCGACCGCGCAACAGCTTGCCCTTGTTGAAACGCCCCTCGGGATCGATGCGCTGCTTGTAGTCGGCGAAGCCGGCGAGTTCGTCGTCGCTCAGGAACTCGAGCTTGGTGATCCCGATGCCGTGTTCGCCCGAGATCACGCCGTCCAGGCCGCGCGCCAACGCCATGATGCGGCCCACCGCCTCGTGCGCCGTCTGCAGCATCGCGTAGTTGTCGCTGTTGACGGGGATGTTGGTGTGCACATTGCCGTCGCCGGCGTGCATGTGCAGCGCCACCCAGACACGGCCACGCAGCACCTCCTTGTGGATACGGCGGCACTCGTCCAGCAGGGGCACGAAGGCAGCGCCGGCGAACAGCTGCTGCAGGGGCTTCAGGATCTGCAGCTTCCACGAGGCACGCAGACGGTTGTCCTGCAGCGGCTCGAAGAAGCCGGCGCTGTCCAGGCCCTGGAGCCAACCGCTCCACAGTGCGCGCACCTCGGCCAGCAGCGCGAGCGCTTGCTGCACGCGATCTTCCAGCAGTTCGGCGCTCGGAATCTCGCCGGCGTCGTCGGTCTTGCCCAGCGGCAGCGCGCTCTTGCGGAAGAAGACCTCGAGCGCATCCACCAGTTCGAGCTTGTTGCGCAGCGACAGCTCGATGTTGATGCGCTCGATGCCGTTGGTGTACTCGCCCATGCGCTCGAGCGGGATCACCACGTCCTCGTTGATCTTGAAGGCGTTGGTGTGCCTGGCGATCGCCGCGGTGCGCTTGCGGTCGAGCCAGAACTTCTTGCGTGCGTCGGCGCTGACCGCGATGAAGCCCTCGCCGGCGCGACCGTTGGCCAGGCGCACCACCTCGCTGGTGGCGCGCGCCACCGTGTGTTCGTCGTCGCCGACGATGTCGCCCACCAGGACCATTTTGGGCAGGCCGCCGCGCTTGCTCTTGGTGGCGTAGCCCACCGCCTTCAGGTAGCGGTCGTCCAGGTGCTCCAGGCCGGCCAGGATCGCGCCGCCGGGCTTCTTCGCCTCGGCAAACATGAAGTCCTTGATCTCGACGATCGAGGGCACCGCGTCCTTGGCGTTGCCGAAGAACTCCAGGCACACGGTGCGCACGTGCCTGGGCATGCGGTGCACGACCCAGCGCGCGCTGGTGATCAGGCCGTCGCAGCCTTCCTTCTGGATGCCGGGCAGGCCGGCCAGGAACTTGTCGGTGACGTCCTTGCCCAGGCCCTCCTTGCGGAAGGTGGCGCCGGGAATGTCGAGCCGCTCGGTGCGTTCGAGCTTCTTGCCCGTCGCGTCGAAGTACCTGAGCTCGAACGACGCCGTCTCGACATCGTGGATCTTGCCGAGGTTGTGGTTCAGGCGCGTCACCTCGAGCCACTTGGCTTCGGGCGTGACCATGCGCCAGCTGGCCAGGTTGTCGAGCGCCGTGCCCCAGAGCACCGCCTTCTTGCCCCCGGCGTTCATCGCGACATTGCCGCCGACGCAACTGGCCTCGGCCGACGTCGGGTCCACCGCGAACACATAGCCCGCGCGCTCGGCCGCGTCGGCCACGCGCTGGGTCACGACACCGGCCTCGCTGAACACGGTGGCCACCGGCTGCGCGACGCCGGGCAGCGTGACCATCTCCACCTCGCTCATCGTCTCGAGCTTCTCGGTGTTGATGACGGCACTCTTCCAGGTCAACGGCACGGCGCCGCCGGTGTAGCCGGTGCCGCCACCGCGCGGAATGATCGTCAGACCCAGCTCGACGCAGCCGGCCACCAGCGCAGCCATCTCGGCCTCGCTGTCGGGCGTCAATACGACGAAGGGCATCTCGACACGCCAGTCGGTCGCATCGGTCACGTGCGACACGCGCGACAGGCCGTCGAACTTGATGTTGTCCTTGGCGGTGACGCGGCCGAGCACCCGGCGCGCCGTCTTGCGCAGGTCCCACACGGCGCGGAAGTGCGCGCCAAAGCGCCCCACCGCGGCGCGGGCGGCCACCAGCAGTTCGCCCACCAGCGCATCGCGCTCGGCCGACTCGGCGTCGGCCCCGGGCGTGCGCCGCTTCTCGATCTCGCCCAGCCGATGCTGCAGCGCCTCGATCAGCGCCGCGCGCCGCTTCGGGTTGTCGAGCAGATCGTCCTCGAGGTAGGGGTTGCGCTGCACGACCCAGATGTCGCCCAGCACCTCGTAGAGCATGCGCGCCGAGCGTCCGGTGCGGCGTTCGCCGCGCAGCTTGTCGAGGATCTCCCACGCTCGCGCACCGAGCAGGCGGATCACAATCTCGCGGTCCGCGAACGAGGTGTAGTTGTACGGAATCTCGCGCAGCCGCGGCGCCGTGCCGTCGCTGTCGTTCGGAGAGGCGGCTCGCTCGCCGAGCGCGAGCGGCAGGGGTGCGTTCATCGGGTCGTGGTGCGCAGGGCGCAAGACTTTACCGCAGCGCAGCATGGGCGCCACGCGCCGGGGTAATCCCGCTTGCCCGGCGCGCGCCGGCATGAAAGAAACGGATCTGTCACGCAAGGACGCCACAATCGCCGCCTTCGACGTACAACAAGCCTTTCACGGAGTTGTCATGAAACTGAAATCTCTCGCCCTCGCCTCCGGCCTCGTCCTTGGCACGCTCGTGTCCGCCCAGGCGCAGACCGAAATCACGTGGTGGCACTCGATGACCGCCGTCAACAACGAATGGGTCAACGGCCTGGCCAAGCAGTTCAACGAGAGCCAGAAGGCCTACAAGCTGACGCCGATCTACAAGGGCAGCTACGACGAGTCGATGACGGCCGCGATCGCCGCTTTTCGCGCCGGCAACGCGCCGCACATCCTGCAGGTGTTCGAGGTCGGGACGGCGACCATGATGGCCAGCAAGGGGGCTGTCGTGCCCGCGGGCAAAGTGATGGCCGACGCCGGCTACAAGTTCGACCCCAAGGCCTACATCTCCGCCGTCTCGGGCTACTACACCGCGCCCAACGGCCAGATGCTGTCGTTCCCGCTCAACAGCTCGACGACGGTCTTCTATTACAACAAGGACGCCTTCAAGGCCGCGGGCATGGACCCCGAAAAGGCGCCCGCCACCTGGCCCGAGGTCGCCCTGGCCGCCGCCAAGCTGAAGGCCAGCGGCCACAAGTGCCCGCTGTCGATCGCCTGGCAGGGTTGGACGCAACTGGAGAGCTTCTCTGCGTGGCACAACGTCGACTTCGCCAGCAAGTCCAACGGCCTGGGCGGCATGGATGCACGCCTGAAGTTCAACTCGCCGCTGCACGTGCGCCACATCGAGAACCTCGGCAACATGGCCAAGCAAGGCCTGTTCGTCTACAAGGGTCGCCGCAACGTGCCCGAGCCGGCATTCATCAGCGGCGAATGCGCGATGATGAGCACGTCCTCGGGCTTCCGTGGCAACGTGTCCAAGAACGCCAAGTTCGCCTGGGGCATGGGCTCCCTGCCCTACTACCCGGACGTGCCCGGCGCGCCGCAGAACACGGTGATTGGCGGTGCCAGCCTGTGGGTGCTGGCCGGCAAGAAGCCCGAGGAGTACAAGGGCGTGGCGGCCTTCTTCGACTTCGTCTCCAAGCCGGAGATTCAGTCCGAGAGCCACAAGATGACCGGCTACCTGCCGATCACCAACGCCTCGTTCCAGCTGACCGAGAAGTCGGGCTACTACAAGCAGAACCCCGGCGCCGACATCGCACCCAACCAGATGATCAAGAAGGTGACCGACAAGTCGCGCGGCATCCGTCTGGGCAACCATGTGCAGATCCGCGACATCGTCGACGAGGAACTCGAGCAGGTCTGGGCCGGCAAGAAGAGCGCGAAGGAAGCGCTCGACTCGGCGGTCAAGCGCGGCGACGAGCTGCTCGAGCGCTTCCAGAAGGCGAACAAGGGCTGACGCCCTTGTTCGCCTTTCGGCCGTCCTTTGAGCTCCCCTCCCGGCCTCCCCCCCGAGAGGGGAGGGGCTGATCAGAAGGACAAACGGTGGCGGTAGAAAAGCGCGTCATCTTCCGCTCGCGATGGCTGCCGTGGGCGCTGCTCGCGCCGCAGGTCTTCGTCATCGTCGCGTTCTTCTTCTGGCCCGCGGGCCAGGCACTGCTGCAGTCGTTCCAGCAGTCCGACGCCTTCGGCACCTCGGTCGAATGGGTCGGGCTCGAGAACTTCGAGCACCTGTGGAACGACGCGACCTATCTCGCGTCGTTCAAGACCACCGCGGTGTTTTCCGCGCTGGTGGCGGTGATCGGCATTTGCGTATCGCTGCTGCTCGCGGTGTTCGCCGATCGCGTGATCAAGGGCGCGGCGGTCTACAAGACCTTGCTGATCTGGCCCTACGCAGTCGCTCCCGCGGTCGCCGGCGTGTTGTGGCTGTTCCTGTTCGCGCCCGGCATGGGCCTCGTGGCCTACGCGCTCGGGCAGGTCGGCTTCGAATGGAACCACCTGCTCAACGGCACGCATGCGATGACGCTGGTGGTGCTGGCGGCCGTGTGGAAGCAGATCTCCTACAACTTCCTGTTCTTTCTCGCCGGCCTGCAGTCGATCCCGAAGTCGCTGATCGAAGCCGCGGCGATCGACGGCGCCTCACCGTGGCGGCGCTTCTGGACCATCGTCTTCCCGCTGCTGTCGCCGACCACCTTCTTCCTGCTCGTCATCAACGTCGTCTACGCCTTCTTCGATACCTTTGCGATCATCGACGCCGCCACCCGCGGCGGCCCGGGCAAGGACACGGCGATCCTGGTCTACAAGGTCTACTACGACGGCTTCAAGGCGCTCGACCTCGGCGGCTCGGCCGCGCAGAGCGTCGTGCTGATGGTGATCGTGATTGCACTGACGGTCGTGCAGTTCCGCTTCGTCGAGAAGAAAGTGAACTACTGACGTGGTCGAAAGAAAGCCTATCCTGACCGCGTTCGCGCACCTGGTGCTGATCATCGGCGTGCTGATCGTCGCTTTCCCGGTCTACGTGACCTTCGTCGCTTCGACGCACTCGACCGATCGCATCGTGCAGACGCCGATGCCGCTGACGCCGGGCGATCAGCTGGTCGAGAACTACGTCAAGGCGCTCAGCGGCGAGCGCACCGGCCCGGGCACCAAGGTCGCGGTCAGCCGCATGATGACGGTGAGCCTCGTCAGCGCGCTCATCATCGCGATCGGCAAGATCGCGATCTCGCTGCTGTCGGCGTTCGCCATCGTCTATTTCCGCTTCCCGTTCCGCCAGTTCTTCTTCTGGGCCATCTTCGTCACCTTGATGCTGCCGGTGGAGGTGCGCATCGGGCCGACTTACAAGGTGGTATCCGACTTTGGCATGCTCAACAGCTACGCCGGCCTCACGGTGCCGCTGATCGCGTCGGCGACCGCGACGTTCCTGTTCCGCCAGTTCTTCCTCACCGTGCCCGACGAACTGGTCGAGGCGGCGCGCATCGACGGGGCCGGGCCGATGCGCTTCTTCAAGGACGTGCTGCTGCCGTTGTCCACGACCTCGATCGCGGCCTTGTTCGTGATCCAGTTCATCTACGGCTGGAACCAGTACCTGTGGCCGCTGCTCGTGACCACCGACGAGAACATGTACCCGGTGGTGATCGGCATCAAGCGCATGATCTCCGACGGCGACGCGACCAACGACTGGGCCACGATCATGGCCACCGCCATGCTGGCGATGTTGCCACCGGCGCTGGTCGTGATGTTGATGCAGAAGTGGTTCGTCAAAGGTCTCGTGGACACGGAAAAGTAAAACGACATGGGCGCGATCAGTCTGAGAAACGTCGAGAAGACCTACGGCCACGGCGCCAAGGTCAACAAGGTGATCCACGGCGTCGACGCCGAGATCGCCGACCACGAGTTCATCGTCATCGTCGGGCCGTCGGGCTGCGGCAAGAGCACGCTGCTGCGCATGGTCGCGGGGCTGGAAGAGATCACCGGCGGCGAGATCCACATCGCCGGGCGCATCGTCAACAACCTCGAACCGGCCGAGCGCGACATCGCGATGGTGTTCCAGAACTACGCGCTGTATCCGCACATGACCGTCTTCGACAACATGGCCTACGGCCTGAAGATCGCCAGGGTGCCGGTGGCCGAGATCAAGGCGCGCGTCGACAAGGCCGCCGCGATCCTGCAGCTCGGGCCCTACCTCGCACGCAAGCCGCGCGAACTCTCGGGCGGCCAACGTCAGCGCGTCGCGATGGGGCGCGCGATCGTGCGCCAGCCGGCCGTCTTCCTGTTCGACGAGCCGCTGTCCAACCTCGACGCCAAGCTGCGCGCGGGTACGCGGCTGGAAATCCAGAAGCTGCACGCCGAACTGGGCGTCACGTCACTGTTCGTCACGCACGACCAAGTCGAGGCGATGACGCTGGCCCAGCGCATGATCGTCATGAACGCCGGGCGCATGGAGCAGATCGGCACGCCCGAGGAGGTCTACCACCGGCCCCAGACGACGTTCGTCGCCGGCTTCATCGGCAGCCCGCCGATGAACCTGCTCGAAGGCCAGGCCGATGGCACGCGTTTCACCACCGGCGGCGCGACGCTGATGCTGCCGGCCCCTGCCCCGCGCTCGGGTGCCTTGCTGCTCGGCGTGCGGCCCGAGCATGCCGACCCCGCGGCGGCCGGCTGGTCGCTGGCGGTCGACGTGGTCGAGATGCTCGGCGCCGAGCGCCTGATCTACGGCCGGCTCGGCGATGCCCCATTCACGGTGCGGCTGGACGCCACACTGCCGCCGCCCGCACCGGGCAGCACGCTCACTGTGGCCGTGGACGCTGCGCACCTGCACTGGTTCGACCCGCAGACACAGCAGCGGGTGACCTGAGGCCGGAGGGCGTCCGATGAAGTCCATGCCCTGGCCGCTGTGGATCGCGCACCGTGGCGCCGGCAAGCTGGCGCCCGAGAACACACTGGCCGCGTTTCGCCTCGGCGCGCAGCATGGGTACTCGGCCTTCGAGTGCGACGTCAAGCTGTCGGCCGACGGCGTGCCCTTCCTGCTGCACGACGCGACGCTCGACCGCACCACGAATGCGCGCGGCATGGCGAGCCAGCGCCACTGGACCGAGCTGTCTCGCCTGGACGCCGGTTCGTGGCACAGCCGCGCCTACGCCGGCGAGCCGCTCGCGAGCTTCGACGCGATCGCGGCCTTCTGCCTGGGCAACGGCCACGCCCTGAACATCGAGATCAAGCCGACGCCGGGCGACGAGCACCGCACCGGCGAGGTGGTGGCTGCCGAGGCGGCGCGCCGCTGGGCCGGCCGCACGGTGCCGCCGCTGCTCAGTTCTTTCCAGGCCGCGGCGCTCCAAGGTGCGCGGGGGAGCGCGCCCCAGTTGCCGCGCGCGCTATTGCTCGACAGCCTGCACAGCGGCTGGTTCGAGCAGGCGCAGCAACTCGGCTGCGTGGCCGTGGTGGCCAACTTCAACCTCTACAGCCGCGAGATGGTCGAGCGCCTGCATGGCGCCGGCCAGTGGGCGCTGGCCTACACCGTCAACGACGAGTCACCCGCGCGCTGGCTGCTCGGCCTGGGCCTGGACGGGCTGATCACCGACGCGGTCGACCGCTTCTCGCCGCACGCCGGACGGCTCGGCTGAGTCCTGCGCGGCGGGCAGCGCGACGCTCGCCTCGGCGCCATAGCTCGCCTCCACCGGTTCTGCCTCGGGCAGGCGGTGCACGCCGCGCAGCAGCCCATGCCGCCAAGCCAGGCCCACCACGGCCAACGCACCGACGCCCGCGAAGGCCAGCGAGGCCCGCAGGTCGACATGCTCGCCGAGCCATCCGCCGATCAAGGCACCCGGCCCCGCGGGCAGCAGGATCAGCCAGCGCATCGTGCTCGTCATGCGGCCGAGCAGCGGCGTCGGCGTGACCGACTGGCGCAGCGACAGGAAGTTGATGAAGATCAGCACCGCGCCGACGCCGAACAGCAGCAGCATCACGCCGAACAGCAGGCGGCCGAGCGCATTGGCCGGCGCGACGGCGAGCAGCAGCCAGCCGAGCGCGCTCACCGCCATGCCGAGCAACAGGCAGGGGCCGGGGCCGATGCGCGCGGACACGCGGTGGCCCAGCGTGCTCGCCAGCACCGTGCCGACGCCCAGGCCGACGAAGGACAGGCCGATCTGCGACTCCGACAGGCCGAGCGTGCGGGTGGCGAACAGGATCTGCACCACGATCGCCGCGTGATGGCACATCTGCCACAGGCCCACCGCGGTGGCCATCGTGATCAACAGCGGCGTGCCGCGCACGAAGCGCACGCCAGCCTGCAGGTCGCGCCAGAAGTGCGCGTCCTTCGGCGGCGTCAGCACTTCCTGCACGCGCACGCCGCGCAGGATCAGCACCGAGCCGATCAGCATGCAGGCGTCCAGCAGCAGGGCCACCGGGGCGCCGACGGCCTTGATCAGCGCGCCAGCGAACCCCGGGCCGGCGACCTCGGCGCCGGAACTCGCCAGCGCGTTGCGCGAATGCGCCTCGATCAGGCGCTCGCGCGGCACCACCTGGGTCAGCACGATCTGCGCTGCCGAGCCCGCGACGACGTAGACGCAGCCCATGATGAAGGCCACGACGTACATCCAGGGCATCGCCAGCCAGCCGAGCCACCAGGCCAGCGGCACGCTGACGACGATCAGCGACAGGCCGGCCTCGCCGGCGATGTACACCGGGAGCTTGCGCACGCGGTCCAGCCACACGCCCGAGGGCAGCGACAGCAGCACGAAAGGCGCGATCTCCATCGCCACCAGCAGACCCATCTGCGTCGGCGTGGCCTGCAGCAGCACGGCGGCCGTCAGCGGCAGCGCGAGCATCGTCACCTGACCACCGAGCGAGGAGATCAGGATCGAGGTCCACAGGCGCCGGTAGGCAGCGTCGCGCAGCAGGTCGTCGGCGGGCAGCGCCAAGCGCCGCCGCAACACGGCCCACCAACGGGATTGAACAACGAGAGACACCATGGATACAGAAACGACTCGGGCCTGACGCTGATCGCTCAGCGCAGGCCCGAAGCAATGCTGAAGCGAGGAAGGCTAGGACTGCCGCGCGCCCATGAGACGCGCCGCCGCGGCGAGGGCGCGGCGTCGGTTCGGGATGTCGTGGGTGGCGGTCATCAGGGTGGCCTCAGCAGATGGGACGGAATCCTAGCAGCGCACCAGCCCGGGGCACAACCCTAGCTTCGATAGTCGGCGTTGATGCTGACGTAGTCGTGCGACAGATCGCAGGTCCAGACCGTGGCGTGCGCCGGCCCGCGGTGCAGGTCGACGCGCACCGTGATCTCGCTTTGTTTCATCACGCGCTGGCCGTCGGCCTCCTGGTAGGCCGGGTGGCGGCCACCGCGCACGACCACGTGCACGTCGTCCAGGAAGAGGTCGATCAGGCCCTGGTCGAGATCGTCGATGCCGGCATAACCGACCGCGGCGAGGATGCGGCCGAGGTTCGGGTCGCTGGCGAAGAAAGCCGTCTTGACCAGCGGCGAGTGCGCGATCGCGTAGGCCGCGAGCCGGCACTCCTGCTTCGTGCGGCCGCCGTCGACGCGCACGGTGATGAACTTGGTCGCCCCCTCGCCATCACGCACGATCGCCTGCGCCAGCTGGCGCGACACCGCAAACACCGCCTCGCGCAAGGCGGCGCCGTCGGCCGACTCGAGTTGCGTGATCGGCGCGTGGCCGGCGCGCTGGGTGGCGATGAGCACGAAGCTGTCGTTGGTGCTGGTGTCGCCGTCGATCGTGATGCGGTTGAAGCTCTGGTCGGCGGCCTCGCGCACCAGGGTCTGCATCAGCGCGGGGTCGATCACCGCGTCGGTGGCGACGAAGCCGAGCATCGTCGCCATGTTGGGGCGAATCATGCCGGCCCCCTTGGCGATGCCGGTGACCGTGACCGTGCGGCCGCCGATCGTGACCTGCCTCGACGCCGCCTTCGGCAAGGTGTCGGTGGTCATGATGCCCTCGGCCGACTCGAGCCAGCGATCAGGCGCCAACGCCGCCACGGCGGCAGGCAGACCGGCGACGATGCGCTCGACCGGCAGCGTCTCCATGATCACGCCGGTGGAGAACGGCAGCACCTGCTGCTCGTCCAGCCCGAGGTGTCGGGCCAGCGCGGCGCAGGTCTGGCGCGCACGCGCCACGCCGTCGGCGCCAGTGCCCGCGTTGGCATTGCCGGTGTTGATCAGCAGCGCCCGGATGCCGCGCTGCGCCGCCAGGTGTTCGCGACACAACTGCACCGGCGCGGCACAGAAGCGGTTTTGCGTGAACACACCCGCGACGGCAGCACCCTCGTCCAGGACCATCACAACGAGGTCCTTGCGGTTGGCCTTGCGCACGCCGGCCATCGCAACGCCGATCCGTACGCCGGACACGGCAGCCAGACTGGCACGGGCGGGGGCGGCAAGGTTCACGGGCATGGTGCAAGCAGTCTCTGCGCAGAGGCGCGAATTGTAGGTTCTGCCTCCATGGCAGACTGCGCTGGTCGCGCGCACTGAACGCCTCCCGCAGCCAGCGTTCGCCACCATGATCCACCCCACCCCAGATGATGTCGGCCGGCCCGCGCGCGTGTTCGTGTCCGGCCACAGCCTGACAGACTTGCCGATGCCCACCTATCTGGAGCGCATCGCCCGCAGCCTCGGCATGCCGATGGACTGGAACCGGCAGTTCATCGGCGGATCGGCCATCAAGTGGCGCGCGCGCGGGCGCGGCAACGAGACGGGATGGGCGGGCTACTCGACGGGGGACAACCGCGACGGGGCCGGGCTCAACGTCGTCGAAGAACTGCGCCGTCACCCGTACGACATGCTCGTCATCACCGAGCAGCATGGGCTGATTGAGGCCCTGGTCTGGGACGACACCGTGCGCTACCTGCGCCACTATCACGAGCTCCTGATCGCCGGCAACCCGGCTGGCCGGACCTACTTCTATGAACCCTGGCTCGGTATTCCCGGCAAGACTCAAGTTCGGCGCTGGATCGATTACGAGCGAATGGCGTCGCCGTTGTGGCAGTGTGTCGTGTCACGCGTCAACGCGTCGCTGGCCGCCGAAGGTCGACCCGACAGGTTGACTTCCCTGCCGGCCGCGCTGGCGCTGGCGGAACTCGTCGAACGCGCCACGCAAGGCCCTGGTGTGCCCGGCATCACGGCCAACTCGCCGGCGCAGACTCTGAATCGGCTGCTGGAAGACAACGTGCACTACCGGCCGCTGGGGGCGTACTACCTGGCGCTGGTCGTCTTCAGCGTGATCTTCGAGACGTCACCGCTGGGTGCCTGGGCCCCCGACTCCGTGACCAGCGTCGAGGCGGCCTCTCTGCAGCGCGTAGCACTCGAGTCCACCGAGCGCCATCGTTGCGAGAGCAATCCGCTGACCCCAGTGCAGTGCCGAGCGATGCTCCAGGGCCCATTCCTCGACCTGTACTTCGCCCACATGCGCGACGACCACTGGACCAAGAGGCCGGGAAACCCAGTCAGGAACCAGTGGCGACGCCTCAAGCAGACGCTCAGGACGCGCCGGGAGCTGAGAACCCGGGATCCGCTGGCTTGGGACGCCGCCGACGACCCCGACTACTGGCTGCCACCACCCTAGCTTGCGACAGTCCGACGGCGTGCTGCGCCTAGCGCAATGCACCGTGACAATGCTTGTACTTCTTCCCGCTGCCGCAAGGGCACAGGTCGTTGCGCCCGACGCGCGGCACCACGTCCGACACGCTGGCCGGATCCTTGTCCTCCGACACGCTGCCGTCCTCGTTCGGATGCACGTAGGTCACGTTGCTGACGTGGCCGGCCTGCTCCACCAGCGCCTCGGCGGCCTCGGCCACCTGCTCCTGGCTCTGGATGCGCACGGTCATCAGGCCACGCGTGACTTCCATCTTCACCAGGCCGAGCAGCTGTGAGAACAGCTCGAAGGCCTCGCGCTTGTATTCCTGCTTCGGGTTCTTCTGGGCGTAGCCGCGCAGATGGATGCCCTGACGCAGGTAGTCGAGCGCCGCGAGGTGCTCGCGCCAGTGGCTGTCGATCGACTGCAACAGCAGCATGCGCATGAAGGGCGTGAACTGCTCGTCGCCGACGAACGCGAGCTTGTCGCCGAAGGCCTTGTCGGCCGCAGCCTGCACCTTCTCGACGATCTCGTCGTCGGTGATCGTGTCGCTCTTCTCCACCTCGGCCTTGAGCGCCAGGTCGAGCTGCCATTCCTCCCGCAGCGTCTTCTCCAGGCCGTCGAGGTCCCACTGCTCCTCCAGGCTCTCCGCCGGCACATAGGTGCGCACCACGTCTTCCATCGTGCTCCTGCGCAGGTTGGACGTGATCTCGGTCAGCGAGGTGGCCTCTAGGATGTCGTTGCGCTGCTGGTAGATCACCTTGCGCTGGTCGTTGGCGACATCGTCGTACTCGAGCAATTGCTTGCGCATGTCGAAGTTGCGCGCCTCGACCTTTCGTTGCGCGCCCTCGATGCTGCGCGTCACGATGCCGGCCTCGATGGCCTCGCCCTCGGGCATCTTCAGCCGGTCCATGATCGCGCGCACGCGGTCGCCGGCGAAGATGCGCATCAGCGGGTCATCCAGCGACAGGTAGAAGCGGCTCGCCCCCGGGTCGCCCTGGCGGCCCGAGCGGCCACGCAGCTGGTTGTCGATGCGCCGGCTCTCGTGGCGCTCGGTGGCGATGATGCGCAGGCCGCCCTCGGCCTTCACCTTTTCGTGCAGGCCCTGCCACTCGTCGTGCAGCTGCTGGATGCGCCGCGCCTTCTCGTCGGCCGGAATCGACTCGTCGATCTCCAGGAAGTGCACCTGCTTCTCGACGTTGCCCCCGAGCACGATGTCGGTGCCGCGGCCGGCCATGTTGGTGGCGATCGTGATCACGCCCGGCCGCCCGGCCTGGGCCACGATCTCGGCCTCCTTGGCATGCTGCTTGGCATTGAGCACCTGGTGCGGCAGCTTCTCCTTCTCGAGCAGGCCGGAAATGAGTTCCGAGTTCTCGATCGAGGTCGTGCCCACCAGCACCGGCTGGCCGCGCTCGTGGCAGTCGCGGATGTCCTTGACGACCGCGTCGTACTTCTCCTTGGCGGTCTTGTAGACGAGGTCGAGTTCGTCCTTGCGGATCGTCGGCTTGTTGGGCGGGATCACCACGGTCTCGAGGCCGTAGATCTCCTGGAACTCGTAGGCCTCGGTATCGGCCGTGCCGGTCATGCCCGCCAGCTTGCCGTACATGCGGAAGTAGTTCTGGAACGTGATCGAGGCCAGCGTCTGGTTCTCGCTCTGGATCGCGACGCCCTCTTTGGCCTCCACCGCCTGGTGCAGGCCGTCGCTCCAGCGCCGGCCGGTCATCAGGCGGCCGGTGAACTCGTCGACGATGACGATCTCGCCGTTCTGCACCACGTAGTGCTGGTCGCGGTGGAACAGGTGCTTGGCCCGCAGCGCCGCATACACATGGTGCATCAGCGTGATGTTGGCCGGGTCGTACAGGCTGGCGCCTTCGGCCAGCAGGCCGGCCACCGACAGGATGCGCTCGGCGTTCTCGTGCCCTTGCTCGGTCAGGAAGACCTGGCGGCCCTTCTCGTCGAGCGTGAAGTCGCCGGGCGTGATCACGCCTTCGCCGGTGCGGATGTCGGCCTCGCCGATCTGCTGCTTGAGCTGCGGCACCACCGCGTTGATGCGCACGTACAGCTCGGTGTGGTCCTCGGCCTGGCCGCTGATGATCAGCGGCGTGCGCGCCTCGTCGATCAGGATCGAGTCCACCTCGTCGACGATCGCGTACGCGAGGCCGCGCTGCGTGCGGTCGGAGGTGTCCTGCACCATGTTGTCGCGCAGGTAGTCGAAGCCGTATTCGTTGTTGGTGCCGTAGGTGATGTCGGCGCCGTAGGCCGCCTGCTTCTCTTCGCGCGACAGACCCGGCACGTTCACGCCCACCGTCAGGCCGAGGAAGTTGTAGATGCGACCCATCCACTCGGCGTCGCGCCGTGCCAGGTAGTCGTTGACCGTGACCAGGTGCACGCCCTTGCCGGCCAGCGCATTCAGATAGAAAGGCAACGTGGCCGTCAGCGTCTTGCCCTCGCCGGTGCGCATCTCGGCGATCTTGCCCTGGTGCAGCGCCATGCCGCCGATCAGCTGCACGTCGAAGTGGCGCATCCTCAGCGTGCGCTTGCTCGCCTCGCGTACCGTCGCAAAGGCCTCGGGCAGCAGGTCGTCGAGCGTCGAGCCCTGCTCGAGACGCTGCTTGAACTCGGCGGTCTTGGCGCGCAGCGCGGCATCGTCGAGCGCCTCGAACTGGGGCTCGAGCGCATTGATCTTGGCCACCACCGCGCGGTACTGCTTGAGCAGGCGGTCGTTGCGACTGCCGAAGATCGATGTCAGGAGTTTGGGCAACATGCGCAGGTCTGGTTGGAGGACGGGCCAACTCGGCTCGCCCTCGGGGCTCGGGTCCACGTCGCGCGCCTATCGGGCCCGTCGGCCGGCCTGCAAGGCCGAGCCAGCACCGAGCGCGCAAAGGCGCGGATTTTATCCGCCTGCGTCGCTGGCAGCGCTGGCCGGCGCGGCGGCGGCCCGCGGGCGGCGGGGGCGTTCGGCAGACGCCT
>JALHQP010000003.1 GCA_022841885.1 Aquincola sp. | reverse complement strand
CGGACCTGCGCGCGGCCCCCTTGCTGCGCACGCCGCTCGAACAGTGGGAGCCGTGGTTCCGCGCCGCCGGCCTGGGCTGGCCGGAGCCGGCCACCGGGCCGCAGCTGATGGACCTGGGGCTGGCGCTCGAGGCGGCCGTGTGCGGTCAGGGCGTCGTGCTCGGGCGCTTGACCCTGGCACGGCACTGGCTGGCCAGCGGCAGCCTGGTGCCGTTGTTCGACCTGAGCATCGAGCCGGCAAATCGCTACTACCTGCTGCCCTATGCGACGCGCGGTGCCGCGCCGCTGTTTGCCCACTGGCTTACCGAGCGCTGTGTCGCGCTGCAGGCGCAGGCACACGCCGGGAATTCCGGGCCGGGCTGAACAAGCTTCCGACCCGAAGGGGGGCCGCGCCCGTAGGATGCGCGCCAAACGAGGAGCGCCCACCATGCCCGTGATCACCAACATCGAAGACCTGCGCGCGCTGGCCGAGAAGCGCGTGCCGCGCATGTTCTACGACTATGCCGACAGCGGCTCGTGGACCGAGACCACCTACCGCGCCAACGAGAGCGACTTCCAGGCCATCAAGCTGCGCCAGCGCGTGGCCGTGAACATGGAGAACCGCAGCACCGCGGTCAAGATGATCGGCATCGACGCCAAGATGCCGGTGGCGATCGCGCCGGTGGGGTTGACCGGTATGCAGCATGCCGACGGCGAGATCCACGCCGCGCGGGCTGCCGAGAAGTTCGGCATCCCGTTCACGCTGTCGACGATGAGCATCTGCTCGATCGAGGACATCGCCGAGAACACGTCCGTGCCGTTCTGGTTCCAGCTCTACATGATGCGCGACCGCGACGCGATGGCGCGCATGATCGACCGCTGCAAGGCCGCGAAGTGCAGCGCGCTGGTGCTGACGCTGGACCTGCAGGTGATCGGCCAGCGCCACAAGGACCTGAAGAACGGCCTGACCGCACCTCCGCGGCCGACGATCGCGAACATGATCAACCTGGCCATGAAGCCGCGCTGGTGCCTGGGCATGCTCGGCACGCGGCGCCACACCTTCCGCAACCTGGTCGGGCATGTGAAAGAGGTCAGCGACATGAAGTCGCTTGCGGCCTGGACCAACGAGCAGTTCGATCCGCGCCTGTCCTGGGCCGACGTCGACTGGGTGCGCGAGCGTTGGGGCGGCAAGCTGATCCTGAAGGGGATCATGGAAGTCGAGGACGCGAAGCTCGCGGCGCAACATGGTGCCGATGCGATCGTCGTCAGCAACCACGGCGGGCGCCAGCTCGATGGCGCGCCGTCGAGCATCGCGGCGCTGCCCGCGATCGCCGAGGCGGTGGGCGACAAGCTCGAGGTCTGGATGGACGGCGGTATCCGCTCGGGCCAGGACGTGCTCAAGGCCTGGGCCCTGGGCGCGCGCGGCACGATGATCGGCCGCGCGATGGCCTACGGCCTGGGCGCGATGGGCGAGGCCGGCGTCACCAAGGCGCTGCAGATCCTGCACAAGGAGCTGGACGTGACGATGGCCTTCTGCGGCCACACGAACATCGCCAACGTCGACCGCGGCATCCTGGTGCCGGGCAGCTACCCGACCCCGCGCTGAGCTCGACGGCCGCCCTCGGCCAGAATGGCCGCGCCATGGCCACCTACCTCGACACCGCCGCCTGGTCGCGTCGTGACGCTTGCGGCTTCTTTCGCGGGTTCGACAACCCCTTCTTCAACGTCTGCGTGCGCCTGGACGTGGCGCGGCTGAAGCGGGCGCTGGACAGCGCGGGCCGGCCTGCCGGGCTGGGGCTGGCCTGCTACTGGCTCGCGCTGCGGCTGGCCAACGAGCAGCAGCCCTTTCGCCTGCGCTTCGAGGGCGAGCGGGTGCGCGTGCACGAGGTGATCGACGGCAGCAGCACCGTTTTGCGCGAGGATCGCGAGAGCTTTGGCTTCGCGAACTTCGACTACGCGGCCGACTTCATGTTTTTCGCGTCCGCGGCCGGCGCAGCGATCCGCGCGGCGCGGCGCGATCCGACCGACTTCGAGCCGCGCCCTAACGACGTGGCGCGCATCCACTTCACCACGCTGCCGTGGATGCACTTCACGAGCTTCAGCCATGCCCGAGTCTGGCGGCGCGACGGCCAGCCCGAGGACTCGGTGCCCAAGCTGGCCTTCGGCCGCGCCGATGCCGAGGGCGGCCGCTTGTGGATGCCGATGTCGGTGGAGGTGCACCACGCGTTGATGGACGGGGTGCACGTGGGGCGCTTCGTGCAGGGCTTCGAGGCCGCGCTGCAGGAGCCGGCGGCCGTGCTCGGACTCTAGGTCTCGTTCAGAGGCTGGCCGCGGCAGGCGCGCCACAGCGTCAGGTCGTAGCCGATCTTCAGCAGGCCGCACAGCACGAGCGGCGCGGCCAGCCAGCCGCCTGCGAACAGTGCGCCCGCAAGCGCCGGGCTTGCGGCCGAGGCCAGGCTGCGCGGTACCGCGGTGAAGCTGGCGGCTGCGCTGCGCTCGCCCGGCGTGACGACGCTCATCACGTAGGCCGTGCGCGTGGGCACATCCATCTGCGACAGCAGCGCGCGCACGCCCAGCAGCGCCAGCGCGACCGGCAGCGAGGGTGCGAGCGCGGCAGCCACCAGGCACAGGTTGGCCGGCAGGTGGGTGAAGACCATCGTGTTGACCAGCCCGATGCGACGCGCCAGCGCCGGCGCGGCGAGCTGCGAGACGGCCGCGAGCAGGCCGGTCACGAAGAAGAACAGCCCGGCCTGGGCCAGCGACAGCCCAAAGCGCTGCATCAACCACAACGACAGCAGGCTGTTGAGTACCAAGCCGCCGGCGAAGGCGTCGACCGCGAACAGCGCACTGAGCTTGACGACGATGCGGCGAGACGGACCCAGCGGGGCCGGCCGCGACTGCGCGGTCGGCAGTGTGGGCACTGGCAGGCGGCGGTACAGCAGCCAGATCGCGGCGCCGATCAGGGCGTAGACGATGAACATGGCGCGCAGCGCATCGAGCAGCGGTGCACCGAGCCGCACTGCGGCCCAGGCCGGCACGCCCGCCGCCAGGGCGCCGAGCGCTGCGGACAGTGCGCCGGCGAGGCTGTAGCGCGCGAACAATGTCGTGCGTTCGTCGCTCGTGCCGGCGCTGCCGGCCAGGCGTGCATGTTCAAGTGGCAGGAACACGCTGACGTCGCCCGCACCGGGGTTGAGCGTGCCGAAGAAGGCCACTACGAGCAGCGGCACAAAGGCAACGACCGTGGCGAACCCGAGACCGGTGGCCGCCATCAGCAGGGCGGCGCCGAGCAGCAATGTGCGCGGCGCGACGCGGTGGCCCCAGGCGCCGACCGCCAGTGTGACCAGCGCCGAGCCGGCGAGCGTGGCCGTGCCAATCACGCCGACCTCGAACTCGCCCAGGCCGAGCGCGAGCAGGTACGCGGGCAACAGCACCGCGACCGAACCATCGACAAAGCCACGCAGCGCGCGGCCGGTGATCAGCGTGCGGGCGGTGGTGTCCACCGCGGTCGGGTCAGGCGGCGAGCACGCGCTGCAGGAAGCGCTGCAACTCGGCCACCTCTTCGGCGCACACCGAGTGCTCCATCGGGTAATCGTGCCACTCGACCGCATAGCCGAGCGCGCCGAGCGCGTCGCGCGAGGCAGTGCCGCGGTCCAGGCCGACGACTGGGTCGCGACGGCCGTGTGCCAGGAAGATCGGCGTCAACGCGTTGGCGTCGCTGCGCTCGGCGGCGGTGGTCGACGCGAGCGGCAGGTAGCCCGACATGCCGGCCAGTCCAGCGAGCCGCTCGCGGTAGCGCAGGCCGGCGCCGAGCGTGATCGCGCAACCCTGGCTGAAGCCGGCGAGCACGATACGGCGCGCGGGCACGCCGCGCGCGACCTCGCGGTCGATCAGCGCATGCACCGCGGCGAAGCTTTCGCGCAGGCCGGCATCGTCTTCGCGCAGGCTCCGGGCCTGGGCACCGAACTCGTAGATGTCGTACCAGGCGCGCATGCGGTGGCCGTTGTTGACGCTGACCGGGCGCACCGGCGCGCGTGGCAGCAGCCAGCGCACCGGACCAACGGCCTTGAGGTCGATCTCGTCGGCAAAGGGCAGGAAGTCGGTGCCGTCGGCGCCCAGGCCGTGCAGCACGATGACGCTGGCGGCCGCGTCGCCCGCGGGATGCACTTCGAAGGTCTGCAACGCGGTGCTCATCAGTAGTTCAACCCCATCGCCGTACGCACGTCGCGCATCGTCTGCTTGGCCACGGTGCGGGCGCGCTCGGTGCCCATCTCGACGATCCAGTGCACCTTCTTCGGATCGGCCAGATAGGCCGCGGCGCGCTCGCGCCACGGCTTCTGTTCGGCGACGATGGCGTCGATCACCGGCTGCTTGCACTCGAGGCAGCCGATGCCCGCGGTGGTGCAGCCCTTCACAACCCAGTCCTTGGTCTCGGCATCCGAGTACACCTGATGGAACTGCCAGACCGGGCACTTGTTCGGATCGCCCGGGTCGCTGCGGCGCACGCGCGCCGGATCGGTCGGCATGGTCTGCACCTTCTGCTTCACCACGGCGGGCTCCTCGCGCATCGCGATCGAGTTGCCGTAGCTCTTGCTCATCTTGGCGCCGTCCAGGCCCGGCAACTTTTTCACCTCGGTGTGCAGGGCGTCCGGTTCGACGAGGATGCTGCGGCCGCTGCCCTTGAGGTGACCGGCCAGCAACTCGCTGTCGTCGCTGGTCCAACCCACGACGTTCGCGGCAGCTCTTGCGATCATTCCCTCGCCCTTGCCGAGCGCTTCGGCGCTGCCGGTCTCCCCATAGGCCTTGCGCTGCTTCTCGAGGTAGCGCGCGTCGTCCTTCGGCAGCTTGGCCAGCGACTCGGCCACCTTGGCGTCGAAGTTGGTGGGACGGCCGTAGAGGTGGTTGAAGCGGCGCGCCACTTCGCGCGTGAGTTCGACGTGCGAACTCTGGTCCTCGCCGACGGGCACGTGGTTGGCGCGATAGATCAGGATGTCGGCGGCCTGCAGCAGCGGGTAGCCGAGGAAGCCGTAGGTCGCGAGGTCGCGGTCCTTCAGCTTCTCGATCTGGTCCTTGTAGGTCGGCACGCGTTCGAGCCAGCCCAGCGGCGTGCCCATCGCCAGCAACGTGAACAGCTCGGCATGCTCGGGCAGGCGGCTCTGGATGAAGATCGTGCACTTATCGGGGTCGAGGCCGGCGGCAAGCCAGTCGGTGACCATCTCGTAGACGTAGCGCTCCATCACGTCGCGCTCTTCGTAATGCGTGGTCAGCGCGTGCCAGTCGGCGACGAAGAAGAAGCAGTCGTGTTCTTCCTGCAACTTGACCCAGTTCTTGAGTGCGCCGTGGTAGTGGCCGAGGTGCATCGCGCCGGTGGGGCGCATGCCGGAAAGAACGCGTGACTTCATGGTGAAGCGATTCTAGGCGGGGCTACACTGCCGCCCGACCGAAACGGCCATGAAGCGCATCGTCATCCTGATCTCCGGCCGCGGCTCGAACATGCGCTCGATCGTCGAGGCTTGTGCTGTCGAGCGGTGGCCAGCGCGGGTCGTGGCAGTGATCTCGAACCGGCCCGGCGCCGGGGGTCTGGCGTTCGCGGCCGAGCACGACATCGCGACGCAGGTGATCGATCACAAGGCCTTTCCGACACGCGAGGCCTTCGACGCCGCGCTCGCGCAGGCGATCGATGTGCAGACGCCGGACCTCGTGGTGCTCGCCGGCTTCATGCGCATCCTCGGCGCGGCGTTCGTGCGGCGCTACGAAGGCCGACTGCTCAACATTCATCCGTCGCTGCTGCCGGCCTTCCCCGGCCTGCATACGCATCAGCGCGCGATCGATGCCGGCTGCAAGCTCGCGGGTGCCACGGTGCACTTCGTGACGCCCGAGCTCGACCACGGGCCGATCGTGATCCAGGCCGTCGTGCCGGTGCTGCCGGGCGACGACGAGGATGCCTTGTCGTCGCGCGTGCTCGCGCGCGAGCACCTGATCTATCCGCTCGCGGTGCGCTGGTGCGTGAGTGATCGACTGCGCGTCGAACAAGGCATCGTTCGCCAAGTTGACGGTGCGTCCCAGCTGCTGCTGCCGGCATGACGCCCCGTGCGCTGCTCGATGCCTGCGCGGCGCTGCTGCGCGAGGTGCTGAAGTTCGACGCGCCGGCCGACGGCATCGTGTCGGCGCATTTCCGCAAGCATCGCGGCCTCGGTGCACGCGAGCGTCACACCTTGGCGGAGACGGCCTATGCCGTACTTCGGCGGCGCCTGCTGCTCCAGCATCTCGCGCAGGGCGGCAGCGGGCCGCCGGAGCGCCGACTTGCGATTCTCGGCTGGGCCGGCGACGCCGCCTTCCTGAAGGCTGCACTGTCGCCGGACGAGCAGGCTTGGCTGGCCCGTGCCCAGGCGGTCGACCGCACGATGCTTTCCCCCAAACTGCGCCACAACCTGCCCGACTGGATCGCGCAGCCGCTTCAGACGCAGCTCGGCGACGACGGCTTCTGGGCGTTGGTGGCCAGCCTGGACGAGCCGGCGCCGCTCGACCTGCGGGTGAACACCCTGAAGGCGCGGCGCGAGCCGGTGCAGGCCGAGCTGGCCGGCGCCGGCATCGACGCGAAGGCGACGCCACACTCTCCTTGGGGCTTGCGCCTGGCCGACAAGCCCGCACTGAACAAACTGGACCTGTTCACCCGCGGCGACGTAGAGGTTCAGGACGAAGGCAGCCAGCTGCTGGCCCTGGTCACCGACCCGAAGCGCGGCGAGATGGTGGTCGATTTCTGTGCCGGAGCGGGCGGCAAGACGCTGGCGTTGGGCGCAGCGATGAAGAACACGGGCCGGCTCTACGCTTTCGACGTGTCCGGCCACCGGCTCGACGCCCTGAAGCCTCGCCTGGCACGCAGCGGGCTGTCGAACGTCTACCCGGTGCAGATCGCGCACGAGCGCGACGACCGCATCAAGCGCCTGGCGGGCAAGATCGACCGTGTTCTGGTCGACGCGCCCTGTTCGGGGCTCGGCACCCTGCGGCGCAATCCGGACCTGAAGTGGCGCCAGTCGCCGCAGGCCGTGGAGGAGCTCAATGCCAAGCAGACAGCCATCCTGGCGGCGGCCAGCCGGCTGCTGAAGACCGGCGGCCGGCTCGTCTATGCCACGTGCAGCCTGCTGGCGGCGGAGAACGAGGCCATCGGCGACGCGTTCTCGGTGGCCCATCCGGGGTTCGAGAAGCTCGATGCGGCGACGGTTCTGGACGGTCTGGGCGTGACCGGAGCTGTCGGGCTGACCGCGGCTGGAAATCTGCGTCTATGGCCTCATTTGCATGCAACTGATGGCTTTTTTGCCATGATCTGGCGCAAAGTCTGAGGCGCAGATGAGGTTTCGGCGGCTTTGGGTACGCAGTTTCCCCCTTGGGCGCCAAGCTCGACCGCCTACAATCCGTCTTCTGTAGAAAAGGGTTCGAATGGACGCTCTGTCTTTGGTCGCCGATTCGCTCGTGCAATGGCTGGCCCATGGTGCCACCCAGGCTGCCTGGTGGCAGATCGTGCTGTTCACGCTGGCGGCGACGCACGTGACCATCGCTGCGGTCACCATCTTCCTGCATCGTGCGCAGGCGCACCGTGCGCTGGAGCTGGGTCCGATCCCATCTCACTTCTTCCGTCTCTGGCTCTGGCTGACCACGGGCATGGTGACCAAGGAGTGGGTCGCGATCCACCGCAAGCACCACGCCAAGTGCGAAACCGAAGAAGACCCGCACAGCCCGCAGACCCGCGGCATCAGGAAGGTGCTGCTCGAGGGCAGCGAGCTCTACCGCACCGAGGCCAAGAACCAAGAGACTCTGGCCAAGTACGGCCACAACACCCCGGACGACTGGATCGAGCGCAACCTGTACTCGCGCTTCAGCTGGCAGGGTGTGGGCCTGATGCTGATCATCAACCTGTTCCTGTTCGGCGCCATCGGCGCCGCCGTCTGGGCGGTCCAGATGCTGTGGATCCCGATCACTGCCGCCGGCATCATCAACGGGATCGGCCACTGGTGGGGTTACCGCAACTTCGAGGCGGCGGACGCCTCGACCAACATCTCGCCCTGGGGCGTGATCATCGGTGGCGAGGAACTGCACAACAACCACCACACCTACCCGACGAGCGCCAAGCTCTCGGTGAAGCCGCACGAGTTCGATATCGGCTGGCTCTACATCCGGATCCTGGAAACCGTCGGCTGGGCCAAGGTGCGCAAGACGCCGCCGCGTCTCGAACTGCGCGAAGTGCGCGTGGCCGACGGCAGGACGCTGGAGGCGATCATCGCCAACCGCTACGAGGTGATGGCGCAGTACGCCAAGGCCTTGCGCGGCACAGTCGGCGCCGAAATCGCCAGGCTCAAGGCGCAGGGCGCCGCGGGCAGCGCGCGCATCGCCCAGATGCAGCTCGCGCGTCGCTGGCTGCACCGCGACGACGACAAGATCCCCCACGGCATCAAGCCGCAGATGGCACAAGCCGTCGAGCAGAGCCCAGCGCTGGCCAAACTGGTGGCCATGCGTGAGGAGTTGCGCCAGCTCTGGACACGCACCAACGTGTCCGCCGAACAGTTGGTCGCCGACCTTCAGGCTTGGTGCAAGCGCGCCGAGGAGAGTGGCATCGCCGTGCTGAGCGAGTTCTCGCTGCGACTGCGCGCGGCGCACGCCTAGGCGCACCGCTGCTGCAATGCAAAAGGGCCGCGCAAGCGGCCCTTCGCCCAAGGAAGGGGCTCGCATCCGCGAGCCCGCTTTCCTTCGCGTCTACTTCAGCTTCGTTTCCTTGTAAAGGACGTGCTTGCGCGCCTTCGGATCGAACTTCATGAATTCGAGCTTGTCCGGCGTCGTCTTCTTGTTCTTGGCCGTGGTGTAGAAATGGCCGGTGCCCGCCGTGGACTCCAGCTTGATCTTTTCGCGTCCGCCTTTGGTTGCCATGTGGGGCTCCTAGATCAGATTTCGCCGCGCGCGCGCAGGTCGGCGACCACTTGGTCGATGCCGACCTTGTCGATCAGTCGCAGCGCGGCATTGGACACGCGCAGGCGCACCCAGCGGTTTTCGGTTTCGAGCCAGAAGCGACGGTACTGCAGGTTGGGCAGGAAACGACGCTTGGTCTTGTTGTTGGCGTGGGAAACATGGTTTCCCACCATCGGGCGCTTACCCGTGACTTGACAGACGCGTGCCATGTTCGGCTCCGGAAATGATACGGTTTGCCGGATTTCGGCAAAGACCGCGAGTATAGCCGAGGCGTGGTCCTCGGGCTACCCCTGCTGCTCGAGGAAGCGCTGGGCGTCCAGCGCGGCCATGCAGCCGGTGCCCGCCGAGGTGATGGCCTGGCGGTACACGTGGTCCTGCACGTCGCCGGCGGCGAAGACGCCCGGGATGCTTGTCATCGTGGCCATGCCGGCGAGGCCGGAGCGGGTGACGATGTACCCGTCCTTCATCTCGAGCTGGCCCTTGAAGATGTCGGTGTTGGGCTGGTGACCGATCGCGATGAAGCAGCCCTTGACCGCCAGGTCCCGGGTCATGCCGGTCTCGGTGCTTTTCAGGCGCACGCCCGTCACGCCGGTGGCGTCGCCCAGCACCTCGTCGAGCGTCTGCCACAGGTGCAGTTGCATGCGGCCCTCGGCCACCTTGGCGTGCAGCTTGTCGATCAGGATCGCCTCGGCGCGGAACTTGTCGCGGCGGTGGATCAGGTGCACCTTGGTGGCGATGTTGGACAGGTACAGCGCCTCCTCGACAGCGGTGTTGCCGCCGCCGACCACGCAGACCTCGGCGCCCTTGTAGAAGAAGCCGTCGCAGGTGGCGCAACCGCTGACGCCACGGCCCATGAAGGCTTGTTCGCTCGGCAGGCCGAGGTACTTGGCGCTGGCGCCGGTGGCGATGACCAGCGCGTCGCAGGTGTAGGTGCCTGAGTCGCCGGTCAGGGTGAAGGGGCGGCGTGCCAGGTCGACGGCACTGATGTGGTCGAACACGATCCGGGTCTGGAAACGCTCGGCGTGGGCCAGGAAACGCTGCATCAGGTCGGGGCCCTGGACACCTTCGGCGTCCGCGGGCCAGTTGTCGACGTCGGTGGTCGTCATCAGCTGGCCGCCCTGGGCCAGGCCGGTGATCAGCATCGGCTTGAGGTTCGCGCGCGCGGCGTAGACGGCCGCGGTGTAGCCGGCGGGGCCGGAGCCAAGAATCAGGACCTTGGCGTGGGTGGGGGTGGTCATCGTCGGGTTCCGGGGGAAGGGGTCTGGCGTCGCGGTGCGCCAACACGTCACCCTACATGAGGTGCAGCACGCATGGCGTCAAGCCTGTCAATAGGCACAATAGCCGGGTCGTGAAATTGTAGGCAGTCGCGCCGAATGGCCAGTCCTCGCGGACTGAGGCGCCCCGAGCCGTAAGAAGAGCACCAACAAGGAGTTCCCGCGATGTCGATGCTTTCGAATCTTGACCTGATTCGCCGTGTGCCGCTGTTCTCGATGCTCAGCAACGAGCACGCGCAGCAGGTGGCCGACAACGTGGTCAAGCGGCGCTTCCGGCGTGGCGAGCTGGTCGTGGAGCAGGGGCGCAAGAGCAACGCGCTGTTCATCCTGCTCAATGGCCGGGCCCGGGTGTTGACCTCGGACTCGCGTGGCCGCGAGGTCATCCTGGCGGTGCTCGAGGCCGGCGACTACGTCGGCGAGATGAGCCTGATCGACAACGAACCCCATTCGGCCACGGTGCGCGCCGAGGTGCAGACCGACATGCTGGTGCTCGGACGCACCGAGTTTGCGCGCTGCCTGCCCGAGACCACCTCGCTGGCCTACGGCATCCTGCGTGGCCTGGTGCAGCGCCTGCGCGCGGCCGACCGCCAGATCGAGTCGCTGGCCCTGCTGGACGTGTATGGCCGCGTGGCCCGCACCCTGCTCGACATGGCCGAGGACGTGAACGGCACCAGCCTGATTCGCAACAAGGTCTCGCGCCAGGACATGGCCAAGGTGGTCGGTGCCTCGCGCGAAATGGTCAGCCGGGTCATGAAGGACCTGGAGCAGCGCGGCGTGATCGAGACCCAGGAAAACGGCTCGGTCATCATCAAGCAGCGCCTGTACAACGACTGACAGGCGTGCGGCCGGCCTCGGCCACAATTGGGGCATGACCTTTCCCCTCGGATCGCTGCGGGCTGAAGGCGGCGCCGCGGTGGCGCCGGGTGGCCCGGCTACTTTGCCGCTCAGACGGCAGCTCTGGCTGCTCGCTGGCGCCATGTTGTGGCTGTTGGCCATGCTGGCTTTGGTAACGCACTCCGGTGCGGACCCGGGCTTCTCGACCTCGGGCAGCGGCGAGGCCGTGCGCAACAAGGCCGGCCTCGCAGGGGCTTGGTTCGCGGACTTCGCCTTTTTCATGCTCGGCCACAGCGTGTGGTGGTTGCCCCTGGTGGGCGGGCGCGCCTGGCTGACGGCGCTGGCTCGCGGCCTGCGTGGCGAGGCCGCACCACCGGGGCACCGTGCGGTGTTCTGGGTCGGCCTGGCGCTGCTGCTGGCCGCGAGTTGCGCGCTCGAAGCGACGCGCCTGTACCGCTTCGAATCCTCGCTGCCCGGCCATGCCGGCGGCGTGCTGGGCTACCTGCTGGGGCCGTTGTCGGCCAAGTGGCTGGGCTTTGCCGGTTCCGGCGTGGCCTGGATCGGGCTGCTCATCGCCGGCACGGCAATGGCATTGCGCTTCTCGTGGCTGCGCCTGGCCGAAGGCATCGGCACCTGGGTCGACACCTGGAGGCAGCGGCGCGAGGCGCAGCGTGAGCTGGCCGAGGACGTGCGCCTGGGTGCGGCGGCTCAGCGCGAGCGCGAGGAGGTGGCGGCGGTGGAGCGCGAGGTGATCGAGGAGCACATCCCGGTCGTGATCGAGAAACCGATCGCCGAGCTGCCGAAGTCCGAGCGCGTGGCCAAGGAGCGGCAGAAGCCACTGTTCGCCGAGCTGACGGACACCAAGCTGCCGCAGGTGGACCTGCTCGACGCGCCGCCGGTCCGCCAGGAGTCGGTGACCAGCGAGTCGCTGGAGATGACCTCGCGCCTGATCGAGAAGAAGCTCAAGGACTTCGGCGTCGAGGTGCGCGTGGTGGCGGCCTCGCCGGGGCCAGTGATCACGCGCTACGAGATCGAACCGGCCACCGGCGTGAAGGGCGCGCAGGTCGTGAACCTGGCGAAGGACCTGGCGCGCTCGCTGTCGCTGGTGAGCATCCGCGTCGTCGAGACGATTCCCGGCAAGACGACGATGGCGCTCGAGCTGCCGAACGCGAAGCGGCAGACGATCCGCCTGGCCGAGATCCTGGGCTCGACCGCGTACAACGACGCGGCGTCGATGCTGACCATCGGCCTGGGCAAGGACATCGTCGGCGCGCCCGTCTGTGTGGACCTGGCGAAGACGCCGCACGCGCTGGTCGCCGGCACCACCGGCTCGGGCAAGAGCGTGGGCATCAACGCGATGATCCTGAGCCTGCTCTACAAGGCCGAGGCGCGCGATGTGCGGCTGATCCTGATCGATCCGAAGATGCTCGAGCTCTCGGTCTACGAAGGCATCCCGCACCTGCTGTGCCCGGTGGTCACGGACATGAAGCAGGCCGCCAACGCGCTGAACTGGTGTGTCGGCGAGATGGAGCGGCGCTACAAGCTGATGAGCAAGCTCGGCGTGCGCCAGCTCTCGGGCTACAACAAGAAGCTCGACGAGGCGGCCGCCAAGGGCGAGAAGATCGGCAACCCGTTCTCGCTGACCCCCGAGCAGCCCGAGCCGCTCGAGCGCCTGCCGCAGATCGTGGTCGTGATCGACGAACTGGCCGACCTGATGATGGTGGTCGGCAAGAAGATCGAGGAGCTGATCGCCCGCCTGGCGCAGAAGGCGCGCGCCTCGGGTATCCACCTGATCCTGGCCACGCAGCGGCCGAGCGTGGACGTGATCACCGGCCTGATCAAGGCCAACATCCCGACGCGCATCGGCTTCCAGGTGTCGAGCAAGATCGACAGCCGCACCATCCTCGACCAGATGGGGGCCGAGTCGCTGCTCGGCATGGGCGACATGCTGTACCTGTCGGCGCCCGCCGGCATCAACACGCCGATGCGGGTGCATGGCGCTTATGTCAGCGACGAGGAGGTCCACCGCGTTGTGGAGTACCTGAAGAGCCAGGGCGAGCCAAACTACATCGAGGGCATCCTCGAGGGCGGCACGCTCGACGGCGATGGTGATGCGCTGGCTGCCGAGGGCGGCGGCGATGCGGAGGCCGATCCGATGTACGACCAGGCAGTGGCGATCGTGTTGCAGCACAAGCGGGCGTCGATCTCGCTCGTGCAGCGCCACCTGCGCATCGGCTACAACCGCGCCGCGCGCCTGCTCGAGCAGATGGAAAAGTCGGGCCTGGTGTCAGCGATGGCCACCAACGGCAACCGCGACCTGCTGGTGCCACGCCGCGATGAGTAGTCGGCGATGAAGCGACTCTGCTGGGCCGTCGTGCTGACCGCCGCCACCGGTGCGGTGCAGGCCGATGCCGTCGATGCGCTGCGCGAGTTCACGCGCGAGGTCAGGACCGCACGCGCTGCCTTCACGCAGGTCGTCACCTCACCCGACGGCGCCAAGAAGAAGACCTCCAGCGGCAGCTTCGAGTTCGCGCGCCCGAACCGCTTCCGCTTCGCTTACGCCAAGCCCTACGAGCAGCTGATCGTCGGCGACGGCGAGAAGGTGTGGCTCTACGACGTCGACCTGCAGCAGGTGACGGTACGCCCGATGGACCAGGCGCTCGGGGCCACGCCGGCCGCGCTGCTCGCGGGCAGCAACCTCGAGAAGGACTTCGAACTCAAGGCACAGCCGAGCGCGCAAGGCATCGACTGGGTCCAGGCCACGCCGCGCACCCGCAACGAGTCGATCGGCTTCCAGTCGCTGCGCGTGGGCTTCAAGGGCAAGGCGCTCGCGGCGATCGAGCTGGTCGACAGCTTCGGTCAGCGTTCGCAGCTGAACTTCAGCGAGGTGGCGACCAACCTGGCGCCGGCCGCCGACGCCTTCCGCTTCACGCCGCCCAAGGGCGTGGACGTGCTCAAGCCGTAGCCGGCAGCGCTCGGCGGCGCAGCGCCGCAAGCCAGAGCAGCGCGCCCAGCGTCAGGCCCAGCGGCAGCAGCGAACCCAGGTTGAGCCACTCCCAGCCTTGCGTCGTCACCAGGGCGCCCGAGGCGAATGAACTGAGCGCCATCGTCGCGAAGACACAGAAGTCCATCGCACCCTGGGCGCGTGTCTTCTCTTCGGGACGGTAGGTCTCGGTCAACAGGGTCGTGCCGCCAGTGAAGAGGAAGTTCCAACCCACGCCGAGCACGAACAGCGCGACCAGGAAGTTTTCCAGCTCGACGCCGGCCAGCGCCACCGCGATGCACACCAGGTTGAGCAAGGCCCCGACCACCATCACGGGCAACACGCCGAAGCGCCGGATCAGGTGTCCGGTGAAGAAGCTCGGCACGAACATGCCCAGCACGTGCCACTCCAGCACCAACGCAGCGCTCTCGAAGGGCAGGCCACAGCGCTGCATCGCGATCGGCGTGGCGGCCATCAGCAGGTTCATCACGCCATAGCCAAGTGCGCCGCAAGCGGCCGCGACGATGAACACCGGTTGGCGCACGATCTCGCCGAGCGGGCGCCCGCGCGCCGCGCCCGGCGCGGGCGGCACATGCGGCGCGAAGCGGATCAGCGACAGCAGCAGCAATGCCAGCGCGCCCACCGCCACCAGGGACAGGTAGGCGGCCACGAAGGGCGTCGCCGTCAGGCTGCGCGTGGCGTTGGCGAGGTTGGGCCCCGCAAAGGCGCCGATGATGCCGCCGGCCAGCACCAGCGAGATCGCGCGCTCCTTGAACTCGGGCCCGACGAGCTCCGGGCCGGCGAAGCGGTACAGCGCCGCGTTGGCGTTGTAGTAGCCGGCGATCACCGTGGCGGTCACCAGCAGCCAGAAATTTTGGGTCGCCGCAGCGTAGGCGCACAGCGCCGCGGCGCCGATCGCCACCATCAGGCCGAGCTGGAACGAGCGCTTGCGTCCCCAGCGCTGCTGCGTGCGCGCTACCAGGCCGGTAGCCAGCGCACCGCCCACCACGTAGCCCGTCACCGGCAAGGTCGCCATCCAGCCGGCCGGTGCGAGGGCCAGCCCAACCAGGCCGTTGATCGCGATGAAGACCACGTTGTTGGTCAGGAACGCGCCTTGGCAGAGCGCGAGCAGCACGAGGTGACGGTTCATCGATGGATCATCGCATCGGCTGCGACAATGGACCGCGATGTCCGGTTCGCTGTTTGACGACGATCACGCACCTGCCGCTGGCAGGGCGGCACCTGCGGCCAACGCGCCGCTGGCCGAGCGCCTGCGTCCGCGCACGCTCGACGAGGTGATCGGCCAGCGCCACCTGCTCGCACCGGGCAAACCGCTGCGCGCTGCCTTCGATGCCGGCCGGCTGCATTCGATGATCCTGTGGGGCCCGCCGGGCGTGGGCAAGACCACGCTGGCGCGCCTGGTGGCGCAGGCCTTCGACGCCGAGTTCATCCAGATCTCGGCCGTGCTCGGCGGCGTCAAGGACATCCGCGACGCGGTCGAGCGCGCGCAGGCCGCGCGCCGCGCCGGGCGGTCGAGCATCGTCTTCGTCGACGAGGTGCACCGCTTCAACAAGGCACAGCAGGACGCTTTCCTGCCGCATGTCGAAGGCGGCCTGTTCACCTTCATCGGTGCGACGACCGAGAACCCGTCGTTCGAAGTGAATTCGGCGTTGCTGTCGCGCGCGACGGTGCATGTGCTGCAGCCGCTGTCCAGCGACGAGCTCGGTGAGCTGCTCGACCGCGCACGCGCCGCCGTGCAGGCGCCGCCGTTTGGCGACAGCGCGCGCCAGCGCCTGATCGGCTATGCCGACGGCGACGCGCGGCGCCTGCTCAACGTGGTCGAGAACGTCGCCGTCGTGATGGGCGGCGCCACGCTGATCGATGAAGCTCTGCTCGAGCGTGCGCTGGGCGACCAGCTGCGCCGCTACGACAAGGGCGGCGAGCAGTTCTACGACACGATCTCGGCGCTGCACAAGGCGGTGCGCGGCAGCGACCCGGACGCCGCGCTGTACTGGCTGGTGCGCATGCTCGATGGCGGCGTGGACCCGCGCTACGTCGCGCGCCGCGTGATCCGCATGGCCAGCGAGGACATCGGCCTGGCGGACCCGCGCGGCCTGCGCATGGCGCTCGACGCCGCCGAGGTCTACGAACGCCTCGGCTCACCCGAGGGCGAATTGGCACTGGCGCAGGCCGTGCTCTTTCTCGCCGCGGCGCCGAAGAGCAACGCGGCCTACATGGCCTACAACGCGGCGCGCGCCTTCGTGCAGCAGGACGGCACGCGGCCGGTGCCGCTGCGCCTGCGCAACGCGCCGACCAAGCTGATGAAGCAGCTCGACTACGGTCGCGGCTACCGCTACGCACACGACGAGGCCGAAGGTTTCGCGGCCGGCGAGCACTACTTCCCCGACGACATGGGCACGCCTCCGGTGTTCTACCGGCCGACCGACCGCGGGCTGGAACAGCAGATCGCCGACAAGCTCTCGCGCCTGCGTGAAGCAAATCAGCGCACCAAGAGTTCAGACGCCTGACCAGGGCGCGTCCAGCGGACGCCGCGGATCCGGCTTTGCCGGGCCGGTGGCGGCGCCCCCTTGAGGGGGAGCGCCGAAGGCGCTTCGGGGGTGGTCCATTTCAGAGCGCGAAACCGCGCCGCGGCACCACCGCGCGCATCGCGAACGCGGTGCGGATGCGCGCCACATGCGGGAAGGCGGCGATGCGCTGGCGGTGCACGCGCTCGTAGTCGCGCATGTCGGCCACCGCCACGCGCAGCAGGTAGTCGAAGTCGCCCGACATCAGGTGGCACTCGAGCACGTCGTCGCAGGCCGCCACCGCGCGCTCAAAGGCGTCGAGCGCGGTGCTGACCTGGCTTGTCAGTGTGACCTCGATGAACACCGTGGTCGGCTTGCCGATCGCTTCGCCGTCGAGGTCGGCAACGTAGCCGGCAATCACGCCTTGCTCCTCCAGCCGCTGCAGGCGGCGGAAGCAGGCCGACGGCGACAGACCGATGCGCTGCGCCAACTCGGCGTTGGACAGGCGGCCGTTGGCTTGCAGCGCACGCAGCAGGTCGCGGTCGAGCTTGTCAAGGTTCATGCGTGAAATCGGCAGATGTCATGCGTCACTGGCTGGATTGTCACTCCAATGCCGAAGATTCATGCATGAATCGAGGGTTTTCCGGGGGGGTGGACGCAAGCACTTTCGAAGCCGCTGCCCGCACGATGCGCGCACTTCGAACCGAGGATCAGCGAATGCGCATCGGCGTGCCCAAGGAGATCAAGAACCACGAATACCGCGTCGGCATGACGCCGGCGGCGGTGCGCGAGGCGGTGCACCACGGCCACCAGGTGCTGGTGCAGACCAACGCTGGGCAGGGCATCGGTTGCGACGACGCGGCCTACCAAGCCGCCGGTGCCCGCGTCGTGGCCGACGCGGCGGCGCTGTTCGAGGCGGCCGAGTTGATCGTCAAGGTGAAGGAACCGCAGCCCGCCGAGTGCGCGATGCTGCGCCGGGGCCAGACCCTGTTTACCTACCTGCACCTGGCGCCGGATCCGGTCCAGGCCGAGGGGCTGATCCGCAGCGGCTGCACCGCGATCGCCTACGAGACGATCACCGACGATCGCGGCGGCCTGCCGCTGCTGGCGCCGATGAGCGAGGTGGCCGGCCGCATGGCGATCCAGGTCGGCGCGGTGGCGCTGCAGAAGGCCAACGGCGGCCGCGGCGTGCTGCTCGGTGGCGTGCCCGGCGTGGCGCCGGGTCAGGTCGCGGTGATCGGCGGTGGCGTGGTCGGCACGCATGCGGCGCGCATGGCGATCGGCCTGGGTGCCGAGGTCACGATCCTCGACAAGTCGCTGGCGCGCCTGCGCCAGATCGACGAGGCGTTCGACGGGCGCATCCGCACCCAGTACGCGACGCTCGATGCGACCGAGGCGGCGGTGCTCGAGGCCGACCTCGTGGTCGGCGCCGTGCTCGTTCCGGGCGCGTCCGCACCGAAGCTGATCAAGCGCGCCCAGTTGTCGCGCATGAAACCCGGCGCGGTGATCGTCGATGTGGCGATCGACCAGGGCGGCTGCTTCGAGACCTCGCGCGCGACCACGCATGCCGAACCCACCTACGTGGTCGACGGCATCGTGCACTACTGCGTGGCCAACATGCCGGGTGCCGTGCCGCGCACGTCGACCTTCGCGTTGGGCAACGCGACCCTGCCCTTCATCCTGGCGCTCGCCGCAAAGGGCTGGCGCCGCGCTTGCGCCGAGGACCGCCACCTCGCCGCCGGGCTGACGGTGCACGAAGGCGCGATCACGCACACCGCGGTCGCCCAGGGCCTGGGCAAGCCTCTGATCGCCGCGGCGACGCTGCTCGCCTGACACACCGCCGCCGCCTGGCGGGTGGGGTATTCCCAGCGCGGGGCACGGACCTTGCCTGCCTAGAATCGTGCCCCGCCTTCCGGGGTTGGGGCGCATTCGTAGTTTCTGGAGCCGCTGCTTGGACATCTTCATCCAACAAATCATCAATGGCCTGGTGCTGGGCAGCATGTACGCGCTGGTCGCGCTCGGCTACACGATGGTGTACGGCATCATCAACCTGATCAACTTCGCGCACGGCGAGGTGTTGATGGTCGGTGCGCTGACGAGCTGGACCGTCGTCACCGCGCTCGAGGGCAGCGGCATGCCGGGCTGGTTGCTGCTGCTGATCTCGGTGCCGGTGGCCGTCGCGATCTGCTCGGCGCTGAACTACTCGATCGAGAAGATCGCCTACCGGCCGCTGCGCAACGCGCCGCGCCTGGCGCCGCTGATCACTGCGATGGGCATGAGCCTGCTGCTGCAGACGGTGGCGATGATCGTCTGGAAACCCAATCCGAAGCCGTTCCCGATCCTGCTGCCGAGCGAGCCGCTGTTCCTGTGGGCCAACGGCCCGGTGATCAGCATCGTGCAATGCCTGATCCTCGGCCTCACGGCGGTCATCCTCGCCGGCCTGATGTACCTGGTGAACCAGACCAAGCTCGGCCGCGCGATGCGCGCCACCGCCGAGAACCCGCGTGTGGCCGCACTGATGGGCGTGCGACCCGACATGGTGATCTCGGCCACCTTCATCATCGGCGCGACGCTGGCCGCGGTGGCCGGCATCATGTGGGCCGCCAACTACGGCACCGTGCAGCACTCGATGGGCTTCCTGCCGGGCCTGAAGGCCTTCACGGCCGCGGTGCTCGGCGGCATCGGCAACCTGGCCGGCGCGGTGGTCGGCGGCATCCTGCTCGGGCTGGTGGAAGCCATCGGCGCGGGCTACCTCGGCGACCTCACCGGCGGCGTGCTCGGCAGCCACTACGCCGACATCTTCGCCTTCGTCGCGCTGATCCTCGTGCTGACGCTGCGGCCCTCGGGCCTGCTCGGCGAGCGCGTGGCGGACCGGGCCTGAGGAGCGCGCGATCATGATGAGCAAGCAGAAGCAGATCGTGCTGTGCCTGATCGCCGCCGCGGTGCTGTTGGTGTTGCCGCTGTTCGCGCAGCAGTTCGGCCAAGGCTGGGTGCGCATCATGGCGCTGGCCATGCTCTACGTGCTGCTGGCGCTGGGCCTGAACGTGGTGGTGGGCTACGCCGGCCTGCTCGATCTGGGCTTTGTCGCGTTCTATGCCGTGGGCGCCTACATGTACGCGCTGATGGCCAGCCCCCACCTGTCCGAGACCTTCGAGGGCTTCAAGGCGCTCTTCCCAGACGGCCTGCACACGCCGATCTGGGTCGTCGTGCCCGCGGCGGCCTTGCTGGCGGCGGTGGCCGGCGTGCTGCTCGGCACGCCGGTGCTCAAGCTGCGCGGCGACTACCTGGCGATCGTGACGCTCGGATTCGGCGAGATCATCCGCGTGTTCCTGAACAACCTTGAGCACCCGGTCAACATCACGAACGGGCCGCGCGGCCTGGATCGGATCGACCCGATGTCGATCGGTGTGCCTGGAACCAACATGGTGTTCAGTTTCGGCAGCAAGACGATCTCGCTGTTCGGCATGAGCATTCCTTCGGTCACGCTCTACTACTGGCTGTTCCTGGCGCTGGTGATCGGCAGCCTGCTGCTGTGCTACCGGCTGGAGACCTCGCGCATCGGCCGTGCGTGGATGGCGATCCGCGAGGACGAGATCGCGGCCAAGGCGATGGGCATCAACACGCGCAACATGAAGCTGCTCGCCTTCGGCATGGGGGCCACGTTCGGCGGCGTGTCGGGCTCGATGTTCGCCGCCTTCCAAGGCTTCGTCTCGCCGGAGTCCTTCAGCCTGATGGAGTCGGTGATGATCGTCGCGATGGTCGTCGTCGGTGGCATCGGTCATTTGCCAGGTGTCGTCGTTGGCGCGATCCTGCTGGCCGCGCTGCCCGAGGTGCTGCGCTACGTGGCCGGCGACGTGCAGAACCTGACCGGCGGGCGCATCGACGCGTCGATCCTGCGCCAGTTGCTGATCGCACTGGCGATGATCGTCGTGATGCTGTTGCGGCCGCGCGGCCTGTGGCCGTCACCGGAGCACGGCAAGGCGGCGCCGACGCCGGTGGCCAAGCCGACGGACGCGGCGAAGGTGGCGGCATGAGCGCCACCGTTCTCAAGGTCGCTGGCGTCTCCAAGCGCTTCGGCGGCCTGCAGGCGCTGTCGGACGTGGGCATCACGATCACTGAAGGTCAGGTCTACGGCCTGATCGGCCCCAACGGTGCTGGCAAGACGACCTTCTTCAACGTCATCACTGGGCTGTACACGCCGGACTCGGGCAGCTTCGAGCTCGGCGGCGCGCCGTACAAGCCCGAGGCGGTGCACCAGGTGGCCAAGGCCGGCATCGCGCGCACCTTCCAGAACATCCGCCTGTTCGCCGAGATGACGGCGCTGGAGAACGTGATGGTCGGCCGCCATGTACGCACGCACTCGGGGCTGATCGGTGCGGTGTTCCGCACCAGCGGCTTCAAGGCCGAGGAGGCCGCCATCGAGAAGCGCTCACGCGAGATCCTCGAGTACGTGGGTATCGGCAAGTACGCGGAGTACAAGGCGCGCACGTTGTCCTACGGCGACCAGCGGCGACTCGAGATCGCGCGCGCCCTGGCCACCGACCCCAAGCTGATCGCGCTCGACGAGCCGGCGGCCGGCATGAACGCGACCGAGAAGACGGTGTTGCGCGAGCTGATCGACCGCATCCGCAAGGACGGCCGCACCATCCTGCTGATCGAGCACGACGTGAAGCTGGTGATGGGCCTGTGCGACCGCGTCACCGTGCTCGACTACGGCAAGCAGATCGCCGAAGGCAAGCCCGACGACGTGCAGCGCGACCCGAAGGTCATCGAGGCCTATCTCGGCCCAGGGGCTCACTGACATGGCACCCACGCTTCTCAAAGTCACGGGCCTGAGGGTCGCCTACGGTGGCATCCAGGCCGTCAAGGGCGTCAGCTTCGAGGTCCACCAAGGCGAGCTGGTCAGCCTGATCGGTGCCAACGGCGCCGGCAAGACGACCACGCTGAAGGCGGTCACCGGCATCCAGCCGGTGGCGGCCGGCGAGATCGAGTTCATGGGCAAGCCGATCAAGGGCCAGGGTGCCTGGGACCTGGTCAAGCAGGGGCTGGTGATGGTGCCCGAGGGGCGAGGCACCTTCACCCGCATGACCATCGTCGAGAACCTGCAGATGGGCGCCTTCGTGCGCAACGACAAGCCCGAGATCGAGGCCGATATCGAGAAGGTGTTCGGCATCTTTCCGCGCCTGAAGGAACGCGCCAAGCAGCTCGCCGGCACGATGAGCGGCGGCGAGCAGCAGATGCTGGCGATGGGCCGCGCGCTGATGGCGCGACCCAAGGTGCTGCTGATGGACGAGCCTTCGATGGGCCTGTCGCCGATCATGGTCGACAAGATCTTCGAGGTGGTGGCCGACATCCACAAGCAGGGCACGACAATCCTGCTGGTCGAGCAGAACGCGAGCCGCGCGCTGGCGCTGGCCGACCGCGGCTACGTGATGGAGTCCGGCGAGGTCACGATGGACGGTGACGCCAAGGTGCTGCTGGCCGATCCCAGGGTGCGCGCAGCGTACCTTGGTGAGTAGTGCGGGCCGCCTACCTCGGCGAGTAGGCGCCTTCAGCCCTTTTCGGCCAGCGCCTTCAGGTTCGCCAGCCCGGCCTCGAAGTCGGGCCCGACCATCCTGTCGCCGAACAGCGCGAGCCAGCGGAACAGCGGGTTGCTGCCCATGTTGCCGTTCATGATCCAGGTGACCTTGGTGCCCTGGCCATCGGCCGCCAGTTCGAGCGCGCCCCTGGATGTGGTGCCGAAGTCGGGAAAATACAATTCGTAGGCTAGGCGCTTGCCCGGCTCGGCGGCCGTGAAGCTCATCTTGCCGTCGCCTTCGGTCTTGCTCTTCCACTCCCAGGCGGCGCCGGGGCCCGAGGGTGGGCCGCTGTAGGCGATGGCCATCGCGGGGTCGCGCTGATTCCACACGGTCCAGCGCTTCCACTCGCGCGGGTCGGCGATCAGGGCGTAGACCTTGTCGGCCGGCGCGGCGACCGTGGTGCTGCGCACGGCCTTGAACTCGGGCGACAGCGCGTAGCCGCCGGCGAACAGCAGGATCGCCAGTCCGACCACGACGATCACGGTCCACTTCAGGAGCTTGAGCATCGGGGCCTCCTCGGTCACTCTGGAAGCCGATTCTGACCCCCAGCGGCGCCCGCCGGCAAGATGGCATGATCGCGCCCTCGCCGGCGTGCCCACCATCCCCGAGGACGCGACGGCCGTTACCCGGCCCACGAGGCCGCCACGAGGCACCCCATGTTTAGAACCCACTCCAGCGTGTTGGCCGCGGCCCTGTGCATGGGCAGCGGCGCGCTCGCGCAGCAGGCGCCAAGCGCGCCGGCCAAGTCGAAGGCCCAGGCGCCGTCGATCGTCCTGCCGGCGTCGCCGGCTCCCAAGAACACCACCAAGTCGCTCGGCGGCAAAGTCGTGCCCGGCAGCAAGATGCTGACTCGCGACGAGTTGCGCGCTTGCATGAAGCGCCTGGACGATGTCAACAGCGCGGGCAAGGAGCTGCAACCACGTCGTACGGCGCTCGACGCCGAGAGGGAAGAACTGCTCAAGAGCGGCGAGGCCCTGAAGACCATGAAGGCGGACGTCGAGACCAAGCTGGCGTTGGTGCGTGGGTGGCAGGAGCGCATGCGCGCGCACGCGGTCGAGATCGAGGCCTTCAACCGCAAGATGAAGGCCGTCGAGGAAGCGCCGCGCAACCAGCGTGAGGAGCTGTCGAAGGCGCTTGAAGCCGACCGGGACAACCTTAACAAGGTCCGCGCGACTCTGGTCGACGAGGAGGCGCGCTTCGTGCCGGCCTACGAGACCAGCGTGCGCGCCTACAACGAACGCGCGCTGGCGCGCGACGCGGTGGTCAACGACTGGAATGTGCGCAACAAGGCGCTCAACGACCACAGCGTCAAGGTCGAGAGCGACCGCACCGACTGGCTCAACGAATGCGCCAACCGTCCTTACCGCGAAGACGACGAGATTGCCATCAAGGCGGGCAAGTGAGGGCAGGCCGATGAACGCCGCCGACACCACCGTGCACAACCCGCTGCTGCAGCCCTGGCACACGCCGCATGCGCTGCCGCCGTTTGGCGACATCGCGCCGGCGCATTTCGCGCCCGCCTTCGACGCGGCCATGCGCGAGCACCGCGTCGAGCTCGATGCGATCGCGGCCCAGGCCGACGCGCCGACCTTCGACAACACCGTCGCACGCCTGGACGCGAGCGGGCGCCTGTTCGGCCGCGTCGAGCGCGTGTTCCACAACCTGTGCGCGTCCGAGACCTCGCCCGCGCTGCAGGCGGTGCAGCGCGAGCTGGCACAACCGCTGGCCGCGCACGAGAACGCGATCTACCTGAACGGGCGGCTGTTCGCGCGCATCGATTCGCTGCACGGGCGCCGGGCGACGCTGGGTCTGGATGCGCAGTCGCTGCGGCTGCTCGAGCAGATCCACACCGACTTCGTGCGCGCCGGTGCACGCTTGGTGGGGGCCGATCGTGAGCGCTACGCCGCGAACAACGAGCGGCTGGCGTCACTGATGACGCGCTTCGGCCAGAACGTGCTGGCCGACGAGAGCGGCTACCGCCTGACCTTGAGCCACGAAGGCGACATGGCCGGCCTGCCCGACTTCGTGCGCGACGCCGCGCGCCAGGCCGCGGCCGAGCGCGGCCTGCCCGGTGCGGTGATCACGCTGTCGCGTTCGCTGATCGTGCCGTTCCTGAGCTTCAGCGAGCGGCGCGACCTGCGCGAGGCCGCCTGGCGCGCCTGGACGACGCGTGGCGAGCACGACGGCGAGACCGACAACCGGCCGGTGATCCGCGAGATCCTCGAGCTGCGCGCCGAGCAGGCCGCGCTGCTTGGCTACGCTCACTACGCCGACTACGCGCTGGCCAACACAATGGCGCGCACACAGGGCGCGGTGATGCAACTGCTCGATGACGTCTGGTCACGCGCAGTACCTGCGGTCGAGCGCGAACGCACCGAACTGCTGGCGTTGATGCGCGAGCAAGGCGTCACGCATGCGATCGAGCCCTGGGACTGGCGCTTCTGGGCCGAGAAGGTGCGCCAGCGCCGGTATGCGATCGACGACGCCGAGGTCAAGCCCTACTTCCCGCTCGATCGCATGGTGACCGCTGCCTTCGACTGCGCCGAGCGCCTGTTCGGCATCCGCCTGGTCGAGCGCGCCGACCTTCCCGTGTACCACCCGGACGTCAAGGCCTACGAGGTGCGCGGCCGCGACGAGCGCGTGGTCGGCATCTTTCTGCACGACAACTTCGCGCGGTCCTCCAAGCGCAGCGGCGCCTGGATGAGCCTGTACCGCCAGCAGACGCGCAACGGCGGGGCGGTGACGCCGATCGTCGTCAACAACAACAACTTCGCCAAGGCCGCACCGGGCCAGCCGACGCTGCTGTCATTCGACGACGTGCGCACCCTGTTCCACGAGTTCGGCCACGGCCTGCACGGGCTGCTGTCGGACGTGGGCTACGAGCGCCTGTCGGGCACCAACGTGCTGCGCGACTTCGTCGAGCTGCCGTCGCAGCTGTTCGAGCACTGGATGAGCGAGCCCGAGGTGCTGCGCCGCCACGCGCGGCATGTGGCGACCGGCGAGCCGATTCCCGACGACCTGATTGCGCGCCTGAAGCGCGCCCGGCGTTTTGGCCAGGGCTACGAGACGGTGCGCTACGTGGCCAGCGCGCTCACCGACATGGCGGTGCATGCACTGCCCCGCGGTCAGGTGCCGGCCGATCCGGTGGCCTTCGAGGCCCAGGTGCTCAAGGCACGGGGGCTGCCGCCGGGCATCGGCATCAACCACCGCTTCACGCACTTCCAGCACCTGTTCTACGGCTCGGGCTATGCGGCGGGCTACTACGTCTACATGTGGGCCGAGGTGCTCGACGCCGACGCCTTCAACGCCTTCGTGGAGGCAGGCGATCCGTTCGATGCCCAGGTCGCGGCGCGCCTGCTCGAGCACGTGTACTCGGCCGGCGACAGTGTCGACCCGGCGGCGACCTATGCGGCCTTCCGCGGCCGTGCGGCCAGGGTGGAAGCGATGCTGGAAAAGCGCGGGCTGCTCGAACCTGCATGACGCGCGGCCGGTTCAGTTCGGCCGCTTCTCCAGGCGCATCACGTCGTTCTCTCGCTTCATCTGGAAGCGCGTGAGGAAGCTGTTGCCCAGCAGGATGTGCGGCATCGCGGCCGGCAGCACGACGGCCTCGACGTTGGCGACCTCGACGTCGCCGATACGCACCGAGGTCAACGTGATGCCATAGGCCGGTACGCGGCCATTGGCCGTCTCGGCAAAGCCGCGGCGCGTGCTGTTCTTGTAGTCCAGTCCCATGCGGTCCGCGTCGGCCTGGCCCATGGCCACCGAGGTGGCGCCGGTGTCGACCATGAAGTTGGCGGCGCGGCCGTTGATGGCGCCGGCCGTCATGAAGTGGCCGCCGGCGCCGGCCGTCAGCACGATCTCGCGCCCGCCGCCACCGCCGCTGCCACCGGCCACACGCACCGGCCCGGCGCCCAGCGTGAGCGTGCGCCGCGCGCCTGCGATCTCCACCTCGGCCTGCGTCGGCGACAGCGACAGCAGTCGCACGCCCTTGACCGTGGCGCCCACGGCCACCGCCTGCGGCTGGCCGTCGATGACCAGCAGCGCCTGGCGCGTGCCGATTGCCCCATTCATCGTGACGGTCTGCGCACAGACACCACCGGCAAACGCGAGTAGCAGCACCCCAAGCAGCCGCCGCAGATCCGGCTTTGCCGGTCTGCTGGCGGCGCCCCCAGGGCCTCGAAGAGGCCCCTTGCGTGGCCTCGGGGGAGCGCCGAAGGCGCAACGGGGGGGGGTGTCAATCACGCGGGTTGTCGAACTTGATCGGCGCGTCGGCAATCTCACGCCGCAGCAGCGCAATCGCCAACTGCAGGTCGTCACGCTTGGTGCCCGACACGCGCACGATGTCGCCCTGGATGGCGGCCTGCACCTTGATCTTGCTCTGCTTGACGAGCTGCTGGATCTTGCGTCCGAGTTCGCTGTCGATGCCGACCTTGACCTTGACCGGCTGGCGCACCTTGTCGCCGCCGACCTTCTCGACCTTGGCGCTGTCGTCGAGGAAGCGCACGTCGACGCCGCGCTTGGCCAGCTTGGCCAGCAGGATGTCCTTCACCTGGCCGATCTGGAAGTCGCTGTCCGCGTACAGCATCAGTTCGCGCGTCTCGCCCTTTTCACTGAGATCGACCTTGGCGCTCGAGCCCTTGAAGTCGAAGCGCGTGCCGACTTCCTTGTTCGTCTGCTCGACCGCATTGCGCAGCTCGACGAAGTTGGGTTCGAGCATGACATCGAAGCTGGGCATGGTTTGCGGGATGCGGTCACGTCCTTGGGCGAGAATTGTCCCATGCAAGGCGTGAGCGTGAACCCGCTGTCGATCGAGAAGGGCGTGAACCTGCGCACGCTCAACGCCTTCGGCCTGCCCGCCCAGGCGGCGACGCTGGTGCGCATCGACAGCGAGGCGACGCTGCGCCGCGTGGTCGACCACCCCGAACTCGGCCGCGCGCCCAAGTTCGTGCTCGGCGGCGGCAGCAACGTGGTCTTCACGCGCGACCCGCAGGCCGTGGTGCTGAAGGTCGAGGTCATGGGGCGGCGCCTGGTCGAGGAGCGGCCCGACGCCTGGCTCGTCGAGCTCGGCGCCGGTGAGAACTGGCATGACACCGTGGCGTGGACCCTGGCCCAGGGCTGGCCCGGCCTCGAGAACCTGGCGCTGATTCCCGGCACGGCGGGCGCGGCGCCGGTGCAGAACATCGGCGCCTACGGCGTCGAGCTGCGTGAGCGCTTCGAGTCGCTCGATCTGGTGGACCTGGTGACCGGGCGCACGGTGACGCTGGGCCTGGACGCCTGCCACTTCGGCTACCGCGACAGCGTCTTCAAGCAGGCGCTGGCGGGCAAGAGCGTGATCACGCGCGTGCGTTTTCGACTGCCCAAGCCCTGGCGGCCGGTGCTCGGCTACCTGGAACTCGAGCGCAAGATGCAGGAGACCGGCATCGGCGAGCCCGATGCGCAGACGGTGTTCGACTGGGTCTGCGCGATCCGCCGGGCCAAGCTGCCCGACCCGGCGGTGATCGGCAACGTCGGCAGCTTCTTCAAGAACCCCGTGGTCACTGCCGAGCAGTGCCGCGACATCATCGGCCGCGATCCCGAGATCGTGCACTACCCGCTGCCCGACGGCACGGTGAAGCTGGCCGCGGGCTGGTTGATCGACGCCTGCGGCTGGAAGGGCAAGTCGATCGGCCGTGCCGGCGTCTACGAGAAGCAGGCCCTGGTGCTCGTCAACCGCGGCGGCGCGAGCGGCGCCGAGGTGGTGACGCTGGCACGTGCGATTCAGGAAAGCGTGTACGGCCGCTTCGGCATCCGGCTCGAGCCGGAGCCGGTGGTGGTTTGATCCTTCAGCGTGTCGGGCGGACGGCCGACTTGGGCCGGAAGGCCTTGCACACGGCTTCGTCGGTCTCGAGGTAAGGCCCGCCGATCAGGTCGACGCAATAAGGCACGGCTGCGAAGATACCGGGCACCGGCGGCGTGGCCGAGGGCAGCCCTTCCAGCGTTTCTGCGATCGACTTCGGCTGCCCGGGCAGGTTGATGATCAGCGTGGTCTTGCGGATCACCGCCACCTGGCGCGACAGGATCGCGGTGGGCACGAAGCGCAGGCTGATCTGGCGCATCTGCTCGCCAAAGCCCGGCATCACCTTGTCGGCCACCGCGAGCGTGGCTTCGGGCGTCACGTCGCGCGCGGCGGGCCCGGTGCCGCCGGTGGTCAGCACCAGGTCGCATTGCTTGACGTCCACCAGCTCCACCAGCGCGTGCGTGATGCCGTCCTGCTCGTCGGGGATCACGCGCGTGTCCCAGTCGATCGGGTTCTTCAACGCGCGCGCGAGCCAGTCCTTCAGCGCCGGGATGCCCTTGTCCTCGTAGACGCCGGCCGATGCGCGGTCGCTCACCGACAGCAGGCCGATCTTGACCCGATCGAAGTCGCTCATGGTGCGGCCGCCAGCAGCGGTTTGATGAACTGGAACAGCTCGCGCCAGGCGCGGCCGTGGCGCTGCTCGGGTGGCAGTGCCGCGTCCTTGCGCGCATTGCGGATCAGCGCGCGCAGGCGCTGCAGGTCGGTGTCGGGGTGCTCGGCCATCCAGCGTGTCAGCGCCTCGTCGTCGGCCACCAGCTCGCCGCGCCAATGCTCGGCGCGGTGCAGCGCGAGCGCGTCGTGCGCGCGCCCGAGCTGCGCGCTGGCTACCGCTTCGCGCAACGCATCGGTATCGGCCTGGCGCATCAACTTGCCGACGAACTGCAGCTGGCGTCGCCGGCCCTCGTGCGAACGGGTGCGGCGCAACTCGACGAGCGCGTCGCGCAGTGCCTCGGGCATCGGTGCCGCAGCCAGCGCGCCGTCGGGCAGCTCGGCCAGCGCCTGGCCCAGCGCCTGCTGATCGTGCGCCTCGCGCTTGCGCGCGCTCTTGCTCGGCCGCTCCGGCGTGACTGATTCGATCGGTTCTTCGAGGGGTTTCATGGTCTGCTCGTTATGATAGTTCGCATGACCGAAGCACAGAGCTTTGCCTACAGCCGCGCGCAGTTCCAGCAACTGATCGACGACACGCTCCAGATCGCGCGCGGCCTGGGGGCGAGCGATGCGGCGGCGGAGGTTTCCGAAGGTGTCGGCCTGTCGGTGTCGGTGCGCAAGGGTGCGCTGGAGAACGTGGAGCGCAACCGCGACAAGTCGATCGGCGTCACGGTCTATCTCGGGCAGCGGCGCGGCAATGCAAGCACGTCCGATTTCTCGCGCGCCGCGCTCGAGCAGACGGTGCGTGCGGCCTACGACATCGCGCGCTTCACGGCCGAGGACCCGATGGCCGGCCTGCCCGACGAGGCCGACATCGCGACGCCCGCGCAGGCGGCGCGCGACCTCGACCTGATCCACCCCTGGGCCATCGACGCCGAGCGCGCGCGCGAGCTGGCCCTGCGTTGCGAGGCGGCGGCGCTGGCCACCGACCGGCGTATCACCAACTCCGAAGGTGCAGGCGTGTCGGCGCAGCAGTCGCACTTCTTCATGGGCAATACGCGTGGCTTTCGCGGCGGCTACGCCAGCTCGCGCCACGGCCTGTCGGTGTCTCCGATCGCCGGCCGCGGCGACGCCATGCAGCGCGACTACTGGTACACCTCGATGCGCGACCCGGCCGACCTGGCCGCGCCCGAGGCGGTGGGCCGCTACGCCGCCGAGCGGGCGCTGTCGCGCTTGCACTCGCGCAAGATCGCCACTTGCGAGGTGCCGGTGCTGTTCGAGTCGACGCTCGCGTCCGGCCTGGTCGGCGCCTATGTGCAGGCCACGTCCGGTGGATCGTTGTACCGCAAGGCGACCTTTCTCGAAGGCAGCCTCGGACAGGCCGTGCTGGCCCCGCACCTGGACCTCGACGAGAACCCGCTGCTGGCCAAGGGCAAGGGCAGTGCACCGTTCGACGACGAAGGCGTGGTCACGCGCCCACGCCGCGTCGTCGACGCCGGCGTGGTGCAGGGCTACTTCCTGTCCAGCTACTCGGCGCGCAAGCTCGGCATGAAGACGACGGGGCACGCAGGTGGTGCACACAACCTGGTGCTGACCAGCCGCCTGACGCAGCCGGGCGACGATCTCGAGGCGATGCTCGCCAAGCTGCAGCGCGGCCTGTTCGTGATCGAGCTGATGGGCCAGGGCGTCAACGGCGTGACCGGCGACTACTCGCGCGGCGCGGCCGGTTTCTGGGTCGAGGGCGGGCGCATCGCGCACCCGGTGCACGAAGTCACGATCGCCGGCAACCTGCGCGAGATGCTCAAGGGCATCGCAGCCGTCGGCGCCGACGCCTACACTTCGGGCAGCCGCACTACCGGCTCGGTGCTGATCGAGCGCATGAAGGTGGCCGGCGCCTGAGGCCGCTCTGGCATCGCCTACCGTAATCCTACGCAGGGGGAAACCCCGCTCAGCCGGCTGGGGGGTGCTGCCTAGAATCGCCGCGTCCCTATCTCGACCCCTTAGAGGAGATCGTCCATGGAACGTCGTTCCTTTGTCCGTGGCGCCGGTATCGCCGGTGTCCTGGCTGCCGGCGTCGCGCCGGCCGTTCACGCGCAGACGACCCTGCGCTGGCGCCTGACCTCGAGCTTCCCGAAGTCCCTCGACACGCTGTTCGGCGTCAACGACGTCTTCGCCGCCAAGATCAAGGACATGAGCGGCGGCAAGTTCACGATCACCACCCACGCGCCGGGCGAGCTGGTGCCGGCCTTCGGCACGATCGACGCCGTCAAGGATGGCACGGTCGAGATGGCCAACACCGCGCCGTACTACTACTTCGGCAAGGACGAGACCTTCGCGCTGGCGTGCGCGATCCCGTTCGGCCTGAACGCGCGCCAGATGGCGGCCTGGTACTACGAGGGCAACGGCCTGAAGCTGATGCGCGAGTTCTACCGCGGCTACGGCATCGTCAACTTCCCCTGCGGCAACACCGGGGCCCAGATGGGCGGCTGGTGGCGCAAGGAGATCAAGTCGCTGGCCGACATGAAGGGCGCGAAGTTCCGCGTCGGCGGCTTTGGCGGCAAGGTGGCCGAGCGCATCGGCGTGGTGCCGCAGAACATCCCCGGTGCCGAGATCTACCAGGCACTGGAAAAGGGCACGATCGACGCCGCCGAATGGGTGGGCCCGTACGATGACCTGAAGCTCGGCTTCCACAAGGTGGCACCGTTCTACGCCTACCCGGGTTGGTGGGAAGGCGGCCCCGGCATCGAGCTGCACGTCAACGCCAAGGCCTATGACGCGCTGCCGGGCGAGTACAAGGCGATGATCGAAGCGGCCTGCGGCTACTGCCACATGGACATGGTCGGCAAGTACGACGCCAAGAACGCCGCCTCGCTCAAGCAGCTGGTGGCCGCTGGCGCCAAGCTGTTCCCGTTCCCGAAGGACGTCATGGACGCGGCCTTCAAGGAGGCGATGGCGCTGTACGAAGAGATCGGCGCCAAGAATCCGAACTGGAAGAAGGTCTACGCCGACTACTCGGCCTTCCGCCGCGACGCCAACCTGTGGTTCCGCTTTACCGAGGCGACCTTCGACGACTTCATGCAGCGCCAGAAGCTGTAGAGCGTTCGAAGCACGACAACGACAAGGGCCCCGCATGCGGGGCCCTTGTGTTTTGTGGGGAGCGCGCGACCGACCTGCGCGGCCTGCGCGTATCAGGCGTTCAAGGCTTCTTGCCGGCGTCCGCGTCGCGCTTGAGCGCGTCCTGGATCGCCTTCATCGGGTCCTCGTCGGCGGCCTTCTGCGGCGCAGCGGGCAGACCGCCGGCACCCGACTCGGACGCCGGCGCGCCGGGCATCGACGGCGACTGCGGAGCGTCGCGCTGCGGCAGGTTGAACTCCTGCAAGGCCTTGTCGGCGTCGATCTTGGGCCCGGTGTCCGTGACGCCTTCGATCACGAGGTTCGGCCAGGCAATGATCGCTGCCACCATGATGACCTGCAGGATGATGAACGCGATCGAGCCCTTGTAGATCTGCGCCGTGGTCACCGCCGGGATCGCCTCCCCGGTCAGGCGATCCTTGTAGTCCTTCTTGGCGGCCACGCTGCGCAGGTAGAACAGCGCAAAGCCGAAGGGTGGCGTCAGGAACGAGGTCTGCAGGTTCATCGCGATGATGACGCCGAACCAGATCATGATCGGGTCGATCGGTGTGCCCGGCGGGAACAGCTCGGGCAGGATTTTCTCGGCTACGGGCATCAGCATCGGGATCACGATGAAGGCGATCTCGAAGAAGTCGATGAAACAGCCGAGGATGAACACCAGGATGTTCACCACGATCAGGAAGCCCAGCGCGCCGCCGGGCAGCTTGTCGAACAGGTGCTCGACCCAGACGTGGCCGTCGGCCGCGTTGAAGGTGAACGAGAACACCGTCGAGCCGATCAGGATGAACAGCACGAAGGTCGCCAGCTTGGCCGTGCTGTCCAGCGCCTGACGCATCAGCTTGAAGTCCAGGCGCCGGCGCGAGAAGGCCATGATCAGCGCGCCCACTGCGCCCATCGCGCCGCCCTCGGTCGGCGTGGCCACGCCGAGGAAGATGGTGCCCAGCACCAGGAAGATCAGCACCAGCGGCGGGATCAGCACGAAGGTCACGCGCTCGGCCAGGCGCGACAGCAGGCCCATCTTCGTCAGGTGGTTGAGCAGGGCCAGCGCCAGCGCGAGCAGCGACGCCACCGTCATGGCCATGATGAAGACCTCGTCACCAGGCGAGGGCAGGGCGCGCCCGGTGGCCCAGACCATGAAGGCGTGGTGGACCTTGGTCCAGGCCCAGCCGGCCGCGCCGCAGATGACGAACAGCGCCAGCAGCGAGCGGTAGCCGCCGGAGCCGTTGGGCTCGCGGTAGATGCGTGCCTCGGCCGGCAGCGCCGGCACGGCGGCCGGCTTGATGATGGCCACCGCAGCAATGAAGATGATGTACAGGCCCACCAGCAGCAGGCCCGGCACGAGGGCGCCGGCGTACATGTCGCCCACCGAACGGCCCATCTGGTCGGCCAGCACGATCAGCACCAGCGACGGCGGGATCGCCTGCGCCAGCGTGCCCGACGCGGTGATGGTGCCGGTGGCGATGGTGCGGTTGTAGCCGTAGCGCAGCATGATGGGCAGCGAGATCAGGCCCATCGAGATCACCGCCGCGGCGACGACGCCGGTGGTGGCCGCCAGCAGCGCGCCGACCAGGATCACCGCGATGGCCAGGCCGCCGCGCACCGGGCCGAACACCTGGCCCACGGTCTCGAGCAGGTCCTCGGCCATGCCGGAGCGCTCGAGGATGATGCCCATGAACGTGAAGAACGGAATCGCCAGCAGCGTCTCGTTGCTCAGGATGTTGAACACGCGCAGCGGCAGGGCCTGGAACAGCGAGGTCGAGAACAGACCCACCTCCATGCCGATGAAGCCGAACAGCAGGCCCGTGGCGGCCAGGCCGAAGGCCACCGGGATGCCGGTCAGCAGGAAGAACAGCAGGCCGCAGAACAGCAGCGGAACGAAATTCTGGGCGATGAACTGGGCCATCTCAGTGCCCCTTCTGCGCCGCGGCGGTGGCTGCGATCAGGGCCTGCTCGTGTTTGGCTGCTTCGGCAGCCAGCTCCTCGGCCAGGCGTTCCTCCTCGGATTTGCCGTCCTCCACCGAGAACGGTTCGTCGATGTGACCGGTGATGAACGCGATGCGTTTGATCAACTCCGACACCGCCTGCAGTGCCAGGATCGCGAAGCCCAGCGGCAGCAAGGACCAGGCCGGCCAGCGGATCAGGCCGCCCGCGTTCTGGCTCATCTCGCCGGTGGTCCAGGCGCGCTCGAACATCGGCCAGCCCAGGTTGACCATGATGAGCGCCAGAGGCAGCGTGAAGACCACGATGCCGACGGCATCGATGATCGCGTTCGTGCGCTTGCTCAACTTGCTCGAAATGAAGTCGATGCGGACGTGTGCGTTCTTGAGCATCACGTAGCCGACGCCGAGCATGAAGACGCCCGCGAACAGGTACCACTGGATCTCGAGCCAGGCGTTCGAGCCGATGTTGAACGCCTTGCGCAGCGTGGCGTTGCCGGCGCTGATGATCACGGCGGCCAGCACCAGCCACATCGTGAGCTTGCCGATCCACTCGTTGACCGAGTCGATCAGCTTGGAAACTTTGAGCAAGGCGCCCACAGGGATCTCCCGTCTTCTTGAGAACGCGGGATTCTTTCAGGGTTTGCCGCAGTGCAGCAGCGATCTAACCCCTACGTGATTGCACGCTGGCCGCGTACAGGCGGGTCGAGCGCGCGCCCGAACGGCAGAACAGCAGCACCGGGCGCGGGAGCTCGTCGAGCAGTCGCGCCATCGCTTCGATCTGCTCGGGCGACTGGTAGCCACCGTCCACCGGCAGGTGCCGGTACGCCAGGCCCGCGGCCAGCGCCGCGGCTTCGATGGCGGCGCTCGTCGGCTGGTCCGGGCCATGCTCGAAGTCCGGGCGGTTGTTGACGACGGCGCGAAAGCCCGCGCGCGCGGCCTCGGCCATGGCCTCGGGCGTCAGCTGCGGTGCGACGCAGACATCGGCGGCGATCTGGCGCAGCGGAAGGGGCGTGTTCATGGCCGATGGTTACTTCGCCAGCGCGGCCTTCACCGCCGCCGAGACCATGCCCATGTCGGCCTTGCCGGCCAGTTGCGACTTGGCGGCGCCCATCACCTTGCCCATGTCGCCGGGCCCGGCGGCCCCGAGTTCGGCGACCAGGCGTGCCACCTCGGCCGCCACCTGCTGGGCCGACAGGCGCTGCGGCAGGTAGGCCTCGAGCACGCCCATCTCGGCGGTCTCCTTGTCCACCAGATCGGTGCGTCCGGCCTGAGCGAACGCGGCGATCGAGTCCTTGCGCTGCTTGATCATCTTGTCGAGCACGCCGACCACCTGGGCATCGTCGAGCGTGATGCGCTCGTCGACTTCGCGCTGCTTGATCGCCGCCAGCAGCAGGCGGATCGTGGACAGGCGCGCCGCGTCCTTGGCACGCATGGCGGTCTTCATGTCCTCGGTGATGCGGTCCTTGAGTGTCATCGGGTGTCCTTCAGAAGCGCGACGAGCCCGCAGCGGCGTCCCGCGCGGGCTCGTGTCGGGGGTCGAGGCCGGTCAGTACAGCTTCTTGGGAAGCTGCATCGAGCGCACGCGCTTGTAGTGGCGCTTGACCGCCGCCGCCTTCTTGCGCTTGCGCTCGGCGGTGGGCTTTTCGTAGAACTCGCGCGCGCGCAGCTCGGTCAGCAGGCCCAGCTTCTCGATGGTGCGCTTGAAGCGGCGCAGAGCCACGTCGAACGGCTCGTTCTCTTTGACGCGAATGGTGGTCATGGAAAGGGAAATCCTTGAGTCGGCACCTTGTGGACGGCGGGCGGAGGGTCCGGAGTTCCGCCCGGGCACTAGGCGCGGGGTTTGCCAGCAAAGCCGCGCATTATAGCGACACGCCGGACTCGGGGGGGCTCCCGAGATAGGAGCGCCCGCACGGGCCTGCCGCTGGCTACCATTGTGAGCCGTCTGCGCACGCCCCCATGTCTGCCCCTCCCGCCGACCCCGGCATCGATGTCCGCCTGGCCGCCTGCCTGGCGCCCCTGGCGGCGTCTCTGATTGACTGGGGCCAGGACGGCCTGGTTTTGAAACATGCCGGCAACGGGCTCTGGATGTATGCGAGTGCACGCATGGCCGATTGGCTCGGACGTCCTGGCCAGGCACTGAAGGGGTGCACCGATGCCGAGCTGTTTGGCGAGGCGGCGGCGGCGTTGCGGGTGGCCGACCAGGCGGCGCTGGACCAGACTGGTGCGCAGCATGCCGAGCACAAGCTCGAGCTGGCCGGGGTCCGGCGCGAGTTCAGCGTGTTGCGGCAGCGACTGACCGGGCCCGACGAGGCCCCGCTGCTGGCCGCTGTGTGGCGCGACCTGGCGCTGTCGCGCCGCCGCGACGCGCAACTGCGCCACGCGCTCGACCAGCTCGAGCAGGAACAGCTCGCCAACGAGCAGCTGCGGCGCGAGATGCACGGCCAGTTGCCGCGCGACAGTGCGACCGGCCTGCACAACCGCGCCCACTTCGAGGACCAGTTGCGGCGCGAGGTCGACCTGTCGACGCGGGAGCACCGCGAGTTCGCGCTGGTGTCGATCGAACTCGACCCGCTGCCCGACGAGGTGCGCTCGCTGGGCAGCCCGGTGCGCTCGCGCGTGCACGAGACGCTCGGGAATCTGTTGCGCAGCAACACGCGCGCGATGGACGCCTCGTGCCGCTACGACGACGAGCGCTTCGCCGTGCTGCTGTCGGGTGTCGGCCTGGCGACGGCGCACTCGCGCATGGAGGGTCTGCGCCGCCAGTGCGCGACCCAGATCGTGGCGCACGAGGGGCGCGAGGTCGGATTCACCGTGTCGATGGGCGTGGCCAGCTTCCCGCACACCGCCCACACGCAGGACGAGTTGCGCTCGGCCTGCGAGGCGGCGCTGGCCGACGCACGCCAGCGCGGCGGTAACCGTGTCACGCTGGCCAGCATCCGCTTCGACGCCGAGGCCTGAACGGCGGGCGAGCCCGCGTCAGTGCTGCATCAGCGCGCGCACATGCGCCGCGGTACCGCTCGCCAGGCCGTCCAGGCTGTAGCCGCCTTCCAGCGTCGACACGACGCGTCCGCCCGCCGTCTCGTCGGCCACCGCCATCAGCTCGCGCGTGATCCAGTGGAAGTCCTCGTCGGTGAAGGCGAGGCCGCCGAGCGGGTCGAGGTGGTGGGCGTCGAAGCCGGCCGAGATGATCAGCAGCTGCGGCGCGAAGCGGCGCAGCGCGGGCAGCAGGTCGTCGCGCATGTGACGGCGGAAGGTGGTCGAGTCGGCGCCGCGAGCGAGCGGGATGTTGACGATGTTGCCTGCCTTGCCCGACTCCGCCCGCGCGCCGGTGCCCGGGTAGAACGGCGACTGGTGGCTCGAGCCGTAGAACAGGTCGGGGTCGTCGTAGAAGCTGTTCTGCGTGCCGTTGCCGTGGTGCACGTCGAAGTCCACCACGGCCACACGCTTCAGGTCGTGCGCCGCGCGGCCGTGCAACGCAGCAATGGCGGCCTGGTTGAAGACGCAGAAACCCATGGCGCGCCCGGCCTCGGCATGGTGGCCGCAGGGACGCGTGGCGCAGAACACGTTGCGTGCGCGCCCGGTCACCACGTCGTCGACCGCGGCGCACGCGGCGCCCACGCAGCGCAGCACCGCTTCCCAGGTGCCGGGCGACATGATGGTGTCGCCGGCATCCAGTGCCAGGTAGCCATGCTTCGGCGCGGCGCCCTCGACGGCGTCGAAGTAGTCCTCGTCATGCACACGCAGGATCTGCTCGCGCGTGCCGCGCGGGGCCTCGCGCCGCACGACCGGCGCGAACTCGGGTGCGTCAAGAGCGCCCAGCACCGCCGCCAGTCGCTGCGGCGACTCGGGGTGGTGCGGGCCGGGTTGGTGATCGAGGCAGGCTGGGTGGGTGTAGATCCAGGTGCTCATGCGCGACGGGAGACAGGTTGGGTGCAGCGCATCTTCCGACGCGCCGATGAGACCCAGCAAGTATCAGGGTAAGCGTGATTGGGGAAAGCACCAGTGACCTCCGGATTGCACGGGCGCGGCGGGTGCTGCAACGGCGAACCCTGTGTGCGCACGAGGGTCAACAGCGCGTGTGCGTGGGCCGTTCACGTACATTGCGCGCGAACCGGGTTGTCCCTTGATCTTGACTGCGGTCAATGGAAATTCCCGCTGTCCTGCAGACCATCGCGCCACTGTCCGGGATGACCACGCAGGCATCAGCATCAAGAACAACAGCGGCGTCCCTTCCTGTACTTGAACCGAATGCCACCCCACTGGAGACATGACGATGAGCGCTAGCACCAGCCCCCGCCGTTCGACCCTCGGTCGTTCGCTGACCCGACTGTCCTGCGCTGCCGCCGCGGCGTTGGCGATGTTGGCTCCGTCCGCTCATGCGGCATGGGAGCCAAGCAAGCCCGTGGAGTTCGTGATCCCCGCCGGCACCGGCGGCGGCGCCGACCAGATGGCGCGCCTGATCCAGGGCATCATCGTCAAGCACAAGCTGATGAAGGAGACGATGGTCGTCGTCAACAAGGCGGGCGGCGCCGGCGCTGAGGGTTTCTTGTCGGTCAAGGAATCCAAGGGCGATCCGCACAAGATCATCATCACGCTGTCGAACCTGTTCACGACGCCGATGGCCACCGGCGTGCCCTTCAGCTGGAAGGACTTGACCCCGGTGTCGATGCTGGCGCTCGACCAGTTCGTGCTCTGGGTCAACGCGGAGTCGCCCTACAAGACGGCCAAGGAGTACATCGATGCCGTCAAGGCCGCCGGCCCGAACAAGATGAAGATGGGCGGCACCGGCTCGAAGCAGGAAGACCAGATCATCACGGTCGGCCTTGAAAAGGCCACCGGCACCAAGTTCATCTACGTGCCCTTCCAGGGTGGCGGCGCAGTGGCCGTGCAGTTGGTCGGCAAGCACATCGACTCGACCGTCAACAACCCGATCGAGGCGGTGGCCCAGTGGCGCGCCGGTTCGCTGCGTCCGCTGTGCGTGTTCGACGACACGCGCATGCCCTACAAGGAGAAGGTGACGGCCACGATGTCGTGGAACGACATCCCGACCTGCAAGGAGTCGGGCGTGCCCACGGACTACGTGATGTTGCGCGGCATCTTCATGCCCCCGGGCGTGACGCCGGAGCAGCAGGCCTACTACGTCGACCTTCTGAACAAGGTGCGCGCGACGCCGGACTGGAAGGAGTTCATGGAGAAGGGCGCCTTCAACACGACCGCGTTGTCCGGGACGGACTACGTCAAGTGGGTGTCCAACGCCGAAATCCTGCACCGCACGCTGATGACCGAGGCCGGCTTCCTCGCGAAGTAAGGAGGACCGTCGCGGACTGGCCGGCCACGCCGGCCAGGAGCACACTGTAAAGACCTGATGCCGCCCGCCGCGACGGTGGGCGGCCGGGGCAGCATCGCCCCTTGTTGGAGCACAACATGGCACATGAAACGTCCGGCGCAGGCACAGAGGGAACCCCGGTCGCCCGCAACTCGACGGTCGACTCGGTCGTCGCGATCATCCTGTTCGTGATCGGGGTGGTCGTCATCGTCGAGGCCCGGCGCCTGGGTGCAGGCTGGGCTTCCGACGGCCCCGGCGCGGGCTACTTTCCCTTCTACATCGGTCTCATCCTGGCCATCTGCGGCGCTGCGATCTTCGTGCAGTCGCTGCGCGCGCGCGGTGGGGACGGTGATGAGGTCTTCGTCGACTCGGTGCAGCTCAAGCGCGTGATGTCGGTGCTGCTGCCGTCGGCCGTGTACGTCGGTGTGATCATGCTGCTGGGTCTGTATGTCGCGTCGGCGCTGTTCATCGCGCTGTTCATGATCATTCTGGGCAAGTACTCGGCGGTCAAGGCGGTGGTGATCGGCGTGGCGGTCAACGCCCTTTTCTTCATGATGTTCGAGGTCTGGTTCAAGGTGCCCCTGTACAAGGGCGCGATCGACCTGCTCGCATTCCTCGGCTACTGACCTTCGACGGATCTACAGGAGTCTCGACTCATGGAAGAAATTGGCGCATTGATGCACGGCTTTGCCGTGGTGCTGACGCCGTTGAACATCGGGCTGATGTTCGTCGGCATCATCCTGGGCGTGCTGATCGGCGTGCTGCCCGGCCTGGGCGGTGCCAACGGCGTCGCCATCCTGCTGCCGCTGACCTTCACGATGTCGCCCACCTCGGCAATCGTGATGCTGTCGTGCATCTACTGGGGGGCGCTGTTCGGCGGCGCCATCACCTCGATCCTGTTCAACATTCCGGGCGAGCCCTGGTCGGTGGCGACCACCTTCGACGGCTATCCGATGGCCCAGAAGGGCGAGGCCGGACGGGCCCTGACGGCGGCCTTCACCTCGTCCTTCATCGGCGCCTTCGTGGCCGTGCTGATGATCACCTTCCTGGCGCCGCTGGTGGCCAAGTTCGCGCTCAAGTTCGGCGCGCCCGAGTTCTTCTCGGTCTACCTGCTCACGTTCTGCAGCTTCGTCGGCATGGGCAAGGGCAACCCGTTCAAGATCCTGGTGGCGATGACGCTCGGCTTCGCTCTGGCCGCCGTGGGCATGGACACGGTGACCGGCCAGCTGCGCATGACCTTCGGCCTGACCGAACTGATGCGCGGCTTCGACTTCCTGATCGCGGTGATCGGCCTGTTCGGCATCGGCGAGATCCTGCTGTCGATGGAGGAGGGCCTGAACTTCTCCGGCAAGTCCGCCAAGATCGACCCGAAGGTCGTATGGCAGACGTGGAAGGAACTGCCGAAGTATTGGATGACCTCGCTGCGCAGCTCGCTGGTGGGCATCTGGATGGGCATCACGCCGGGCGGTGCAACGCCGGCCTCGTTCATGAGCTACGGCCTGGCCAAGAAGTTCTCGAAGAACGGGCCGAAGTTCGGCACCGGCGAGATCGAGGGCGTCGTGGCGCCGGAAACCGCGGCGCACGCCGCCGGTACCAGCGCGCTGCTGCCGATGCTGGCGCTGGGCATCCCCGGCTCGCCGACGGCCGCGGTGCTGCTCGGCGGCCTGCTGATCTGGGGCCTGCAGCCCGGCCCGCTGCTGTTCGTCGAGCAGAAGGAGTTCGTCTGGGGCCTGATCGCGTCGATGTACCTGGGCAACCTGGTCGGGCTGATCGTCGTGCTGTCGACGGTGCCGCTGTTCGCCTCGATCCTGCGCATCCCGTTCTCGATCATCGCGCCGGTGATCATCGTGATCTGCGCGATCGGTGCCTACACGGTGCACAACGCGATGCTCGACATCTGGCTGATGCTGGTGTTCGGCGTCATGGGCTACGTGTTCAAGAAGCTCGACTACCCGCTGGCGCCGCTGGTGCTGGCCCTGGTGCTGGGCGACAAGGCCGAGGACTCGTTCCGCCAGGCGATGCTGGTGTCGCAGGGTGAAGTGAGCATCATGTGGGCCAACCCGCTGGTGGGCAGCATCACCACGCTGGCCCTGATCATGCTGTGCTGGCCGCTGATCTCCAAGCTGATCGCCTTGGTCCGTCCACCCAAGGTGGATGAACTGGCCGCCCAGCGTCCGATCGACTGAACCACCGAGGAGGCCGAGATGCCTGTCATCGCACTCACCCAGGGCATGGGCTCGCTGGCCCAGGATGTCGCCGAGCAGCTGGCTGCCGAGCTGGGCATCGCGACCCTGCAGCACGAGGTGGCCGAACGCGTGGCCAACAAGATGCATGTGTCCAAGAGCCTGATCAACCGCCTGCGCGCCGGCAAGGCGGGCCCGATCGAGCGCCTGACGGCCGACCGCGAGAGCATCGCGGTCTACACCTCCGAAGAGGTGCTCGAGGCCGCGGCCAAGGGCAACGTGGTGCTGCGCGGCTGGGGCGCGACCAGCCTGCTGCGCTCGGTGCCGCATGTGCCCTGCATCCGCGTCATGCGGCCCTTCGACAAGCGTGTCGACTGGCTGATGAAGGAGCTCGACACCGACGACCGCGAGCTGGCCGAAAGCGAGATCCGGCGCAGCGACCAGTCCAACGCCACGCGCATGCACGAGCAGTTCGGCGTCAACTGGGGCGACCCGGTGCACTTCGACATGGTGCTCAATACCGACCGGCTGTCGGTCGACACCTGCGTGCAGCAGATCAAGGCCCTGCTGGCACGCCCCGAGTTCGCCGAGATCGAGGCCTCGCGGGCGCTGCTGCAGGCGATGGCGCTGCACGCCCATGTACGGGCGGCGCTGCGCGCACACGAGGAGACACGCAACGTCGACGTGCTGATCGAGGGCGGCGGCAGCGTGATCGTGCTGCGCGGCATCGTGGTCAGCACCGCGGAGCGCGACGCCGCCGAGAAGGTGGCCGCCGGTGTGCCGGGCGTGACGGGTGTCGACAGCCAGCTGCGCGTGATGGCCAGTTCCCGCCTCTTCACGTCAACCAAAGTCACCTGACAGGGCGCCGCGCGCCCTGTTTCCTGTCAGGTCAAATCTTTCCGCGTTGTTTCAGGCGGCTCAGCGTCTCGGCCGACAGGTTCAGGTAGGCCGCGAGCTGCTTCTTCGGGATGCGCTCGGCCAGTTCGGCATGCTTGCGCATGAAGCGGTGCACCCGCCCCGGCGCGTCCAGCAGGTGCAGCGTGATCGTGTGCGCCATGATCTCGCTCATCAGGCGCATCACCTCATACTCGAACTCGGCCTTGAAGCGCTGGTGCCGGTCCATGAAGGCCACCCACTGCGGCATCGGCAGCTTGGCCACCCGGGCCTTGGTGACGCTGACCACGGCGTACGGCGTCGGCGTGTTCAGGCGCCAGGCGGCATAGCTGGTCTCGATGTCGCGCTCGTCGGCAAAGCGCAGGATCATTTCCTTGGCGTCGGCGTTGGCAACCACCCGCTTCAGGATGCCATCGAGCACGAAATACTGCTCCATGTCGTGAACACCCTGGTGCACCAGGTAGTCGCCCTTGGCGCAGTCGACGATGTTCAGCTGCTGTTCGAGTTCGGCGCGCTCGGCGTCGGTCATCGTCTTCAGCACGACGTTCTGTCGCAGCTGGACGTGGATGATGTTGCGTTCTGGGTGACTTGCCAGCAGGGTCATTGCCAAGGGCGCGTGGGGCGCGCGAGGGGACGATTGGCGGCCCGGCCGGCGGCCAATTCCCGAAAGTTGACCGCGGTCAACGGGGAAGCGAAGTCCGCTTTTCTACCATAGCCGCCAGTCCTCTTCCCGACCCCAGGAGCGTGCCATGGCGGCAGTCCTCTCACCCGCAGCGACCCCCAGCGAAGCCAAGATGACCGATGGTTTCCATCTCGTCCTTGACGCCCTGAAGCTCAACGGCATCACCAACATCTACGGCCTGCCCGGCATCCCGATCACCGACCTGACGCGCATGGCGCAGGCCGAGGGCATGCGCATGATCTCGTTCCGGCACGAGCAGAACGCCGGCAACGCCGCCGCGATCGCCGGCTTCATGACCGGCAAGCCCGGCATCTGCCTGACGGTGTCGGCGCCCGGCTTCCTGAACGGGCTGACCGCGCTGGCCAACGCCACCACCAACTGCTTCCCGATGATCCTGATCTCGGGCTCGTCCGAGCGCGAGATTGTCGACCTGTCCCAGGGCGACTACGAGGAGATGGACCAGCTGGCCATTGCCAAGCCGCTGTGCAAGGCGGCGTTTCGCGTGCTGCACGCCGAGGACATCGGCGTGGGCATCGCGCGTGCCATCCGTTCCGCGGTCTCGGGCCGCCCGGGCGGCGTCTACCTGGACCTGCCGGCCAAGCTGTTCGCCCAGACCATGGACGCGGCGGCAGGCGCCGCCTCGCTGATCCAGGTGGTCGACCCGGCGCCGCGCCAGATTCCGGCGCCCGACGCCGTCAAGCGCGCGCTCGACCTGCTCAAGGGCGCCAAGAAGCCGCTGATCCTGCTCGGCAAGGGGGCCGCCTACGCCCAGGCCGACGCCGACATCCGCGCCCTGGTCGAGAAGACCGGTATCCCCTACCTGCCGATGTCGATGGCCAAGGGCATCCTGCCCGACACCCACGAGTTGTCCGCTTCCGCTGCCCGTTCCTACGTGTTGCCGGAGGCCGACGTGGTGCTGCTCGTCGGCGCGCGCCTGAACTGGCTGCTCTCGCACGGCAAGGGCAAGACCTGGGGTGGCAAGGACCACAAGGACTGGGGCGGCCAGAAGTTCATCCAGATCGACATCTCGCCGACCGAGATGGACAGCAATGTGCGCATCGACGCGCCGGTGGTCGGTGACATCGGCTCCTGCGTCGCGGCCCTGCTGGCCGGCATCGGCAACAACTGGGGCCGCCCGCCGGCCGAGTGGCTGAATGCAGTGGCCGACAAGAAGAACAAGAACGTCGCCAAGATGGCCGAGACCCTGGCCAAGGATCCGAAGCCGATGAACTTCCACAGCGCACTGAACGTGGTGCGCGACATCGTCAAGGCCAATCCGGACGCGATGCTGGTCAACGAAGGCGCCAACGCGCTGGACTTCACGCGCTCGATCGTCGACATGTACAAGCCGCGCAAGCGCCTGGACGTCGGCACCTGGGGCGTGATGGGCATCGGCATGGGCTTTGCGGTGGCCGCGGCGGTCGAGTCCGGCCAGCCGGTGATCGCGATCGAGGGCGACAGCGCCTTCGGCTTCAGCGGCATGGAAGTCGAGACGATCTGCCGCTACAACCTGCCGGTGTGCATCGTCATCATGAACAACAACGGTGTCTACCGCGGCACCGACAAGAACCCGACCGGCGGCGCCGACGTGGCCCCCACCGTGTTCGTCAAGGACTCGCGCTACGAGAAGCTGATCGAGGCCTTCGGCGGCACGGGTGTCTACGCCACCACGCCGGCCGAGTTGCGCAAGGGCATGGAAGAGGCCCTCAAGTCGCGCAAGCCGACACTGATCAACGCCATCATCGACGAAACCGCCGGTACCGAGAGCGGTCGCATCACGAGCCTGAACCCGGCCGCGGTGCTGAAGAAGTAATCCCGCCTTTCACAGTTCGCACAAGAGCAATCGCAAGGAGTAGCACATGTCCGGCAACCTTCCCCTCCAGGGCATCAAGATCATCGACTTCACGCACGTGCAAGCCGGCCCCGCCTGCACCCAGTTGCTGGCCTGGTTCGGCGCTGACGTCATCAAGGTCGAGCGCCCCGGCTCCGGTGACGTGACGCGCAGCCAGCTGCGCGACATTCCCGATGCCGACGCGCTGTACTTCACGATGCTCAACAGCAACAAGCGCTCGCTGACGCTCGACACCAAGAAGGCCGAGGGCAAGGCCGTGCTCGAGAAGCTGATCAAGGAATCGGACGTGATGGTCGAGAACTTCGGCCCCGGCGCGCTCGACCGCATGGGCTTCACCTGGGAGTACATCCAGAAGCTCAACCCCGGCATGATCCTGGCGTCGGTCAAGGGCTTCTCCGAAGGCCACCACTACGAGGACCTGAAGGTCTACGAGAACGTCGCGCAGTGCGCCGGCGGGGCTGCGTCGACCACCGGCTGGTGGAAGGGCGAGAACTCGGCGCCGACGATCTCCGCCGCGGCGCTGGGCGACTCCAACACCGGCATGCACCTGGCGATCGGCATCCTGACCGCCTACATCGGCAAGCAGAAGACCGGCAAGGGCCAGAAGGTCGCCGTCTCGATGCAGGACGCCGTGCTGAACCTGTGCCGCGTCAAGATGCGCGACCAGCAGCGCCTCGAAAAGGTCGGCTACCTCGAGGAGTACCCGCAGTACCCGCACGAGATGGAAGCCTTTGCCGACAAGGTGACGCCGCGCGGCGGCAACGCCGGCGGCGGCGGCCAGCCGGGCTGGATCCTGAAGTGCAAGGGCTGGCAGACCGACCCCAACGCCTACATCTACTTCACGGTCCAGGGTCACGCCTGGGAGCCGATCTGCGACGCGCTGAACAAGCCCGAGTGGAAGACCGACCCGGCCTACACGACGGCGCGCGCCCGCCAGCCGCACATCGAGGAGATCTTCGCCACCATCGAGGACTTCATCAAGGACAAGACCAAGTACGAGGCGGTGGACATCTTCCGCAAGTTTGACATCCCCTGCGCGCCGGTGCTGTCGATGAAGGAGCTCCTGGTCGACGAGTCGCTGCGCAAGAGCGGCTCGATCGTCGAAGTGCCGCACAAGGTGCGCGGCTCGTACTTCACGGTCGGCAGCCCGATCAAGTTCTCGGACCTCAAGCCCAACGTGACGGCCTCGCCGCTGCTGGGCGAACACACCGACGAGGTGCTGGCCGAACTGGGCTACACCGCACAGCAGATTGCCGCGATGCACGAGGTCAAGGCGGTCTGAAGCCCGTTGCCTGACTGGGGGCCCGGCCCTGTGAAACGGCGCCCGGTCGGGCGCCGTTTTTCCATCCGCAGAACACGAGGAACCACGCCATGCATGCCGACATCGACCTGAACGCCCTGGTGAGTGCGATCGGCGATGCCGTGGTCGTCAGCGACGCCAAGGGCAAGGTCATCGTCTGGAACCCGGCGGCCGAGCGCCTGTTCGGCTTCACCGAGGCCGAGGCGCTGGGTCAGTCGATGGACATGATCATTCCCGAGCGCCTGCGCAAGCGCCACTGGGACGGCTTCGACAAGTCGATGCAAACCGGCACCACCCGCTATGGCCACGACGTGCTGCGCGTGCCGGCGGTGGACAAGGCCGGGCGCGCGCTGTCGATCGCCTTCACCGTGGCCATGCTCTTCGGCCCCGACGGCAAGGTCAGCGCGATCGCGTCGATCATCCGCGACGAGACGGCGCGCTTCGCCGACGAGCGCGCGCTGCGCAAGCGGATCGTCGAGCTCGAAGCCCAGCTCGCCGGCGGCGCGCCGCGCGCCTGAGGGGCGCTGTCCATGGCGCCTGCCCGGCCGAACCCCATACTGTCATGAACTATCGGAGCTGATCACTCATGGGCAAGGCACTCGAAGGGGTCCGCATCCTCGACTTCACGCACGTCCAGTCCGGGCCGACCTGCACGCAGCTGCTGGCCTGGCTCGGCGCCGACGTGATCAAGGTCGAGCGGCCGGGCGAGGGCGACGCGACGCGCGCCCAACTGCGCGACATCCCCGGCGTGGACAGCCTGTACTTCACGATGCTGAACCACAACAAGCGCTCGGTCACGATCAACACCAAGAAGAAGGGCGGCATGGCGGTGCTCGACCGCCTGATCAAGACCTGCGACGTGCTGGTGGAGAACTTCGCGCCCGGGGCGCTCGACCGTATGGGCATCACCTGGGAGCACATCCAGGCGGTCAACCCGCGCATGATCGTCGCCTCCGTCAAGGGCTTCGGCCCGGGGCCTTACGAGGACTGCAAGGTCTACGAGAACGTCGCGCAATGCGCCGGCGGCGCGGCGTCCACCACCGGCGAGGTCGACGGCATGCCGATGGTCACCGGCGCGCAGATCGGCGACAGCGGCACCGGCCTGCACCTGGCGCTGGGCATCGTCGCGGCGCTCTACCAGCGCACGCACAGCGGTCGCGGCCAGAAGGTGCTGGCGCCGATGCAGGACGCGGTGCTCAACCTGTGCCGGGTCAAGCTGCGCGACCAGCAGCGCCTGGAGCGCACGCACACGCTGCACGAGTTTCCACAGTACCCGGACGGCAAGTTCGGCGATGCGGTGCCGCGTGCCGGCAACGCCTCCGGCGGCGGCCAGCCCGGTGCGGTGCTCAAGTGCAAGGGCTGGGAGACCGACCCCAACGCCTACATCTACTTCATCACCCAGGCGGCGGTGTGGCCGGCGATCTGCAAGGTGATCGGCGAGGAAGGCTGGATCGAGGACGAGGCCTTCGCCACGCCGCAGGCGCGGCTGCTGCACCTGAAGCCGATCTTCCGCCGCATCGAGCAGTGGACCATGACCAAGGACAAGTTCGAGGCCATGGACATCCTGAACAAGCTCGACATCCCCTGCGGTCCGATCCTGTCGATGAAGGAGATCGCCTACGAGCCTTCGCTGCGCGCCACCGGCACGGTGGTCGAGGTCGATCACCCCGTGCGCGGCAAGTACCTGACCGTGGGCAACCCGATCAAGCTGTCGGACAGCCCGACCGAGGTGACCCGCTCGCCGCTGCTGGGCGAGCACACCGAGGACGTGCTGGCGCAGCTCGGCTTTTCCGCCAGCGAAGTGGCCGCGCTGCGTGCCGAAGGCGCCGTCTGAGCGCCGCCCCCCGGGAGACCCGATGAACGCCCGAACCATTCCCATCGTCGCCGTGCCGGAAGACCGTCAGCGCAAGCGCGCCACACCCAAGGGCCGCGCGGTCGATCCCGCGGCGCTGGAAGAGGTGCGCAAGCTGCTCGGCACCGCGTCGCGCGCGAGCGACCTGCTGATCGAGCACCTGCACAAGCTGCAGGACCACTTCGGGCACTTGAGCGCGCGCCATCTTGCGGCGCTGGCCCGGGAGATGGGCCTGGCGCAGACCGAGGTGTTCGAGGTGGCGAGCTTCTATCACCACTTCGACATCGTGAAAGAGGGCGACAGCGCGCCGCAGGCGCTGACCGTGCGCGTGTGCGACGGCCTGTCGTGCGAGATGGCGGGTGCGCAGGATCTGCTGGCGCGCCTGCCGGCGATCCTGGGTGCCGACGTGCGCGTGATCGCGGCGCCGTGCATCGGCCGCTGCGAGCAGGCGCCGGCGGTCGCCGTCGGACAGTTCCCGATCGCCCACGCGACGACCACGTCGGTGCAGACGGCCGTCAACGGCGGCCGAACCAAGCACGACCCACAAGGCTTCGTCGACCTGCAGGCCTACAAGGACGAGGGCGGCTACGCGCTGCTCAAGACCTGCATCGCCGGCGAGCTCGAGGTCGAGGACGTGATCAAGGCGCTCGAGGACTCGGGCCTGCGCGGCCTGGGCGGCGCCGGTTTCCCGGCCGGGCGCAAGTGGCGCATCGTGCGCAACGAGGCCGCCCCGCGCCTGATGGCGGTGAACATCGACGAGGGCGAGCCCGGCACCTTCAAGGACCGCGTCTACCTCGAGCGCGACCCGCACCGCTTCCTCGAGGGCATGCTGATCGCGGCCTGGGCGGTGGGCATCGCCAAGGTCTACCTCTATCTGCGCGACGAGTACCACGGCTGCCGCACGATGCTCGAGCGCGAGCTGGCCAAGCTGCGCGCGCAGCCGCCGTACCCCGGCATGCCGGAGATCGAGCTGCGGCGCGGCGCCGGCGCCTACATCTGCGGCGAAGAGTCGGCGATGATCGAGTCGATCGAAGGCAAGCGCGGCATGCCGCGCCTGCGCCCGCCGTACGTCGCGCAGGTCGGCCTGTTCGGCCGCCCGACGCTGGAGCACAACTTCGAGACCCTGTACTGGGTGCGCGAGATTCTCGAGAAGGGCGGCGCCTGGTTCGCCTCGCACGGGCGCAACGGCCGCAAGGGCCTGCGCTCGTTCTCGGTCTCGGGGCGGGTCAAGAGCCCGGGCGTCAAGCTGGCGCCGGCGGGCGTCACGATCAAGGAACTGATCGACGAGTACTGCGGCGGCATGCAGGACGGCCACGCCCTCTACGCCTACCTGCCGGGCGGGGCCTCGGGCGGCATCCTGCCCGCATCGATGGGCGACATCCCGCTCGACTTCGACACCCTGCAGCCCTACGGTTGCTTCATCGGCTCGGCCGCGGTCATCGTGCTGTCCGACCAGGACACGGCCGTCGCGGCGGCGCGCAACATGATGCGCTTCTTCGCCCACGAGTCCTGCGGCCAGTGCACGCCCTGTCGCAACGGCACCGCGAAGGCTTCGGCCCTGATCGACAAACCCAAGTGGGATCTGGACCTGCTGGCCGACCTGTCGCAGGTGATGCGCGACGCATCGATCTGCGGCCTGGGGCAGGCGGCCCCCAATCCCGTTGACTGCGTCATCAAGTACTTCCCCGAGGAGCTGAAATGACCGCGCGAGAGACAGTCACTTTCAACCTCAACGGCCGCGACGTCACGGGCCTGCAGGGCGAACCGATCATCGAGATCGCCCGGCGCGAGGGCATCGAGATCCCGCACCTGTGCTACAAGCCTGGCCTCGATGCGGTGGGCAACTGCCGCGCCTGCATGGTGGAGATCGGCGGCGAGCGCGTGCTCGCGCCCTCGTGCTGCCGTGCCGCCACGCCGGGCATGAAGGTCATCACCGACAGCGAGCGGGCGCTCAAGTCGCAGAAGCTGGTGCTCGAACTGCTGCAGGCCGACATGCCGGAGGCCGACTACACGCGCCACAACGAGGTCGACCAGTGGTCGGCCAAACTCGGCGTCGGCAAGCCGCGCTTCGCCGCGCGCGCGCAGCCGGCGCAGGACGTGTCGCATCCCGCCATCGCGGTCAACCTCGACGCCTGCATCCAGTGCACACGGTGCCTGCGCGCCTGCCGCGACGAACAGGTCAACGACGTGATCGGTCTGGCCTTCCGCGGCGACCACGCCAAGATCGTGTTCGACATGGACGACCCGATGGGCGTGTCGACCTGTGTGGCCTGCGGCGAATGCGTGCAGGCCTGCCCGACCGGCGCACTGATGCCGGCGCGCGACGCGGCACTCGCGGTGCCGGACCGGCAGGTGCCCTCGGTGTGCCCGTACTGCGGCGTCGGTTGCCAGCTCACCTACCACGTCAAGGACGACAAGATCCTCTACGTCGAGGGTCGCGACGGCCCGGCCAACCAGGGTCGCCTGTGCGTCAAGGGTCGCTACGGTTTCGACTACGCGCACCACCCGCAACGGCTGACCAAGCCGCTGATCCGCCGCAAGGACGCCCCACCGAAGACGGGCGACTTCGTGATGGACCCGGACCGCGTGATGGACATCTTCCGCGAGGCCACCTGGGAAGAAGCGCTGGACTTCGCCGGCGGCGGGCTGAAGACCATCCGCGACACGCACGGCAAGAAGGCACTCGCCGGCTTCGGCTCGGCCAAGGGCAGCAACGAAGAGGCCTATCTGTTCCAGAAGCTGGTGCGCACCGGCTTCGGCTCGAACAACGTCGACCACTGCACGCGCCTGTGCCACGCCTCGTCGGTGGTGGCACTGCTCGAAGGCATCGGCTCCGGCGCCGTCAGCAACCCGGTGATGGACGTGACCCAGGCCGAGGTGGTGATCGTGATCGGCGCCAACCCGAGCGTGAACCATCCGGTGGCGGCCAGCTTCATCAAGAATGCGGCCAAGAGCGGCACCAAGCTGATCGTGATGGACCCGCGCCGCTCGGAGCTGGCGCGCATCGCGCACCGCTTCCTGCAGTTCAAGGCCGACACCGACGTCGCGATGCTCAACGCGATGATGAACGTCATCGTCACCGAGGGTCTGGTCGACGAGGCCTTCATCGCCGAGCGCACCGAGAACTATGAGGCGTTGCGCAAGAACGTCGCCGGCTACACGCCGGAGGCGATGGCGCCGATCTGCGGCATCGACGCCGAGACCCTGCGCTACGTCGCGCGCCTGTACGCGCGTTCCAAGGGCTCGATGATCCTGTGGGGCATGGGCGTCTCGCAGCACGTGCACGGCACCGACAACGCGCGCTGCCTGATCGCGCTGGCGCTGATGACCGGCCAGATCGGCCGCCCCGGCACGGGGCTGCATCCGCTGCGCGGCCAGAACAACGTGCAAGGCGCGTCGGACGCAGGCCTGATCCCGATGATGCTGCCCGACTACCAGCATGTGTCCAAGCCCGAGGTGCGCGAGCGCTTCGAGAAGGCCTGGAAGCTGGCGCCGGGCACGCTCGACGACAAAGTGGGCCTGACCGTGGTCGAGGTCATGCACGCGATCAAGCATGGCGACATCCGCGGCATGTACGTGCAGGGCGAGAACCCGGCGATGTCCGACCCCGACGCCAACCACGCGCGCGAGGCGCTGGCCGCGCTCGACCACCTCGTCGTGCAGGACATCTTCCTGACCGAGACGGCCTACCTGGCCGACGTGATCCTGCCGGCCGGGGCCTTCCCAGAGAAGACCGGCACCTTCACCAACACCGACCGCCTGGTGCAGATGGGCCGCCAGGCCGTGCCGCCGCCGGGCGACGCGCGCCAGGACCTGTGGATCATCGAGCAGATCGGCCGGCGCCTCGGGCTGCCGTGGAACTACGGCCATGTCAGCGAGGTGTTCGACGAGATGCGCCACACCATGCCCAGCATCGGCGGCATCACCTGGGACCGGCTCGAGCGCGAGCACGCGGTCACCTACCCCTGCGTCAAGGAAGGCGACCCGGGCGACCCGGTGGTCTTCGTCGAGGACTTTCCGCGCGAGGGCGGGCGGGCGCGCTTCGTGCCGGCCGACATCATCCCGGCCGCCGAGCGGCCGGATGCCGAGTACCCGATGGTGCTGATCACCGGGCGCCAGCTCGAGCATTGGCACACCGGCAGCATGACGCGGCGCGCCAGCGTGCTCGACGCGATCGAGCCCGATCCGACGGCGCTGATGCATCCGCTGGACCTGGCGGCCATGGGCGGCAAGGCGGGCGACGTGCTGACGATCGAGTCGCGCCGCGGCAAGGTCACGCTGTGGGCGCGCGCGGACGAGGGCACGCCGCGCGGCGCGGTCTTCGTCCCGTTCGCGTACTACGAGGCGGCGATCAACAAGCTGACCAACGCCGCGCTCGATCCGTTCGCCAAGATTCCGGAGTTCAAGTACTGCGCGATCCGGGTCACGGTCGGCGGCGAGGCGCCCAAGCAGAGCAGTTACGGCGGCGGCCAGTTGCTGGCGCCGGCGAGCGCCTGACCCGCCGCCGGCCGGTTTCGGCTACTACGTAGCCGGCCGGCCAGGCTCCTGGTTTCCAATACCCATCCACCGAACGAGCGCGAAGGCGCAAGAGAACAGCCAGATGGAATTTCTCTCCACACCGGAATTCTGGGTCGCCGTCGGCCAGATCATCCTGATCGACATCCTGCTCGGCGGCGACAACGCGGTCGTCATCGCGCTGGCCTGCCGCAAGCTGCCGCCCAAGCAGCGCACGCAGGGCATCCTGTGGGGCACGGCCGGGGCGATCGTGCTGCGCATCATCCTGATCTTCTTCGCGCTGACGCTGCTGGCGATTCCGTTCCTGAAGATCGTCGGCGCCATCCTGCTGGTGTGGATCGGCGTCAAGCTGCTGGTGCCCGAGCACGAGGACGGCCACGCGAACATCGAGGGCAGCGACAAGCTCTGGGGCGCGGTCAAGACGGTCATCATCGCGGACTTCGTGATGAGCGTGGACAACGTGATCGCGATCGCCGGCGCGGCCGAGGCCTCGGGCACCGGCCACAGCATGGCGCTGGTGATCTTCGGCGTGCTGGTCAGCATCCCGATCATCGTCTGGGGCAGCCAGATGGTGATCAAGCTGATGGACCGTTTCCCGATCATCATCACGCTGGGCGGCATGCTGCTGGGCTGGATCGCCGGTACGATGACCGTCACCGACCCGGCCCTGGTGAATCCGCAAGTGCTGCCGAGCATGCCCAAGATCGAAGCCACCGACTTCGTCCGCTACGGCGCCGGCGTGCTCGGTGCGCTGCTGGTGCTGGCGATCGGCAAGTTCATCACGGCCCGCAAGGCGAAGAGGGCCGAGCCCGCCGCGCATGCCGCCGCCGCACCGGCGGGCCCGGGCCGGCTGCGCCGCATCCTGCTGGCGGTGGACGGTTCCGAAGCCGCAGCGCGCGCCACGCGCCAGGTGATCGACATGCGCCAGGAGCTCGCCGACCCGGCCGCGCTCGTGCTGCACCTCGTGCACGTGCAGCGCCCGGTCTCGGGCGACGTGTCCTCGTTCGTCGCCCACAAGACGCTCGACGAGTACTACCAGGAGCAGTGCGAAGCCGCGCTCGGCCCGGCACGCCAGACGCTCGACGCGGCCGGCGTGCCCTACCAGGCGCATGCGCGCGTCGGCACGCCCGGCGAGACGATCGCCAAGGAGGCCGCCGACCAGCATGCCGACCTGATCGTGATGGGCACGCATGGCGTGGGCATGACGGCCTCGCTGCTCGGCTCGGTGGCGCAGGCCACGATCGGCGCGGCCGGCGTGCCGGTGCTGCTGGTGAAGTAAGGGCTAAGGGCGGCGGCGCGAGCGTCCCGCGCGCCCTAGAGGGCGTCGCGGGCGCGCCGCACTTCCATCACGCCGTTGCTCGTGACCTCGGCGTAGACCGCAGGGTCCTTCGTTGCGAGGTGCAGCACGATGCGCCCCGCCTGGTGCCGCACCAGGCGGTTGGCCACGATGCCCAGCACCACCAGCATCCCGCCGGGCACCGGCTGCCCGGACAGCGCGAGCACCGCGCCGATGCCGATCGCCGTGATCGCGAACACCTTGATGCGCGTGCGCTGCACCACGTAGGGACGCGCCAGCGCGGGGTTCACGACGATGCGGAAATGCCCGTGCGGCAGGCCGAGGCGAAACTCGTCGTGCGCGATGAAGGGGACGAAGCGGTCGTCGTCGGAATCGTTCGGTGCGCTCACCGATCGAAGTCTATGCGACCGCTCGGATCATCGGCGCCGGCGTGCAGGCCTGCGACGGCTGAAGCGCCTGCATCTCGAGCCGGCCCTGCTGCTCCTCCATCGTGCGCGCCAGCAGCTTGACCAGCGCATACACCGTGTCGATGTGCGGCGTCGGCGTGCCGGTCAGGCGACCGAGCTCGACCACCGAACCGACCAGTGCGTCGATCTCGGGCGCGCGGCCGGCCTCCACGTCCTGCAGCATCGAGGTCTTGTGCTTGCCGACCTTCTCGGCGCCGGCGATGCGCTTGTCCAGCGTGACGCGGAACGTGATGCCGAGCTTGTGCGCGATCGCCTGCGCCTCCCGCATCATCTGCGCCGCCAGCTCGCGCGTGGCCGGGAACTGGCAGATGTCCACCAGCGTCGCTTGCGACAGCGCGCTGATCGGGTTGAAGGTCAGGTTGCCCCAGAGCTTGAGCCACATCTCGGCGCGGATGTTGTCGAGCACCGGCGCCTTGAAGCCCGCGTGCTCGAAGCAGGCGGACACGCGTGTCGCGCGCTCGCTCATCGAACCGTCGAGCTCGCCGATCGGGAAGCGGTCGCCCTCGATGTGGCGCACCACGCCGGGCGCCGTGAGCTCGGAGGCCGGGTAGACCACGCAACCGAGGATCTGCCGCGCCGGAATCCCGGCCAGCAATGCACCCTGCGGGTCGACGCTGTGCACCGGCGTGCCGGCCAGCGCCCCGCCATGCTCGTGGAAGTACCAGAACGGGATGCCGTTCTGCATCGGCACGATCACCGTCTCGGGGCCGATCAGGTGCTGCAAGTCGGGCAGCACGGCCTCGACCTGGTGTGCCTTCATCGCCAGCACCACGATGTCCTGCACGCCCGCCGCAGCGTAGTCGTTGGTGGCCTGGACATTGCGCGCGACCTGCTCAGTGCCGTCCGCATGCACCAGCTTCATGCCCTGCGCGCGGATCGCCTGCAGGTTGGCCCCGCGCACGAGGAAGGTGACGTCTTCGCCCGCCAGCGCGAGCTTGACGCCCAGGTATCCGCCGATCGCGCCGGCGCCGATGATGGCAATCTTCATGATGAGAGACCTCGAGAGTTGAAAGCAATTCGGATGCCGTGGCGGCGCTCATGCCTGCTCCACGGGATTGATCAGCGTGCCGATGCCGTCGATCTCGACGCTCACCCAGCTGCCGGGTTTCATCGAGCCGACGCCCACCGAGGTGCCGCACAGGATCAGGTCGCCAGGCAGCAAGGTCATGTCGTGCGAGATCATGCTCACCAGCTCGGCGACCGAGAAGCGCATGTCGCTGATCGGATAGTCCTGGCGCACCTGGCCGTCCAGCGTCGTGCGCACCGTCAGCGTGGCCGGGTCGAGTCCTGTGACCAGCGCGGGGCCGAAGGGGCAGAAGGTGTCGAAGCCCTTGGCGCGCACCCACTGAGGGAACGACGGATCCTTGTGGATGATGTCGGCCACTGTCACATCGTTGGCGCAGGTGTAGCCGAACACATGGCCCAGGGCCTGGTCCACCGGCACGCGGCTGGCACGGCGCCCGAGCACGATCGCAAGTTCGCCCTCGAACACCAGCTTGCCTTCGCCCGGCGGGCGGCGGATCGGCGCCCCCGGCTCGAGGTAGGTGTTGGGCGGCTTGATCAGGTACAGCGGCTCTTCGGGCCGCGACAGCCCGAGCTTGGCCGCAAGCTGACCGAAGTTGTTCCACAGCGCGAGCACCTTGCTCGGCCGCGTCGGCGCCAGCAGGCGCACGGCACCGATGGCCAGGTCTTGCCCGGTGTCGCGCGGCGCATCGAACAGGTCACCGTCGTGGACGCGGATCCGGTCCCCGTCGAGGCGGCCGAATCCCTCCCGGCCCGCCAGATCGAATCGCACCCAGGCGCTGGCACCGCTCATCATCGACCTCCTCCCGTGAATGCCCGCGCCTGGCGGGCGGCGTTCAGAAGCCGGTCTCGCCCCAGCGTGCGTCGGCCCAGTTGAAGCGCGGGATCGCGCCCGGTGCGCAGCCCTCGAGCGAGCGCTGGAAGCGCTGCTTGGCCTGCAGCACCGCTTCGGTCAGGAAGTCGGCGTCGTAGGCGCGCAGCAGGTGCGGGTGCACGTTCTCGACGTAGTGGCGTACGCGCGAGCGCTCGCAAGGCTCGGCGGCCAGGCGCTCGTAGGTCGCGTCGTCCCAGTGCCAGCGCAGGCCCAGCTCGTAGAACGCGGCGTTGAATGCACTGCGCTCGATGTCGGCGTCGGTGGGGCATTCGATCTTGCGCGGTGACAGCATGGCGGGCTCCTCGGTGGCGGTGCGGGGTCTCTCGATGGGTCAATGCTAGGAGCGCAGGTCGATAAATAACAATCAAAGTAAATGATGCATTACATTAGCTATGAGTTATGTATCAAGCGCACCGATGAAACACGCGACCCTGCGCCAGCTGAAAGTGTTCGAGACGGTGGCCCGGCTGTCGAGCTACTCGCGTGCGGCCGAGGAACTGCACCTGACGCAGCCCGCAGTGTCGACGCAGATCCGCAAGCTCGAGAGCCACGCGGGCCTGCCGCTGTTCGAGCAGCTGGGCAAGAAGATCTTCCTCACCGCCGCCGGCCAGGAACTGCTGCACCACTGCCACCTGATCATCCAGCAGTTCGAGGAGGCCGAGGCGGCGATGACGCACTTCAAGGGCGTGTCCGGCGGGCGCCTGAACGTGGCGGTGATCAGCGCCGGCGACTACTTCCTGCCCAGCCTGCTGGTGGAGTTCGCCCGCCGGCACGAGGGGGTCGAGATCAACCTGTCGGTGCACAACCGCGGCGACCTGCTCACGCAGCTGGGCGACAACCTGACCGACCTGGCGGTGATGGTGCGCCCACCCGACGACGCCGACACGCTGGCCGAGCCCTTCGCGCCGCACCCCTACCTGATCGTCGCGCCGCGCGAGCACCCGCTGGAGCCCGAGCGCGGCATCGCGCTGTCACGCCTGGTGCGCGAGCCCTTCATCGTGCGCGAGCCGGGCTCGGACACGCGCCACTCGATGGCCGACGCGTTGGGGCGCCACCATGCGCATGTGAACGTCGCGCTCGAGGTCAAGAGCACCGAGACGATCAAGCAGGCGGTGATCGCTGGCATGGGCGTGGCCTTCCTGTCGGGCCACACGGTGAGCCGCGAGCTGCGCGACGGCAGCCTGGTGGCGCTGGACGTGCAGGGCTTCCCGCTGATGCTGCACTGGTACCTGGTGCAGCGGCGCCACAAGCGCCTGCCGCCGGTGGCGCAGGCGTTTCGCGAGTTCCTGCTGCGCGAGGGCTCGGCGCTGGTCGAGCGCGTGGTGCCGGTGGGCGGGCTGCCGTCGAAGCCGCGCGCCCGCGCGGCTAAGCCGCCTTCGCGTCGAGTGCCTTCGTCACCGCGCGCCACTCGGCCGCGCTCACGGGTGTGATCGACAGGCGGTTGCCGCGCTGCAGCAGCCGCATACCCTCGAGCGCGGGCATGCCGCGCATCTCGGCCAGCGACAGCAGCCGCGTCTTGCGCACCAGGCTCACGTCCACATGCAGCCAGCGCGGGTTGTCGCGCGCGGACTTGGCGTCGAAGTACTTGCTTTGGGGGTCGAACTGCGTCGCGTCGGGGTAGGCCGGGCAGGCCACCTCGGCCAGGCCGGTCACCCCGGGCTCGGGGCAGGACGAGTGATAGAACAGCACACCGTCGCCGACGCGCATGTCGTCGCGCATGAAGTTGCGCGCCTGGTAGTTGCGCACGCCGGTCCAGGGCACGCGGCCCAGGCGCACCAGGTCGTCGATCGAGCACTCTTCGGGCTCGGACTTCATCAGCCAATAGGACATGCCGCCAGTCTAAGTGCACATCCAAGCAGACGCCGCGGAGCCGGCTTCGCCGGGCCGCTGGCGTTGCCCCTCGAGGGGGAGCGGCGCAGCCGCTCCGGGGTGGTTCGAATAGGTGTCCGCCGCGCCCCACGGGCCGCATTCCTGAACCCAAGGGGAAGTTCAGGTGGGCGAGGTCAGCAGGGCTTCGGGTTCATCTGACGCGAGACGATCACACCAGCCTAGCGATGTTCCAAGCCCTTGCTCATAGAGCATCGGTTCAAGGAAATATAAAACCCGCGTGAACGCGGCGGACGGATCATTCTACGGCTAGAGCAGGTGATCGTCGGTGCCCATGGCGCTATCGATGCGCGCGATCAGCGTGTCGATCTGCACGTCGCCGGCGTCCGTCGACCCGGGGCTCGGCCTGTGCGCGCGCGGCGCTGGTGCGGAGGGGCGTTCCGCGAGCTGGTACGCGAGGTTCAGCGCGGACAGCACGGCGATCTTCTCGCGTGCCTTGACCTTGCCGGCGTCGCGGATCTTGCTCATCTCGCTGTCGACCTGTGCCACCGCGGCGAGCAGCGCGGCCTCGCCGCCGTCGGGGCAGGCCAGGATGTAGCTCTGGCCAAGGATGGTGACTTCCATCTGCTTCATGGCGATTCCTTATCGTCGGCTGGCAGGCGCTCGAGCAGCGCATCGATGCGCGCGCGCGCGGCCGCCAGGCGCGACTTCAGGCTGTCCCGGTCGCCGCTCAACTGCGCCACCTGCTCGAGCAACAGCTTGTTGGTGCGTTCCAGCTCTTCATGCCGCAGCAGCAGGCGGTCGATGCGCTGGGCGAGGTCGTGCAGCGTGGCCATGAAGGGGGTGCGAGCGGTGGGTCGGCGGATTATGCGGTGCCTGCTAGCATGCGCAACGTTGGTGCCTGTGCCGTCGTTCTCGATCGGCATGGGGTAAACGGGAATCGGGACGCCAAGCCGCCTTGCTGCGACGACGCCAACCCGAGCTGCCCCCGCAACGGTAAGCGCCTGGGCGCGACGGGCCGCCAAGCCCCGAGCACCCCGCCCCTGTCCACCGGCCACTGGAGCATGAAGTCCGCTCTGGGAAGGCCACAGGGGTCGCCGCGCCAGCCCGGATACCGGCCAACGAGGCGGTGCCCACGTCGCGAGGCGGGGCGCCATGACGTGTGGGCCTGCGGGGAAGCGGGCGCGCACCTTGACCGGACCCCTCCTTCCATCATGTTCCCTTTGTCCTCCGGGCCCCGCGCCCAGGCCACGCTGCCCTGCCTGGCCGCTGCATGCCTTGCCACCCTGTCGTCCGGCGCTCAGGCGCAAACCGAGTCGGCCGATTCCCCATCCGCGCGCGTCGTCATCACCGCCGCACGCACCGAGCAGCCGCTGCCCGACGCGCTGCCGTCCACGCGAGTGATCACGCGTGCCGAGATCGAAGCCGCGCAGCCGGCCGACCTGCCCGCGCTGCTGCGCATGCTGACCTCGATCGACGTCGGCCAGACCGGCCCGATCGGCTCGCAGGCCTCGCTGTTCCTGCGTGGCGCCGACAGTCGACAGACCCTGGTGCTCGTCGACGGCGTGCCGCTGGTGCGCGCCGACTTCGGCACCGCGTCGTGGCAGCACCTGCTGCCCGAACAGATCGAGCGCATCGAGATCGTGCGCGGCAACCTGTCGTCGCTCTATGGCGCGCAGGCGGTCGGCGGCGTGGTGCAGATCGTGACGCGGCGCGCGAGCGCGCCGCAGGCCAGCGTGGCGGTGGGCGACCATGGCACGCAACAGGCGTCATTCGCCGGCGGTGCGCGCTTCGGTGACGCCACCACGCCGACGCAGCTGTCGGCCTCGCTCGCCTGGCGCCGCACCGACGGCTTCTCGGCACGCGACGCCAGCGTCGACCCCGGCGCGAATCCGGACCGCGACGCCGCGCGCCAGAGTGGCGGCAGTGCCCGCGTCGAGCAGACCTGGGCGGCGGGTCACCAGAGCGCGCTGAGCCTGCTGTCCACCCGCACGCGCAGCGAGTACGACGGCTTCGCGCCCGGCCTGGACGACGTGCTGACCACGCGCGTCGAGTCGGCCGGCCTGAAGAGCCGTCACGCGCTCGGTGCGGCCACGCGGCTCGAGCTCGAACTCGGCGAGACACGCGAGCGCTTCGACGACCCGACCGGCTTCGCCACCGAGGGCCGCAACCGCGTGCGCCTGGGCGCACTGCAACTGGGCTACGCGCTGGCGCCGGGCCACGAACTGCAGGCCGGCGTCGAGACGCGGCGCGAGCGTTTCGGTGACAGCGGCACGCCGGAGCGCACGCGCAGCACCGACAGCCTGCGCGTGGCCTGGCTCGGCAAGCCGGCCGCCGGCTGGCAGACCCAGCTGGCCGTGCGCAGCGACGACAGCAGCGACTACGGCCGCGCCACGACCGGCTTGGCCGCCGTGGCCTGGCAATGGCTACCGGCCTGGAAGCTGAGCGCGCAATGGGCGAGCGGCTTCTCCGCGCCGTCCTTCCTCGACCAGCTGTTCGCCAACCCGGCCACGACACTCATGCCCGAGCGTTCGCGCCAGGCCGAGCTGGCGCTGCAATGGTCCGAGGGTGCGACGCTGCTGCGCGGGGCGCTGTTCGCACAGCGCCAGCGTGACCGCATCGCCTTCGACCCGGTGACGTTCGAGACGGTGAACATCGCGCGCGCCGAGAACCAGGGCTTCGAACTGATGGCGCAGACGCCGCTGCCGTTCGACACTGAGGGCCTGCTGATCGCGGAGCTGACGCTGCAGGACCCGCGTGACCGCGACAGCGACCGGCCGCTCAAGCGCCGCGCCAAGCAATCGCTGGCGCTCAACTACGCGACGCGCCTGGCGGGGTGGCAGCTCGGCGCCGCATTGCGCCACACCGGCAAGCGGCTGGACACCGACCCGGTGACGTTTGGCGATGCCACCAACCCCTCGCGCAGCACGCTCGACCTGCGCGTGGCGCGCCAGCTCACGCCGCAGTGGCGCGTGGCGCTCAAGGTCGAGAACGCCACCGACACCTCGCGCCCCGAGGTGCTCGGCTACACGGCGCCGCCGCGCAGCGTGCTGCTGTCACTGCAGGGCACGATGAGATGACCCACCCCCGTTGCGCCATCGACTGGTGATGCCGTTGGCTGGCGCTCGCCTGATCGCGCTGGCCGCAGGGCTGGTGCTGGCCACGCTGCTGGTGGTGGCGGCGGCGCTCGCCCTCGGCAGCGCGGGGCTGGATGTCGAGATGATCCGCACGCTGCGCGCGCCGCGCGTGGCCGCGGCCGCCGGCGTCGGTGCGCTGCTCGCGCTGTCGGGGCTCGCGATGCAGTCGCTGCTGCGCAACCCGCTGGCCGACCCCTATGTGCTCGGCACCTCGGGCGGCGCGGCGGTGGGCGCGCTGCTCGCGTTGATGTTCGGCGCCGCAATCACCGCGGGCGCCGCGGCGGGCGCGCTCGCCGCCGGTGCGCTGCTGCTGTGGCTGGCGCGGCGCGCGTTGGCCACCACCGACGATGCGTCGCCGCGCCTGATCCTGGCCGGCGCGATGCTCGCGGCCCTGTTCGGCGCGATGGCTTCGCTGCTGCTGGCGCTGACGCCGGACCAGCGCCTGCGCGGCGCGATCTTCTGGCTCGTCGGCGACCTGTCGGGGGCCGACGATGGCGGGCGCTGCCTGTTGGCCGCGCTGGCCCTGGTGGCCTGGTTCGTCTGGCGCGAGCGCGCGCTCGACCGCCTGTTGCTCGGCAGCGTGGCCGCGCACCTGCTCGGCGAGCCGGTGCGGCGCCTGCGCTTCGAGCTGCTGCTCGGCGCGTCGCTGGCCGCCGCACTCGCCGTGGCCAGCGCCGGGGCCATCGGATTCGTCGGCCTCGTGATCCCGCACGCGCTGCGCCTGGCCGGCGTGCAGCGCACGCGCGACCTGGCGTTGCTGTCGCCGCTCGGCGGCGCCGCGCTGCTGGTGGCGGCGGACCTCGGTGCACGCACTGTCGTGTTGCCGATCGAGCTGCCGGTCGGTGCGGTGATGGCCTTGGTCGGCGCACCGGTGTTCGTGTGGTTCCTGGCGCGGGGTGGGCGGTGAGCGCGCTGTTGGGCGTTCACGGCCTGTCGCTTTCGGCGGCGGGAAGAGAGCTCGTGCGCGGGCTCGACTGGCAAGTGCAACCGGGCGAGCGCTGGTGCGTGATCGGCCGCAACGCGGCCGGCAAGAGCACGCTGCTGCGTGCCCTTGCCGGCGTCGGCGAGCCCGGCGTGGCGCAGCGCGGTGACCTGCTTTGGCAAGGCCAGCCGCAGCGCGACTGGTCGGCGTTCGACGCCGCGTCGCTGCGCGCCTTCATGCCGCAGCAGGTGGTCGACCGCTTCCCGATCACGGTCGAGCGCCTGCTCGAGCTCAGCGTCGTGCGTCCGCGCCACGACGCGCATGCGGTACTCGCCGCACTCGACCTCGAGGCGCTCGCGGACCGTCCGGTGCTCGAACTCTCGGGCGGCGAACGCCAGCGTGTTGCGCTCGCGCAATGCACGCTGCAGGGCGCACCGCTGCTGCTGCTCGACGAGCCCGTCGCCTTCCAGGACCCGGCGCACCAGGCGCTGGTGGCGCGCTGGCTTGCCTCTTCACTGCCGCCCGACCAGGCGCTCGTGATCTCGGCCCACGACGTGAACTGGATCGCGCGCACCGCGACGCATGTGCTGGCGCTGTTGCCCGACGGTGTATGCGAGCAGGGGGCCGCAGCAGACCTGTTGCGCGCCGACCTGCTGGCGCGCGTCTATGGGTGCGGGTGGCGGGAGGTGGGTGGGGTGTGGATCGCTGACTGAGCGCGCACGCGCGCCAGACAGGCGCGACGGGTGCGACAGCCAGGCGTTCGACCGGGCACTCGCGCTCAGCGCAGAGCCAGCCAGATCTCGTTGCGGCGCAGGAACCATGGCGTGTAGGGCGCGTTGTAGCGCGCCAGCACCGGTCCGCCTTGCGTCGCCACGCCCGCCGTGTCGAGCGTGGCCTTCAGCAGCGCCAGGTGCTCGTCATCGTTGGACTGCGACCAGGTGCCCGAGTAGCGAATCGCTGCCCATCGGCTGGCCGGCACCAGGCGCAATTGCACACGGGGGTCGAGCGGCTCGGGGGCGGACTCGAGTGTCACACCCTTGGGCAGCACGAACTGCACGCGCATGCCGCCCGGCACGGCGGCCTGCGTCACCGGTGCGGTCATCGCCATCGTCACGGGCTCGGCGCTCTGCGTCACCGGCGCGGTCATCGCGAACTTCCGCTCGCCCTTGTTCTTGCCGAAGATGTAGCCGGCGAGGATCGGAAAGGCCTGGTTGCCCGCCGTGTCGGCGCTGGCGTTCAACACCACCTCGGCCACAACATAGGGCGCGTACTGGCGCAGCTCCACGTTGCGGTCGAGTTGGCGGATGACCTGGTAGTCGGGCTCTTCGATGGCGTGGCCAGCGAGCGGCATGGCGGCAAGTGTGAGCCACAGCAGGTGGCGCAGCAGAGTTGAAGACAGGTTACGGTTCATGGCGTGGCGTTGCCGGGCTTGGCGAAGCTGGCGATGTAGTTGACGGACAGGTTTCGGGTCCACCACGCGCGGTGAACAGCCGGCAGGTAAGCCATGCCGCGACGCTCGCCGGGGGCCAGGCCGCAGGCCGCAGCGGCCTGCTCGAGTTCTTCGGGTCGCACGAACTGCGCCCAGCGGTGCGTGCCCCGGGGCAGCACCCGGAAGACCACCTCGGCGCCGACGATCGCGGCCAGGTAGCTGCGCAGCGTGCGGTTGATGGTCGAGGCCAGCAGCAGCCCGCCGGGCGCGAGGTGGGCCACCGCGTCGCGCACGAAGGTCGGCACATCGTCGACATGCTCGACCACCTCGAGCAGCAGCAGCACGTCGAAGGACTCGCCGTCGTGCAACGCGGCCTGCGGCTCGCCGACGCGATAGTCGATGGGCAGACCACTGGCGTTCGCATGCAGCCGCGCGGCGGCGATGTTGTTCGCGGCGGCGTCGATACCGACCACCTGCGCGCCGCGCTGCGCCAGCGGTTCGCACATCAGGCCGGCGCCGCAACCGACGTCGAGGATACGCAGGCCCTGCAGCGCACCGGCCGGCCGCCCGAAACGCCGGGCGATCTGTTCGAGCACATGGCCCAGCCGCAGTTCGTTGACGACGTGCAAGGGCCGCATCGGTCCGGTGCGGTCCCACCAGGTCGCGGCGAGCCGGTTGAAGCGCTCGACTTCGTCGCTGCGAATGGTGCTGGTCGGTGCCATTGAATCCGTGTCGGAGGTCATGCGTCAAACCCGGCGGCAGATCCGCACTGCCACGCGCGAGCCGATGCCGATCGCGCGGGTCCAAAGACGCAGCACGAGGGACGGTGGGCCCGCGTGGCAGTCGAGGAGCGCGGCGGCCTCGTCGCGATGGCCGATTTCGTCGCCACGCAACGACAGCAGAAGCGCCTGCAACGCCTGCAGGGGTGCATGCGTGCGGCCCGAGTCCAGCCGGTCGATGAACTCGATCTGATCGGTGTAGTGATGATCGACGAAGGTCTCGACGGCCTCGATGGTGGCGTACACCGCGCGCGGCCCGACCCTCGCCGGCAACGCGCCGGTCAGCCATCCGGCGGCGCGCCACAGCGGCAACAGCCGGCTGCGCCGCCGCGGCGTCAGCAGCCGCTCGATCGCGGCGAGATGTTCCGCTTCCGTCGCGAGATGGCCTGACGCAAACCGACGAACGGCCGCGTCGCGCGATACAGCCAGGATGCCGCGGTAGATCATCACGGCGCCGGTTTCGCCGGCGTGGTCGGTGCGCAGGTCCGATAGCAGCCTCGACGGCAACGGGCTCGAATCGCCGAGACCGGCGCTACCTCGCGAGGGCGCGACGATCGATCCGGCCGTCACAGCTGCGGCTCCAGCTGCGGGCTTCGGCTCCTGTCGAGTGGGGCCGCGACGATGCTTCGGCGGCGAGACGTCAGGCCCTCGGCGACCGCTCGTGCCATGGCGACACCGCTGTCGTGAACGCGGCCGACCGTACTCGTGACCACGCTGTCGCCGCAGACGCCAAGCTGCACGTCGCCGTCCCACAGGCATTGCGAGTGCCGGGGCGTGGTGGCGGGCTTCTCGACGAACGCGTGAGGCCAGTGGTGCGCTCGCAGGTAGTTGGGAGTCACCTTCCGGCCCGCGTGCGCGCAAAAGTTCTCGAGCAGCAGATCGGCCACGGTCTCCGCGTCGTCATGCTCATGCTGTAGCGACCACCGCTCGTCGGCCTCGATGAACCAGCGCTGGGGCCTGAAGCCAGGGCGCCCCGGCTTGCTGTGCATGGCAGCGACCCTTTCGATGGGACTGCCCTGGAACTCCCGGTACCCGGGCAACGGGACCGGACGCTCGGACCCGAGCAGGAGCACCCAACGGCTGCGGAAGCGAACGGCGCGCAGAGCGTCCGTGAGCGGTGCGGACTCGTGCAGGAGCGGCATCGCCTGAGGCGCCGGGAGGGCGAGCACCAGGGCCTGGAAGTCCTCGTCGAACCCCCCAGCGGGTCCCCGCAGAAGCCAGTTGGAGCCTCGACGTCGGGCTTGCAGGATGGGCGTGCGCAGCCGAACGTCCAGTGGCTCTGCCAGGGCCTCGGCCAGCGTTTGCATCGACGGCACGCCCACCGAGCCCATCAGGTTCAAGGTGCGGTCGACGTTCGCTTCGTCTACCTCTAGCTTCCAGTCCTTGCGGTCGCGCGCCTCTTCGGCGGGTGTCGCCGGCACGGTCCATGGATGCATCGCAACCAGCTCACCGGGGCGTTGCACGGCCAGAGTGGCCAGGCGGGGGGCGCCGTTGATGCACTGGGCGCCGTCGTCGAACACGCCGATGGGGGTGGAGCGCGAGCTGCAGCGCCCGCCGAGGCGATCGTCGGCCTCGAAGACAACGGGGTTGCAGCCGCGCTGAGACAACGCCCGGGCACAGCTCAGCCCCGCGAAGCCGGCGCCGATGACCGCCACGCGCGGCAGGGACTGGCGGGTCCATATACTGGCCGCATCGATGCTGCACTGATGTGTCATCAAGGCTATCCCCTCCGCGTTAGTGACCTGTGTCTTCCATAACGCCGAGACATCTTGAAAGTTGCACTTGATCGGCGACGAACTGCAGTGGACTCAGCCGGTGGGCCATCGAGCGTTGGCGATGGGTTCAAGGCGTGAGGTGGGGACAGGTCTTCCACGCCGGCGCACGCTCGGCCTGACACTCCCCGCTGCAACTTTGATGTCGCCGCTGCGTACTGGGGTCTGTGCCACCCACGTCTTCGACGGGGAGCATCAGGACTCGAGACGGAGGTCCCCGGCCGCTCGCAGCCTGAATGGATCAGGGCGGCTGCAATGAGTGAACCCCTGCTCGCAGGCGGTATCGACGCGGCGCTGGTCGCGCGGGCCCAGCAGGGCGAGACCGTGGCGTTCGAAGTGCTGGTGGTGAAGTACCAGCGGCGGGTCGCCGCAACGATTGGCCGGTTCGTGCGCGACGACTCGATCACCGAAGAATTGACCCAGGAGGTTTTCTTGAGCGCCTTTCTTGCCCTGCCGACTTACAGGCCCGATGGCAACTTCGCGGCCTGGCTGTTCACGATCGCCCGCAATGCGGCCAGGAGCTATCTGCGCAGCGCGCAGAACCGGCAAGACGATCGGCCCATACCTGGGCTCGACGATGCCGGCGGGGACGAGAAATTCGGGTCCGCCCCCAGCCCCGAGGAAGAGGCCATGGCCAACCAACTGTTCGAACGCATCGACACGGAAGTCGCGGCCTTGCCGGAGGCCCAGCGCCGAGCGCTGCTGATGCGTGAAGTCGATGGGCTGGACTACAAGACCATCGCGGCGGCGCTCGGGCAGCCCTTGAATACCGTCAAGTCCCACATCTTCCGGGCGCGTGACGCGATCGCCGATCGCGTGCGCCCGCTGCTTGCGCCCACGCGCGACAGGCGCTGGTAGGAACCATGCCATGAATGACGCCTCACGCCTGCTGGACGGCGAGCTGACTCAAGCCGAGCTGACGACGCTGCTCGAGCGCCTGAAGCACGACGCGGCTCTGCGCGACGAAGTCTCGGCGCAGCAGCTGATTCGCGACGGTCTGGCCGGGCTCCGCTCACTGGACGCGGGCTACACGCTGCGAATCCTCGCCGCGGTGCGCCGAGCCCAACCGCGCAAAGGCTGAGCGAGGATTGCGACAAGCGCAGGCGCTGCCGGGCGACGAAGCCCGGGCAGGTCGCGCTCAGGACTGTGATGCCTGCAAGGGGCTGCCGCGGGCGACGAGTTCGTCGATGCGCGCCATGACCAGCGCGCCGCTGGCCGAGTAGGGATCGAACTCCGGCCAGACGATCTTGGTTTGCGGGTCCACGTCGGACAGACTGACGCGGGCCATGGACCATCCCCGGTAGCGCCGTTCGGTGATGCTCTCGCAATGAAGCAGCTCCAGGTCCTTGTGGCGCGGGTCTGCATGAATGCGCGCGTACAGACCCGTGACCTTGTTGCGCTCCCCTTCCAGCGCCTGCAGGTACACACCCTGGCCCTCGCAGAGCATGCCCGTGATGTCGTTTTGCGTGTTCCAGGCGTGGGCCTTGCGCAGGATCGAATCGGTGAGCTCAGCGGTCTGCGGGCCGACGGGTCTGCTCAGGTAGATCAGGCGAATCAACACGGTTCGGATCTGTTCAACGATGCTGTGAGGACGTCTGTCCGGCGACAAGAACACGAGCGGTCCATCGCCACGATGCAAACGCTGTTCAAAGCATAGCAACTTGCGGATCCCCGCCCGGTGGGAGGTACGGTGGAACGCACGAGTCTCGAAGGGTTGTTGACCGTCGAGCCGACCGGTGCAACTTCGGCCGCGGTATCTCGTTATCAGAGGGTAGACCCTCTCAGGACCCTCATCGTGGACCCCCTTCTGCTCGCACGCGTCCAGTTCGCGTCCAACATCACCTTCCACATCCTGTTCCCGACGATCAGCATCGCGCTCGGCTGGGCACTCCTGTACTTCAAGCTGCGGCACAACCGGTGGGCTCGCCGCCACGGGCTGCCCTTCACCGCCGACACCCCATGGTTGCGGGCCTATCACCTGTGGGTCAAGGTGTTCGCACTGACCTTCGCGCTCGGCGTGGTCAGCGGCATCACGATGAGCTTCCAGTTCGGCACCAACTGGCCAGGCTTCATGCAGGCGGTCGGCAACATCGCCGGCCCGTTGCTGGCCTATGAAGTGCTGACGGCCTTCTTCCTCGAGGCCACGTTCCTCGGCATCATGCTCTACGGGCACCGCCGCGTCGGCAACCGCGTGCACACGCTGGCCACGGTGCTCGTCGCGGGCGGCACCACCCTGTCGGCGTTCTGGATCCTGGTGCTCAACTCGTGGATGCACACGCCAGCCGGTTTCGAGTTGCGCGACGGCGTGGCGCATGCCACCGACTGGTGGGCCATCATCTTCAACCCGTCGCTGCCCTACCGGCTGTCGCACATGATGATCGCCTCGGGGCTCACAGTGGCGTTCCTCGTGGCCGGCATCAGCGCCTACCGCTGGCGGCAGGGTGACCGGGGTGACGATGTCAAGCTGACGATGCGCACTGGCGTGGCGGTGGCGGCACTGCTGATCCCGCTGCAGATCGTGGTCGGCGACCTGCATGGCTTGAACACCCTGCAGCACCAGCCGGCCAAGGTGGCCGCCATGGAAGGCATCTGGCGGACCCAGAAAGGTGCGCCGATGACCGTGTTCGGCCTGCCCGATGAAGCGGCGCGCGAGACCCGTTTTGCGATCGAACTGCCCAAGCTCGCCTCGCTGGTGCTGACGCACGAGCTCGACGGGGAGGTGAAGGGGCTGGACGCGTATGAAGGCCAGCACCCGCCCGTGGCACCGGTGTTTTTCAGCTTTCGCCTGATGGTCGGCATCGGAGTGCTGATGCTGGCCGTCAGCTGGATCGGATGGTGGCAATTGCGCTCGAACAGCCGCCCTGGGCCATCGCCGCTGCTGACGGCGGCCTTGCTCGCGATGACGTTCTCGGGCTGGTTGGCCGTGCTCGCTGGCTGGTACACGACTGAAGTGGGCCGTCAACCGTGGCTGGTCCATGGCGTGCTCACCACGGCCCAAGCCGCCGGGCCGGTGCCGGCACCCACGATTGCGCTGACGCTGGCGATCTACGTCGCCATGTACCTCGCGCTGACAGTGGCCTATGTCGCGACGGTCTTCCGGCTCGCGCGCAAGGTCAATGCCGCGGAGACGTCGCGTTCGGCCACTGGGCCGCTGCCAGCACTTGGGCGCATGCGTGCTGGCGCCGCATGAACGAAATCGAAGCCGCACTGGCGGCGCCAGGAGGCTGGTTGCCGTTGGCCTTTCTCGCCATCATGGGTTTGGCGATGCTGGCTTACGTCGTCCTCGACGGCTACGACCTGGGCGTGGGCACCTTGTTGGGTGCCGCCGGTGACCGCGACAAGGACACGATGGTCGCCTCGATCGGTCCGTTCTGGGACGCGAACGAGACCTGGCTCGTGCTGGGCGTGGGCATCCTGTTGGTTGCCTTTCCGCCGGCGCACGGGCTGATCCTGGGTGCGCTGTACCTGCCGGTGGCACTGATGCTGGTGGGTCTGACGCTGCGCGGCGTGGCATTCGACTTCCGCACCAAGGCGGGTGCCGACCGCAAGGCATTGTGGAACCGGGCTTTCAACGCCGGGTCGGTGCTGACCAGCCTGGCGCAGGGCTACATGCTCGGTCAGTGGGTGACCGGTTTTCGCAGTGATGGCTGGGCCACGCTGTTCTCGGCCCTGATCGCGGTGTGCCTGCTCGGCACCTACATGCTGCTGGGTGCCGGCTGGCTGATCATGAAGACCCAAGGCTCCCTGCAACTCGCGGCGGTCCGTTGGGGGCAAGTGTCCCTCGGGCTCACCGCGGCAGGCGTGGCGGCGATCTCGGCGGCAACACCGCTCGTCAGCCCTGCCATCTTCGAGCGCTGGTTCAGCTTGCCCTACGTGGTGCTACTGGCTCCGCTGCCACTGGCAACACTGCTGCTGTTCTTCATCGTCGATCGCTCGTTGCGGCGGCTGCCTACACGCCTGGCGCAGGGCAGTGCCTACGGCGACTGGGTGCCCTTCGCGGGCGCGGTGGGCATCGTGATGCTGTCCTTCTACGGTCTGGCCTACAGCCTGTTCCCGTGGCTCGTGGTCGACCGGCTGACGGTCTGGCAGGCGGCGAGCGGCACCGAGTCGCTGTGGATCATCTTCGTCGGCGCCTGCGTGGTCCTGCCGGTCATCGTCGGCTACACGGTGTTCAGCTACCTGGTGTTCAGAGGCAAGGCGACGGCGCTCGAGTACTGAATCCGCTCGGACGGCTCGGGAGTTGAGGGCGGCAGGATCAATCCTTCATGCAACGCGACATGCTCCAGCGCTTCCTCGAAGCGCGCGCGCGATGTCGCCGCCATCTGCTGCAGGTACGCATGCAGTTCTGCGTCGGCCGGGCTGAGGTGACGGCATTCGGCGCTGTAGGCCTCGAAGTGCGACAGTTGCATCAGCAGCTCGGCGACATGGCGCGGGCACTCGCAGGCGATCGTCGACGACAGGCCGGCGAAGTCGGCCAACGCGGCGTCATCCCAGCGCCGCGGCGGTACCGCAGGCAGCGGCTGCGCCGGGTCGCGCGCCGAGCCAAGAGCCGGCGGCAGGGCCTGCAGCACGCCTTGCAGCCATTGGCCGAGCACGGTGTCGTTCTGCGGCTCGCGCAGCAAGGCCGTGCCGGCGGTACCCAGCGCCGTGCACGTCGACTCGGCGGCGTAGCGGTACAGCACCGCCTTCGGCAGCGCGGCGAGCGAAGGTGCAGCGGCTTGCAGGCCGGCCAGCCATGCCTCGTGCAGCCGCGGTTCATGCGCCACCAGCAGGTCGACCGCGGCGCCCTGCAAGACCGCGTGGGCCTCGACCGCATCGGCAAACGGGCCGCGCAACTGCACCGGGCGCGACAGGCGCCGCAACAGCGCGGGTCGTTGCAAGCGCGTGCCCAGTGCCTTGCCGATGACCGCCACGCGCCAGGTCTGCGTGGCCGACGGCGGGTCCCGCAACGGTTCCACGTTCGCACGAGCCGCCAACACGCTGGCGTGCGTGCCCGCCACCTTCTGGAGCTGTGCCATGTCCAGCCCGGCCAGGCTGCCGATCGCATGGCCCAGGTCGGTGAGCTGCTTGAGCAGGGCCAGGCGCCGCACATCGTCGGCCGAGTACAGGCGCTGCCCGCTGGGCGACAGCACCGGCCGCGTCACGCCATAGCGCCGCTCCCACACGCGCAGCGTGGCCACCGGCATGCGCAGCATGCGGGCCACGGCGCCGCTGCGGTGTCGCGCGGCGGACTCGACGGGGGACGCTGTGGCTGGCGACTTTCGCTTGGGCATGGCAATTTGAAGTGGTTTTGACGCCGAGTATCAGACGTAAAAGCAGGGTGATGAGTTGGATGAAGAGATTATGAATCGGAAATGAATATCCTCGAGTGCATGAAGCGCAGCCCGTCCGACTTCAAGGTCGCCGTGATCGGCGCCGGCATCGCCGGGGCTTCCTGCGCTCGGGCGCTGACGGCAGCAGGCGTCTCGGTGCATGTCGTCGACAAGGCTCGAGGCGCCGGCGGACGGCTGGCCACGCGTCGACTGGAGTGGCTGGATGCGCAAGGACAGCGACGCGTCGCCAAGGTCGACCATGGGGCACCGGCGTTCGCGGCCTCGGACCCCGCCTTCCGGCAGTACCTCGCCGACGCGCTTCCGTCGGGGAGCCTGACGGCATGGAGGCCGCGACTGGCGCCCGGCAGCCGGCCGCTCGACGATGCGGGTCGGCTGATCTTGCCGACGCCAGGCATGCCGTCGTTGTGCCGCGGGTTGCTGCGCGATATTCCCGCGAGCTGGTCGTCGACCGTCGATCGCCTGCGGCAGGGTCCGCTGGGCTGGCGGATCGAGGCGGCCGGTTCGACGCTGCCCGGGCACTTCGACGCGGTCGTGCTGGCGCTGCCGCCGGCCCAGGCCGCGCCGCTGCTGGCACCGCTCCGCAGGGACTGGGCGCAACGTGCGTCGCTCGCCCTCATGCAGCCCTGCTGGACGCTGATGGGGGTGTCGCGCCGTACGGTACCGGACCTGCGCTGGGATCTCGCCCTGCCCGATCAAGGCCTGCTGGCCTGGGTCATGCGCAATGACGCCCGACCCGGGCGCGGGTCGTCCAGCGACGAAACCCACTGGGTGGCGCACGCACGCGCCGGCTGGAGCCGGCAACATCTCGAGCATCCGGCCGACTGGGTGCAGCGCCAGATGCAGGCTGCGCTGCAGGAGGTGCTCGGTGAGCCGATCGAGTGGCAGCATGCCGTCGTGCATCGCTGGCGCTACGCGATGCCGCTGCCGTCGGGCGCCTTGCCGACGCCGCGATGCTGGTGGGACGGAGCCCGCGGCCTCGGAGTCTGCGGCGACTTCTTCGGCAGCACCGGCGTCGAAGGCGCCTGGCAATCCGCGCAGGCCTTGCGGAACGCCATGCGACCCGACTTGGCGCGCGCCACGACGCCAGCCGAGTCCCCCTTCGCAGACCTTCCCCTGCCGCGCGCCGCCTGAAGGGTCGCGCTGCCCTCTGGCTTCTTCCGTCCACTTCTTTCAAGGAGCTTCCCATGACCCGACCGATGCAGCGCCGCGTGTTCCTGATGACCGTGGCCTCCTCCACCGTTGCCGCCGGCACGCTGGCGCATGCGCAATCTCTCCTCGACGAGAAGGACCCTCAGGCCGTCGCACTCGGCTATGTGGCCGACGCCAAGCGCGTGGACACCAAGAAGTACCCCAAGTACGCGGCAGGCCAGGTCTGTACCAACTGCGCGCTCTACCAGGGCAAGCCTACCGACAAGCAGGCCGGCTGCCCGCTGTTTGGAACGAAGCAGGTGGCCGGGGCGGGCTGGTGCAACGCGTGGGCCAAGAAGGCCTGATCGCGCGCTGGTTCAGACGACACCCATGAGCGACGCGGGCTTCCGCGGCAACAAGGCCGCGCTGCCGAACAAGCCTTGCGTGGCTTGCGGCCGCGCCATGAGCTGGCGCAGACACTGGGCGAAGAACTGGGCCGAGGTGAAGTACTGCAGCGATGCCTGCCGGCGCATGAAAGTCGCGCGTGGCTGAGTTGCGTTCCCTGGTGCTGGTGCTGGGCGACCAGCTCGACCTCGACGCTGCGGCCTTCGACAGCTTCGACGCCGCCACGGACGCAGTGTGGATGGCCGAGGTGGCCGAGGAGTCGACGCACGTTTGGTCGGGTCGGCCTCGCATCGCGCTGTTCCTGGCCGCGATGCGCCACTTCGCGCTGGCGCTGCAGTCGGCCGGCCGCCCGCTGCACTACATGCGCCTGGACACCCCGGGCAACTGCGGCAGCCTGGCAGCGCAACTGCAAGCCGACGTCTTGCGCCTGAAGCCGCAGCAACTGGTGATGACGGCGCCGGGCGACTGGCGCGTGCTGCAGTCGATCAAGGCTGTCGCCGAGGCTTGCAAGCTGCCGCTGGAGATCCGCGAGGACCGCCACTTCTTCTGCAGCGTGCGCGAGTTCGCGGCGCATGCGCGCGGCCGCAAATCGCTGCGCATGGAGTACTTCTACCGCGAGCAGCGCAAGCGGCACCGCGTGTTGATGGACGCGCAGGACGCGGACGCGCCGCTCGGCGGCCAGTGGAACTTCGATGCCGACAACCGGGAGGCTTTCGGCCCGGCAGGCCCGAGTGCCGTGCCGCCACGCCGCACCTTCGAGCCCGATGCGCTGACGCGCGAGGTGATCGCCCTCGTCGACGAGCGCTTCGCAGAACATCCCGGCCGCCTCGACAGCTTCGCCTGGCCGCTGACGCGCGCGCAGGCGCTGCAATCGCTGCATGCCTTCATCCAGCAGCGTCTGCCGCTGTTCGGCCGCTACCAGGATGCGATGTGGCCGGGCGACCCCTGGCTGTACCACTCGCACATCTCCGCTGCCCTCAATCTGAAACTGCTGAACCCGCGCGAGGTGGTGGCCGCTGCCGAGGCGGCGTATCACGCGGGCCAGGCGCCGCTGTCCAGCGTCGAAGGCTTCGTGCGCCAGATCCTCGGCTGGCGCGAATACGTGCGCGGCATCTACTGGACCCAGATGCCCGGCTACCTCGAGCGCAACACGCTCGGCGCGCACGCCGACCTGCCGCCCTGGTACTGGACCGGTGCCACCGACATGGCCTGCCTGCACGATGCGATCGAGCAGACCTTGACGCACGGCTATGCCAACCACATCCAACGCCTGATGGTCACCGGCCTGTATGCGCTGATGCTGGGCGTGGAGCCGAAGCAGGTGCACGCCTGGTACCTGGCCGTCTACGTCGATGCGGTGGAATGGGTCGAGCTGCCCAACTCGCTGGGCATGAGCCAGTACGCCGACGGCGGCATGATGGGCAGCAAGCCCTATGTGGCCACCGGCAAGTACATCGAGCGCATGAGCCCGCATTGCAAGGGCTGCCGCTATGACCCGGCGCTGCGCGCGGGCGAGACGGCGTGTCCGTTCACCACCCTGTACTGGGACTTCCTGATGCGTCACGAGGCGACGCTGGCGAAGAACCCGCGCATGGCGCTGCAGGTGAAGAACCTGGCGCGCATGAACGCCACGCAGCGGCTGGAGGTGGTCGAGCGCGCGTCGGCGATCCGCCGCGGCGAGGTGGGTGTGGCGCATGCGTGAGATCTACCCGCCCACGCTGGCCGCGGCGCAGGCCCGCATCGCCGCCTTCCGGCCGGCGACCTATGCACGCACGCGCAACGCGATCAACGGCGCGGTGAGCGGGCTGTCGCCGTACATCACGCATGGCTTCGTATCGCTTGCCGATGTGCTGGCCGGCGTGGCGGCGCGCCATGAACTGGAGGTGCAGCACAAGTTCGTCTATGAACTGGGGTGGCGCGCGTACTTCCGCCGTGTCTGGCAGCAGCGTGGCGACGGCATCTTGCGGTCTTTCCACGACGGTCCGCTGAGCGACGCCGCCTATGCCACCGAACTGCCGACCGACATCCGCAACGCTTGCACGGGCGTGCCGGCCATCGACGAGGCGGTGCGCGCGCTGTATGCCACCGGCATGATGCACAACCACGCGCGCATGTGGCTGGCCAGCTACGTGGTGCACCTGCGCAAGGTGCACTGGCGCTGCGGGGCGGACTGGCTCTATGGTCATCTGCTCGACGGCGACCTGGCGAGCAACCACCTCTCCTGGCAATGGGTGGCGGGCACCGCCAGCCACAAACCCTACCTGTTCAACGCGGAGAACGTGGCCCGCTACGCGCCGGCCCCGTGGCACAGCCCGGGCAGCGTGATCGACGCGTCCTACGAGTCGCTGGACCGCCTGGCGCGTCGACCGACCTCGGCCCCAGCCGGCGCGGCGCAGGAGCCGCAGGTGATGGAGCCACCGCCGCGTGTCGACCCGCCGCGTGACGTAGACACGGCGGCGCCCGACCCTGCGCTCGTGAACGGCCGCGACGTGTGGCTCGTGCACCCGTGGAACCTGGGTGAACTGCCCGCACTGCCGCCCGACACGCAGGTGCTCGGCGTGTTCGCGGCCGAGTTTCATCGCGCCTGGCCGTGGAGCGAGCGGCGCTGGCGCTTCGTCGGCGCGCGCATGGCGGCACTCACCCCGCACCGCTGGTATGGCGACGCCGCCACCCTCGGTGCCGCCCTGGCCGGCGCGCGGCGCGTGCGCAGCGTCGACGAACCGCACCTCGCGCCGTGGCTTGCGTGCTGGGCGGAGTGCGTCGCGGCGCCGGCGTTGTTTCCGCCGGTGGCTGGGCGCTGCGATTCGTTCTCCCAATGGTGGGCCCGCAGCTCGCGCGGCCTGCAATCGGCGGCAGACTTGCTGGCCGTCAACGAGGTCCCTGCATGGTGAACGCTCCCGAACCCGCCGCTCCGGCAGCCCCGCTCACCGTGCTGTACGACGGTGCCTGCCCTCTGTGCCGGCGTGAGATCGGCATCTACCGCGGCCTGCGGCCGGACACGCCGGTGTGTTTTGCCGATGTGAGCGACCCCGCGTCGCCCTTGCCCGGCGACACCACGCGCCAGCAACTGCTGGCGCGCTTTCACGTGCGCGGCAGCGACGGCCGGTTGCTCAGCGGCGCGCAGGCGTTCCTGGCGCTGTGGGATGTGCTGCCAGGTTGGCGCTGGCTGGCCCGGTTCGGACGACTGCCCGGCGCTGCCTGGCTGATGGAGCGCGTCTACCGGCTCTTCCTGCGCGTGCGGCCGATGCTGCAGCGTTGGGCCTTCCGCCTGGAGCGACCCGCCTGACCCGCGCCAAGCACTTCAACCCGCTGTTTCGAAAGCAACCCATGACTTCCATCGCCCTCGTCACCGGTGCCAGCGGCGGCATCGGCCGCGCCGTGGCGCGCCAGTTGCGCGCCCAAGGCTGCCGCGTCGCCGCGGTGGGACGCGATGCCGGCCGCCTGGCTGACGTCGACGCGGCGGTGCGCATTGCCGCCGACACGACCACGCCCGACGGCGCGGCGTTGGCCATCGCCGCGTGTCAAGAAGCGCTCGGCGCCGCGCCGACGCTGCTGGCGCACTGCGTGGGCAGCACGCTGATCGCGCCCCTGCACCGCACTCGCGCCGATGCGTACCGCGAAGTGATGCGCGTCAACCTCGACAGCGCGGTCTTCATGCTGCAGGCTTGGATCGCTGCGCTGCAGGGCGGGCCGGGCTCGGCGGTGCTCGCGAGTTCGGTCGTGGCGCGCATCGGCGTGGCCAACCACGAGGCGATTGCCGCGGCCAAAGGCGGCGTCGAAGCCCTGGTGCGCAGCGCGGCAGCCACCTACGCAACGCAAGGCGTGCGCGTGAACGCCGTCGCGCCGGGCATGACCGACACGCCGATGACGGCCGGCATGCTGAAGATGCCCGCGATGCGCGAAGGTGCCGGACGGCAGTACCCTCTGGGCGGTGTGCAGCGCGCCGACCAGGTGGCCGACGTGATGGCCTGGCTGCTCGGCGACGGTGCGGCCCGCCTGACCGGTCAAGTGATCGCGGTCGACGGGGGCTTCACCACCGTTCGGCCCTTGGTGAAATGACACGACCGAGTCCGACATGAACGAAGACCCGCGCGTGAACGCGCTGAATCGTTTGCCCGGCTTTCAACGGTCGCCGCCCGGCCGCGAGTGGGCGCTGTTCAAGCGCCTGCCCGCCATCCTGGTGCTCGGCACCGCCTTGCCGCTGGGGTTGGCGCTGGCCTTCTGGTGGGCCGCGCCCGGCCAGCCGTCTGCGGCCGAAGAACGCGACCTGCTGCTGCTGACGTACCGACTGATGGGTCTGGTGGTCCTGCATTGGACGCTGGTCTTCACCGTGGCGATCGGCTGCGTCATCGTCATGCTGATGAAGGGCCCAGCCTACGTTGCCGACGCGTACCCGCCGCCGGGGCACGAGCAAACGGCCAGTGCGCGACAAGACCGCCCTCGGCTGTCGATGGTCGTGGATGGCGGCGACGATCCGTGAGGCCTACCGCGCCCGCTCGATCGCCTCGCACAAGGCCGCCGCGCCTTCTACAAACCGCGGCCCCATGCGGCCGATCAGGTTGCCGTCGATCGACGCGTAGCGCTGCTGCTTCACCGCGCTGACCGCGGCGAAGCGCTGCCAGGCCGCGAAGTCGCGTGCCTTGTCCTCCGCGCGGCCCGAGGTGGCGATCAGTTGCGGGTCGGCGCGCACGGCGGCCTCCCAGCTGACGGTCGGTGTCAGCAGCGGCAGGTCGCCGAACACGTTGATGCCGCCGCAGGCACGCATCGCTTCGCTGATCAAGTGCTCGCGGTTGACCGTCATCAGCGGCTCGTGCCAGAGCTGCCAGAACACGCGCACCGGGGCCTTGCCGCGGTAGCGCTCCGCCAGGCCCTGCCATTGCGCCTCGAAGCGGCGCGCCGCGGCCTCGGCGCCGTCCGCGCGGCCGAGCAGGATGCCGAGGCGGCGCAGCGTGTCGGCGATGCCTTGGGCCTGGCGGATCTCGCTCTCGTACACCGTGAGCCCGAGCGAGCGCAGGCGCGCCTTGTGGCGCTCGTTCAGGCCGCTGCCCCAGACCAGCACCAGGTCGGGCCTGAGCTGCACGATGCGCTCGAAGTCGATCGCGTGCGCGTCGCCGACGATCGGCAGCGCCTTGGCAGCCTCGGGATGGTCGCTGTAGCGGATCACGCCGACCACCGCCTCGCCGGCGCCGACGGCGAAGGCCAGCTCGGTCAGGTGCGGGCCCAGGCTCACGACGCGCCTGGCCGGCGCGGCGAGCACGACAGCGTGGCCGGTGTCGTCGATGGCGCGCACGTCCGCAAGCGCCGTCGACCAGGCGACGGCCAGTGCCAGGGCCGCGAAGGCATGGCGGCTCATGGCGCCGGCGTCTTGGGTTCGAATGCGCACTGCGCCGCCACGCGGCATTGCCAACATTGCGGCGAGCGCGCCAGGCACACGTAGCGCCCGTGCAGGATCAGCCAGTGGTGCGCGTCGACGCGGTAGGCCTCGGGCACCACCTCGAGCAGCCCCATCTCCACCTCGTAGGGCGTCTTGCCGGGTGCGAGGCCGCTGCGGTTGCCGACGCGGAAGATGTGCGTGTCCACCGCCATCGTCGGTTCGCCGAAGGCCACGTTGAGCACCACGTTGGCCGTCTTGCGGCCGACCCCGGGCAGGGCCTCGAGCGCTTCGCGACTGCGTGGCACCTGGCCACCGTGCTGCTCGATCAGGATCCGGCAGGTCTCGTGCAGGTTCTTCGCCTTGTTGCGGAACAGACCGATGGTCTTGATGTGGGCCTCGATGCCGGCCACGCCCAGCGCGAGCATCTTGCACGGCGTCGGCGCGAGTGCGAACAGGGCACGCGTGGCCTTGTTGACGCTGACATCGGTGGCCTGCGCCGACAGCAACACCGCGGCGAGCAGTTCGAACACGCTGCTGTAGACCAGTTCGGAGGCCGGCTGCGGGTTGGCGTCGCGCAGCGTGGCGAAGAAGGTCTCGACGTCGGCGGGCTTCATGCCTTGGCGGCCCGCTCCCGGGCGCGCTGCATTGCCGCCTCGATCACGGCGCGCTTGCGTTCGAGCGCTGTGGGGTCGGTCAGCGTGCTCGCGGCCGCCAGATCGGCCAGCTTGGCCTCGGCCTTCGCCGCCAGTCGTTGATCGTTCTCGTGCGCGGCGCGCTGCGTGCGCTCACGGTGCGCGGCGTAGCGCTCGCGTGCGCGCCCGGCATCGTCTTCGCTCCAGGCGTCCCAGCCGGTGCGGCCGGGCGTGGCGTCCTCGACCAGGATGCAATCCACCGGGCAGGCCGGCAGGCACAGTTCGCAGCCGGTGCACAGCGACTCGATGACGGTGTGCATCTGCTTCGGTGCGCCGACGATGCAGTCCACCGGGCAGGCCTTGATGCACAGCGTGCAGCCGATGCACCAGGCTTCGTCGATGAACATCCGCTTGCGCGGGCCTTCGGCGCCGCACGCCGGGTCCAGCGGCAGGACGTCGCGACCGCTGATCGCGGCCAACCGCGCCACGCCCTCGGCACCGCCCGGCGGGCAGCGGTTGATGGCCTCGCCGTCGGCGATGGCGCGTGCGTAGGCGGCGCAATCGGCGTAGCCGCAGCGCGTGCATTGGGTCTGCGGCAGCGCCGCGTCGAGGCGCTCGAAGAGGGCGGTGGCGAGGGGCCGTGCGGTCACGCGCCGATTATCGGCGGCGTGTCGTGGCCTTCTTGGCGGCCTTGCGCGGTGCCTTCGCCGTCGACTTGGCAGCGGCCCTCGGCAGCGGCCCGCTGCCGAACTTGGCGATGAACTCTCGCACTTGCGGGTACACCTTTTCGCGCCAGCGCCGGCCCGAGAAGATGCCGTAGTGGCCGGCGCCAACCACGTCGTAGTGGAACTGGCGCGCCTTCGGCACGCCGGTGCACAGGCCATGGGCGGCGCGCGTCTGGCCGGCGCCCGAGATGTCGTCGAGCTCGCCCTCGATCGTCAGCAGGGCGCTGGTCTGGATGTCCTGCGGCCTGACGAGTTCGCCCTTGACGCGCCACGTGCCGTTCACCAGCGCGAAGTCCTGGAACACGGTCTTGATCGTGTCGAGGTAGTACTCGGCCGGCATGTCGAGCACCGCGTTGTACTCGTCGTAGAACTGGCGATGCCCTTCGGCACTGTCCTCGTCGCCGCGCACCAGGTCGAGGAAGTAGTCGTAGTGCGAACTCAGGTGCCGGTCCGGGTTCATCGCCACGAAGCCGGTGTGTTGCAGGAAGCCGGGGTAGACGGCGCGGCCGGCGCCCGGGTAGTTGGGCGGCACGCGGTAGATCACGTTGGCCTCGAACCACTCGTAGCTCTTGTTCATCGCCAGGTTGTTGACCGCGGTGGGCGACTTGCGGGCGTCGATCGGGCCGCCCATCATCGTCAGCGTGCGCGGCGTGAACTCGCCGCGGCTGGCCATCAGCGACACCGCGGCCAGCACCGGCACCGTCGGCTGGCACACCGAGATCACGTTGACCTCGGGGCCGACGTGGCGGATGAACTCCTCGATGTAGCGCACGTAGTCGTCGAGGTGGAAGGCGCCGGCGTCGGCGGGCACCATGCGCGCGTCGGTCCAGTCGGTGATGAAGACCTTGTGGTGCGACAGCAGGCTGCGCACGGTCTCGCGCAGCAGCGTCGAGTGGTGGCCCGACAGCGGCGCCACCACCAGCACTGGCGGCTGCTGCTTCATGTCGCCGAGCGCCGTCGGGTCGTCGGTGAAGCGCTTGAAGCGCAGCAGACGGCAGAAGGGCTTGTCGATCGCCACCTGCTGCTGCACGGCGACCTGCACGCCGTCGACCTCGACCGCCGTGATGCCGAACTCGGGCTTCTCGTACTCCTTGGCCAGGCGGTGCAGCAGGTCGAAGCCGGCCGACACGCGCTGCGACATCGGCGCATGCGCGAAGGGCGACAGCGGGTGGTTGTACAGCTTGGACGACGCGCTGGCGAACTCGCTGAAGGGCGCAAGCATCGCGCGCTGGGTCTCGTAGAGCTGGTACAGCATGGCGGGGGATGCCCTCGAATGGTGCAATGCAACAATGCTGCCCCGGACGCAAGGTCCGGGACAGCGAGAAAACACGTACCGACGGCCGCCTTTTCTCGGGCAGCTTGTCGACAGCGTGACAGCCTGGGCTTACAGCACCTTTGCGATCGCCGCCACCACGGCGTCGATGTTCTTCGGGTTCAGTGCGGCCACGCAGATGCGCCCGGAGTCCACACCGTAGACGCCGAACTCGCTGCGCAGGCGCTGCATCTGCGCTGCATTCAGGCCGGAATAGCTGAACATGCCCTGCTGGCGGGCGATGAACGAGAAGTCCTGCTTCACCCCGGCGGCGGCGAGCTTGCCCACCAGCGCCGTGCGCATGATCTTGATGCGGCTGCGCATGGCGGCCAGTTCCTGCTCCCACTGGGCGCGCAGCGCGGGCGTGGACAGCACCGTGGCGACGATCTGCGCGCCATGGATCGGCGGGTTGGAGTAGTTGGTGCGGATCGCGATCTTCAGCTGCGACAACACGCGCGCGGCTTCATCGGCGCTCTCGCACACCACCGACAGCGCGCCGACACGCTCGCCGTACAGAGAGAAGCTCTTCGAGAACGAGGTCGCGACGAAGAAGTCCATGCCGGTGGCCACGAACTTGGCCACCGCGGCGCCGTCCTCGGCAATGCCGGCGCCGAAGCCTTGGTAGGCCATGTCGAGGAAGGGCACGAGCTGGCGCGACTGCACCACCGCGATCACCTCGTCCCATTGGCCCGGCGTCAGGTCGTAGCCGGTCGGGTTGTGGCAGCAGGCGTGCAGCACGACGATGGTGCCGGGCGCCGCGGCCAGCAGTGCGGCCTTCATGGCGGCGAAGTCGATGCCGCCTTCCTGGCGCCGGGCCGGGTCGTAGTAGGGGTACTCGCCGACCTCGAAGCCGGCACGGGTGAACAGCGCGCGGTGGTTCTCCCAGCTCGGCGCGCTGATCAGCACGCGCGACGCGGGCTTGAGCTGCTTCAGGAAGTCGGCGCCGATCTTCAGGCCGCCGGTGCCGCCCAGTGCCTGCACGGTGGCCACGCGCCTGCCCTTCACGAGCGGGCTGTCGGCGCCGAACACGAGGCCCTGCACCGCCAGGTCGTAGGCCGCGATGCCGTCGATGGGCAGGTAGCCGCGCGGCTTGGCGGCCTCGACCAGCTGCTGCTCGGCCGCGGCCACGCACTTGAGCAGCGGCAGCGTGCCGTTCTCGTCGTAGTACACACCCACGCCGAGGTTGACCTTGTTCGGGTTCGGATCGGCGGCGAACTGTTCGTTGAGGCCCAGGATCGGGTCGCGGGGGGCCATTTCAACGGTCGAGAAGAGGCTCATGACAGGGCGTTGGCGGGAGGGGTCGAGGGCGGGGCGGGAAGGGCGCGGCGCGATGCGCTACGCTGACGGATTGCGCGGATTTTACGGGTCAACCCTAGTGCCATCGATGCCGAGTCGTCCTGAGTTGATGTCGGAAGCCCCCGGCGGCGGGGCGGTGGGCGAGTTCGTCAGCTTCCCGGACTCGCCGTTTCAGCTCTTCATGCCCTATGCGCCGGCGGGCGACCAGCCGCAGGCGATCACGCAGCTGGTCGAAGGCGTCAACGACGGCCTGACCTTCCAGACCCTGCTGGGCGTCACCGGCTCGGGCAAGACCTTCACGATGGCCAACGTGATCGCGCGCCTGGGGCGGCCGGCGATCGTGTTCGCGCCCAACAAGACGTTGGCGGCGCAGCTGTACAGCGAGTTCCGCGAGTTCTTCCCGAAGAACGCGGTCGAGTATTTCGTCAGCTACTACGACTACTACCAGCCCGAGGCCTACGTGCCGCAGCGCGACCTGTTCATCGAGAAGGACAGCTCGATCAACGAGCACATCGAGCAGATGCGCCTCTCCGCCACGAAGAGCGTGCTCGAGCGGCGCGACGTGGTCATCGTGGCCAGCGTCAGCGCGATCTACGGCATCGGCAAGCCCGAGGACTACTCGCAGATGCGTTTCATCGTGCGCGTGGGCGACAAGATCGGGCAGCGCGACGTGATCCAGCAGCTCATCCGCATGCAGTACACGCGCAACGAGACCGACTTCTCGCGCGGCAGCTTTCGCGTGCGTGGCGACGTGATCGACATCTTTCCGGCCGAGCACTCGGAGCTGGCGATCCGCATCGAGCTGTTCGACGACGAGATCGAGGCGCTGGCGCTGCTCGACCCCTTGACCGGGCGCATCCGCCAGAAGGTGCCGCGCTTCGTGGTCTACCCGTCGAGCCACTACGTGACGCCGCGCGACCGCGTGCTGGCCGCGGTGGAGACCATCAAGGCCGAGCTGCGCGAGCGTCTGGACGAACTGGTCAAGGCCGGCAAGCTGGTCGAGGCGCAGCGCCTGGAGCAGCGCACCCGCTTCGACCTCGAGATGATGAACGAGGTGGGCCACTGCAAGGGCATCGAGAACTACACGCGCCACCTCTCGGGCGCGGCGCCGGGCGAGCCGCCGCCGACGATGGTGGACTACCTGCCCAAGGACGCACTGATGTTCCTGGACGAGAGCCATGTGCTGATCGGCCAGCTCGGCGGCATGTTCAACGGCGACCGCGCGCGCAAGACCACCTTGGTGGAGTATGGTTTTCGCCTGCCGTCGGCGCTCGACAACCGGCCGCTCAAGTTCGAGGAGTTCGAGCGCAAGATGCGCCAGGCGATCTTCGTCTCGGCCACCCCGGCCGACTACGAGCAGCGCCACGCCGGCCAGGTGGTCGAGCAGCTGGTGCGGCCTACCGGGCTGATCGACCCGGTGGTCGAGGTGCGCCCGGCGACGCACCAGGTCGACGACGTGCTGCAGGAGATCCACGAGCGCGTGAAGGTCGGCCAGCGCGTGCTGATCACCACACTGACCAAGCGCATGGCCGAGCAGCTGACGGACTATCTGAGCGACAACGGCGTCAAGGTGCGCTACCTGCACAGCGATGTGGATACCGTCGAGCGCGTCGAGATCATCCGCGACCTGCGCCTGGGCGTGTTCGACGTGCTGGTGGGCATCAACCTGCTGCGCGAGGGCCTGGACATCCCCGAGGTGTCGCTGGTGGCCATCCTCGACGCCGACAAGGAAGGTTTCCTGCGCGCCGAGCGCAGCCTGATCCAGACCATCGGCCGCGCGGCGCGCCACCTCGATGGCCGCGCCATCCTCTACGCCGACCGGATCACCGACTCGATGCGCAAGGCGATCGACGAGACCGAGCGCCGGCGTGCCCGGCAGGTTGCGCACAACGAGGCGCATGGCATCACGCCGCGCAGCATCACCAAGCAGATCAAGGAAATGATCGACGGCGTGGTGTCCGACAAGACAGCCAAGGAAGACCTGAAGCGCGCCGAGGTGGCAGCCGAGGTCGAGGCGCTGTCGGAGAAGGACCTGGGCAAGCGCATCAAGCTGCTGGAGCGCCAGATGCTCGAACATGCGAGGAACCTCGAGTTCGAGAAGGCCGCGCGCGTGCGCGACCAGCTGGCGCTGCTGCGCGAGCAGGCCTTCGGCGCTGGCGGCGCCCACGACAGCAACGTGGTGCCTTTGCCGGGAGCGGCCGGAGGCAAGCCATGACGGCGCGCCTGCGGGTGCTGATGGTGTGCCTGGGCAACATCTGCCGCTCGCCGACTGCCGAGGCCGTGCTGCGCCACAAGCTGGCGGTGGCTGGCCTCGACGGGCATGTGGAGGTGGACTCGGCGGGCACCGGCAGCTGGCATGTCGGCCATCCGCCGGACTTGCGCTCGCAGCAGCACGCGCAACGACGCGGCTACGACTTGTCCACCTTGCGCGCGCGCCAGGTGTCGGAGGCGGACTTCGATCGTTTCGACCTGATCCTGGCGATGGACGAGGCCAATCTGGCCGAGCTGGTGCAACTGCGGCCGGCCGCCAGCCGGGCTGAGCTGCGTCTGTTCGCCGGCCGGCCGGTGCCCGACCCCTACACCGGCGGCCCGGCCGGCTTTGAACAGGTGCTCGACCAGGTCGAGGCGGCGAGTGAGGCGCTGGCCCGCGAACTGACCCGCAGGCTGGGAACTTCCTGAGCTGTATCCGACCAAATCTGTCGACTTCCGGTAAACTTGAGCGATCCGCTCGGAATCGAGACGGGTTTACCCGCAGATTCCTCCACAGGAGCCCCCATGCGACTCACAACCAAAGGCCGTTTTGCCGTCACCGCGATGATCGACCTCGGTCTTCGCTCCACCAACGGACCGGTCGCGCTGGCCGCGATCAGCCAGCGCCAGCAGATCTCGCTGTCCTACCTCGAGCAGCTGTTCGGCAAGCTGCGTCGACATGAGCTGGTCGAGAGCACGCGCGGCCCCGGCGGCGGCTACTCGCTGGGCCGCGAGGCGGCCCAGATCACCGTGGCCGACATCATCCTGGCCGTCGACGAGCCGCTGGACGCCACCGGCTGCGGCGGCAAGGAAAACTGCATGGGCGATGACAACGGCAAGTGCATGACGCACGACCTGTGGACCGAGCTCAACAGCAAGATGATCGACTTCCTGAGTTCGGTGACCTTGAAGAAGCTGGTCGACGAGCAGATCGCCAAGGGGGTGTCGGTGTCCGAGCAGGCACCGATGAAGCGCGCGATCTCGTCGGCGCCGGTGGTCAAGCCGATCCGCGTCACGGGGCCGAACTCGGTGTTCGCGCTCGGCGCGGCGCTGGTCAAGTAGGAGCGCGGTGGCCCGATGGACATGACGCCCCACTTTCCGATCTACCTGGACTACGGCGCCACGACGCCGGTGGACCCCCGCGTCGTCGACGCGATGGTGCCGTGGCTGCGCGAGCACTTCGGCAACCCGGCCTCGCGCAGCCACGCCTGGGGCTGGGAGGCCGAAGAAGCGGTCGAGAAGGCGCGCGTGCAGGTGGCCGAACTGGTGGGGGCCGACCCGCGCGAGATCGTCTGGACCTCGGGCGCGACCGAGTCGAACAACCTGGCGCTGAAGGGCGCCGCGCAGTTCTACAAGGGGCGCGGCAAGCACATCGTCACCGTGAAGACCGAGCACAAGGCGGTGCTCGACACGGTGCGCGAGCTCGAGCGCCAGGGCTTCGAGGCCACCTACCTCGACGTGCAGGAAGACGGTCTGATCGACCTCGACAGGTTCGAGGCCGCGCTGCGGCCCGACACGATCCTGGCCTCGGTGATGCTGGTCAACAACGAGATCGGCGTGATCCAGGACATCCCGGCCATCGGCGCGATCTGCCGCGAGCGCAACATCGTCTTCCACGTCGACGCGGCGCAGGCCACCGGCAAGGTGCAGATCGACCTGGCGACGCTGCCGGTCGACCTGATGAGCCTGGCCTCGCACAAGACCTACGGGCCCAAGGGCATCGGCGCGCTCTATGTGCGGCGCAAGCCGCGCGTGCGCATCGAGGCCCAGATGCACGGCGGCGGCCACGAGCGCGGCATGAGGAGCGGCACGCTGCCCACGCACCAGTGCGTCGGCATGGGCGAGGCGTTTCGCATCGCGCGCGAGGAGATGGCCACCGAGGGCGAGCGCATCCGCGGCTTGCAGCAGCGCCTGCTGCGCGGCCTGTCGGACGTCGAGCAGGTGTTCGTCAACGGCCACCTCGAAAGGCGGGTGCCGCACAACCTGAACATGAGCTTCAACTTCGTCGAGGGCGAGTCGCTGATCATGGGTTGCAAGGGCATCGCGGTGTCCTCGGGCTCGGCCTGCACCTCGGCCAGCCTCGAGCCGAGCTACGTGCTGCGCGCGCTCGGCCGCAGCGACGAACTCGCGCACTCGAGCCTGCGCATGACGATCGGCCGCTTCACGACGGCCGAGGAGATCGACCACGCCGCGGGCCTGATCCGCGAGCGCGTGGCCAAGCTGAGAGAACTTTCGCCGCTGTGGGAGATGTTCAAGGACGGCATCGACATCTCCACGATCCAGTGGACGGCGCATTGAGCAGTACAAGGAGTTTCAGACATGGCATACAGCGACAAGGTCATCGACCACTACGAAAATCCGCGTAACGTCGGCTCGTTCGACAAGGGTGACGACACGGTGGGCACCGGCATGGTCGGCGCCCCGGCCTGCGGCGACGTGATGAAGTTGCAGATCAAGGTCAACCCGGCCACGGGCCTGATCGAGGACGCGCGATTCAAGACCTACGGCTGCGGCTCGGCGATCGCCTCGTCGTCGCTGGTGACCGAGTGGGTCAAGGGCAAGACGCTCGACGAGGCGGCCACGATCAAGAACACGCAGATCGCACAGGAACTGGCGCTGCCGCCGGTCAAGATCCACTGCTCGATCCTGGCCGAGGACGCGATCAAGGCCGCCGTCGAGGACTACAAGAACAAGCATGGCAGTCACGCTCACTGAGGCCGCGGCACGCCATGTCACACGCTACCTTGCCCGCCGCGGCAAGGGCGTGGGCGTGCGCCTGGGCGTCAAGACCACCGGCTGCTCGGGCCTGGCCTACAAGCTCGAGTACGCCGACGACGTGGCGCCCGAGGACGTGGTCTTCGAGGGTCATGGCGTCAAGGTGCTGGTCGATCCAAAGAGCCTGCCCTACATCGACGGCACCGAACTCGACTTCGTGCGCGAGGGCCTGAACGAGGGCTTCAAATTCCACAACCCGCGCGAGAAAGACCGCTGCGGCTGCGGCGAGTCCTTTCGCGTGTGAATGCCGTCGTCGAGATCCGACCCGAGCGCGCCGATCACCCCCAGGTCATCGCGCTGCTCGACGCGCTCGACCGCTACCTGGGCGAGCTGTACGAACCGGAAGCCAACCACATCCTCTCGGTGCAGGAGCTGCTGGCGCCTGAGGTGACCTTCGTCGCCGCCTGGCGGGGAGAACGGATCGTCGGCACCGGCGCTGTGCGCCGCATGCCGGGCCGACCCGACACCGAGGGCCGTGCCTACGGCGAGGTCAAGCGCATGTATGTCGACCCGGCGCTGCGCGGGCAACGCATCGGCGAGCGCATGCTCGAGCGGCTGGAAGGCTCGCTGCGCGAGCGAGGCGTCGACCGTGCGCTGCTCGAAACCGGCCAGGCCCAGCATGCCGCCGTGCGCCTGTACGAACGCTGCGGCTATGTGCGCCGTGCCGCGTTCGGCGGCTATCCGGACAACGGCCTGTCGGTGTTCATGCAGAAGGCGCTGGCATGAAGCTCTCCGACAACGACTTCGTGCTGTTCGGCCTGCCCGAGCGGTTCGCGCTCGACCGGGCCGACCTCGACGCGCGTTGGCGGCAGCTGCAAGCAAGCGCGCACCCGGACAAGTTCTCGGCCGAAGGGGCTGCGGCGCAGCGCGTGGCGATGCAATGGTCGGTACGCATCAACGAGGCCCACCGACGCCTGCGCGAACCGGTGTCGCGCGCGGCCTACCTGTGCGAGCTGCGCGGTGCACCGATCGACGCCGAGCGCAACACCGCGATGCCTGCGGCATTCCTGGGCCAGCAGATGGCCTGGCGCGAGGCGCTGGACGAGGCACGCGATGAACCCGAACTCGAACGGCTCGGCGACGAGGTGCGCCGCGCGGAGTCGGCCCTGCTGGCCGAGTTGCAGTTGCTGCTCGACGAGCGCGGCGACGCGCCGGCGGCCGCCGAGCGGGTGAGGGCGCTCATGTTCATCTCGCGCTTCCATGCCGACGTCGCGCGTCGGCTCGAGGCCCACGAGAGCTGACCGTGGCCCTGTTGCAGATCTCCGAACCGGGCCAGTCGCCCGACCCGCACCGGCGCCGCATCGCCGTCGGCATCGACCTGGGCACGACCAATTCGCTGGTCGCCGCGGTGCGCCACGGTGTGGCCGACTGCCTGCCCGACGCGCAGGGCCGCACGCTGCTGCCGTCGGCGGTGCGTTACCTAGGCGAAGGCCGACGCCAGATCGGGCAGGAGGCGCTGGCGGCCCAGGCCGACGATGCGCAGGACACGATCGTCTCGGTCAAGCGCCTGATGGGCCGCGCGCTGGCCGACGTGGCTGGCCACGAACGCCTGCCCTACCGCTTCGTCGACCGGCCGGGCATGGTGGCGATCGAGACGCGCGACGGGGTCAAGACGCCGGTCGAGGTGTCGGCCGAGATCCTGGCCGCGCTGCGCCAGCGCGCCGAGGACAGCTTCGACACCGACGAGATCTATGGCGCGGTGATCACCGTGCCGGCCTACTTCGACGACGCGCAGCGCCAGGCCACCAAGGACGCGGCGCGTCTGGCCGGCCTGAATGTGCTGCGCCTGATCAACGAGCCGACGGCTGCGGCGGTGGCCTACGGTCTGGACAATGCTTCCGAGGGCCTGTACGCGGTGTACGACCTCGGCGGCGGCACGTTCGACATCTCGCTGCTGCGCCTGATGAAGGGCGTGTTCGAGGTGGTGGCCACCGGTGGCGACGCGGCCCTGGGGGGCGACGACTTCGACGCCGCGCTGGCCGACGCGGTGCTGGCGCAGACCGGCCGCCAGGCGACCAGCCCGCACGACCGCCGTGCCATGCTCGTCGCGGCCCGGGCGGCCAAGGAAGCCTTGACCGATGCGGCCGAATCCACGCTGCGCTGCTCGCTCGCCGACGGGCCGCTGGAAGCGACGGTGACGCGCGCCCAGTTCGACGCTGCGACGCGGCCGCTGGTCGAGCGCACGCTCGCGGCCGTCAAGCGCGTGCTGCGCGACGGCGGCCTGCAGCGCGCCGACGTGCACGGCGTCGTGCTGGTCGGCGGCGCGACGCGCATGCCGGCCGTGCGCACGGCGGTGGGCGAACTCTTCGGCCGCGCGCCGCTGACCAACCTGAACCCCGACGAGGTGGTGGCCGTGGGCGCCGCGATCCAGGCCAATGCGCTGGCGGGCAACGCGGCCGACGGCGAGATCCTGCTGCTCGACGTCATCCCGCTCTCGCTCGGGCTGGAGACCATGGGCGGGCTGGTCGAACGCATCATCGAGCGCAACTCGACGATCCCCACCGCCAAGGCGCAGGACTTCACCACCTTCAAGGACGGCCAGACCGCCATGGCGCTGCACGTGGTGCAGGGCGAGCGCGAGTTGGTGGCCGACTGCCGCTCGCTGGCGCGCTTCGAGCTGCGCGACATTCCGCCGATGGTCGCCGGCGCGGCGCGCATCCGCGTCACCTTCGAGGTCGACGCCGACGGGCTGCTGGCGGTGTCGGCGCGCGAGCTCGGCTCGGGCGTCGAGGCCAAGGTGTCAGTCAAGCCGAGCTACGGCCTGGCCGACGAAGACATCGCGCGCATGCTCAAAGAGGGCTTCGGCGCCGCCGAGGCCGATGCCGGTGCGCGCGCATTGCGCGAGGCGCGGGTCGAGGCGGAGCGCATGGTGCTGGCCACGCGCGCGGCGCTGACGGCCGACGGCGACCTGCTGATCGGCGCCGAGCGCGCTGCGATCGAGGGTCTCGTGGTCGACACCGAACGCATCGCGCAAGGGTACGACCACCATGCCATCGACGCCGCGGTCAAGGCCCTGGCCGACGGCACCGAGGCCTTCGCCGCGCTGCGCATGAACCGCGGCATCCGCGCGGCGCTGGCCGGTCGCAACATCGCGGACGTGTGAGGGGCGCGCAGCCATGCCGGTGATCCGCATCCTCCCGCATCCCGAGTACGCCCCCGAGGGCGCAAGCTTCGAGGCGGCCCAGGGCACGTCGCTGTGCGAGGCGATGCTCGAGCACGGCGTCGACATCGAGCATGCCTGCGAGATGAGTTGCGCCTGCACCACCTGCCACGTGGTGGTGCGCGAGGGCTTCGATTCGCTCGGCGAGATGGACGAGAGCGAAGAGGACCTGCTGGACCGCGCCTGGGGGCTGGAGCCGAGCTCGCGCCTGTCCTGCCAGGCCATCGTGTCGAACAAGGACGTGACGGTCGAGATCCCGAAGTACTCGATCAACCACGCGAAGGAGAAGAAGGCCTAGCGGCCTTCAAGCGGATCAGGACTTCGGCACGTCGGCGCCGAAGATGGTGCGCCGGAACCAGTCGCCCACCGGGCGCAGCGAGTCGAGGAACGAATCGGGTTCGCCCTCGCGTTCGAGCAGCAGGTCCTTCTCGTCGAGCATCTGCAGGAACAGACGCACATCCATCTTGGACGCCCCGCTGGACAGCACCAGTGCGGACACAGACATGTAACGGTGGGACATGTCGCTCAGCATGCGGCGGTACACCGTCCGGTGGAACGGAGCGGGCAATTCCGGCCAAGCAGCGAGCTTGAATTCCTTCATGTCCCAACGCGCGGGCCCGCGAGCCGGGTCCCCTCCAGATGTTGATTTCGCCTCAAGAGTAACGCCGTGCTTCGGCTCGTGCCAATGGTCTCGTGCACGAACCAGGGTTTGTTCCGATGCGCAGGTGTGTCGTTTTGTAGGAACGCGTGCCGCAGTTCACGCTGGCTACACTGGCCCGATGATCGTGCTGGGCATCGAATCCTCCTGCGACGAAACCGGCGTTGCGTTGGTGCGAACCCGGCCCGACGCGACGCCACAACTGCTGTCCCACGCCCTGCACAGCCAGGCCGACATGCACCAGGCCTACGGCGGTGTGGTGCCCGAACTGGCCTCGCGAGACCACATCCGGCGTCTGCTGCCGCTGGCGCGCGGCGTGCTGGCGCAGGCGGGCCGCTCGCTCGGCGAGGTCGACCTGGTGGCCTACACGCGCGGTCCCGGCCTGGCCGGCGCGCTGCTGGTGGGTGCCGGGATGGGCGTCGCGCTGGCGGCGGCGCTCGGCAAGCCGGCGCTCGGCGTGCACCATCTCGAAGGCCATCTGCTCTCGCCCTTCCTGTCGGCCGACCCGCCGCGCTTTCCCTTCGTCGCGCTGCTGGTCTCGGGCGGGCACACGCAGCTGATGCGGGTCGCAGGCGTCGGCGACTACGAACTGCTCGGCGAAACGATCGACGACGCCGCCGGCGAGGCCTTCGACAAGAGCGCCAAGCTGTTGGGGCTGGGCTACCCGGGCGGGCCGGCGCTGTCGCGACTGGCGGCGCACGGCAATGCGGCGGCTTTCGAGTTGCCGCGACCGATGCTCGGCAGCGGTGACCTTCACTTCTCGTTCGCCGGCCTCAAGACGGCCGTGCTGACGCAGGTGCGCAAGCTCGAGGCATCGACCTGCGATGCCTGGCGCGCCGACCTGGCCGCCGCCACGCAGGCGGCGATCGTCGACGTGCTGGTGAAGAAGTCGATGCGCGCCCTGCGCGAAACCCGGCTTGCACGCTTGGTCGTCGCCGGCGGGGTGGGCGCCAACCACCTGCTGCGCGAGCAACTCGATGCGGCGTGCCACAAGGCACGCGTGCAGGTGCACTACCCGGAACTGCACCTGTGCAGTGACAACGGGGCGATGATCGCCCTGGCCGCCGCGATGCGTTGCGACGCCGGCCGCGCGACGCCGCAGCGCGACCTCACGTTCGACGTGAAGCCGCGCTGGGCGCTGGATGCGATCGACGCAACCGCAGCGCCAGTGCTCAGTTGATCGTCAGCTGCTTGGCCGCGACGACGCGCTTCTTGGACAGCGCGAGCGACAGCACGCCGTTCTCCAGCTTGGCCTGCGAGGTTTCCTGGTCCACCTCCTCGGGCAGCGTGAAGGCGCGCGCGAAGCTGGACGACGAGCGCTCGCGATAGATCACGCGTTCGCCTTCCTTCTTCGTTTCCTCGCGCTGGCTGCGCGCGTTGACGTGCACGCGGCGGCCCTCGATCGTGATCTTCACGTCTTCCTTGGCCACGCCGGGCAGGTCGATCGAGACGTTGTAGCCGCGCTCGGTCTCGGCGACGTCCAGCGAGGGCGTGCGCAGCGCGCCGTCGCTGCCGGCATTGCCGAAGAAGCGGTCGAAGTTGTCGTCGAACAGGCGGTCGAACGATCGCGCCAGCTCGGATGCGGAACGGGTGACGGGAACGAGGAACATGGTGCGACCTCCTACAATGGGTTGAGAGTGCCGTGCCTGCGTTGACAGTGGAAGACCGGCCCTCATGCCGCTGAACTTAGGAGCGGCTTTTTTGTTTTCAAGAGCACCTTCTGACATGCATCAAGTTCCTGTTTCGCGGCGCCGGGCACTGGTGCTGGCGGCCGCGGCCGCCAGCGGGGCCGCGCTGGCGCAGACGCCGCAGGCGCCGCTGCGCATCGCGCTGATCGAGGGCCTGTCGGGCCCGTTCGCCAACGCCGGCGAGGCGGTGTTCCGCAACCTGGTCTGGGCGGCCGAGCGCGTCAACCGCCGCGGCGGTGTCAAGGTCGGCACGGCGACGCGCCGGGTCGAGATCGTGCGTTTCGACAGCGAGGGCCAGTCGGAGAAGGCGATCGCAATGCTGCGCGCCGCTGTCGACCAGGGCATCGGCTTCGTCGCCCAGGGCAACAGCTCGGCCACGGCGTCGGCGCTGCTCGAGGCCATCGACCGTCACAACGAGCGCGATCCGCAGCGCCGCGTGCTGCTGCTGAACTACTCGGCGGTCGATCCGGTGCTGACCAACGAGCGCTGCAGCCCCTGGCACTTTCGCTTCGACGCCCATGCCGACATGCGCCTGGCGGCCCTGGTCGAAGTGCTGCGCGCCGACACCGCGCTGAAGAAGGTCTACCTGATCGGACAGGACTACAGCTTCGGCCAGCACGTGCTGCGCCAGGCGCGGGCGATGCTCGCTGTCAAGCGCCCGGACATCGAGATCGTCGGCAACGAACTGCACCCGCTGGGGCGCATCAAGGACTTCCTGCCGTATGCGGCCAAGATCCAGGCCAGCGGCGCGCAGGCGGTGCTGACCGGCAACTGGGGCAACGACCTGACCTTGCTCGTCAAGGCGGCACGCGAGGTCAGTGCCAGCACCAAGTTCTTCACCTTCTACGGCAATGCGCTTGGGGCACCGGCGGCGATCGGCGAGGCCGGCGTCGGTGCGGTCTACGCGGTGGCCGAGTGGCACCCGAACGCCGGCGGCGCGGCGTCGGACGCGTTTTACGCCGCGTTCCGCGAGCGCTTTCCGGACCCGCGCGACGACTACGTGCACTTGCGGATGCAGGCGATGATCGAGATGCTCGCGGCGGCGGTCGAGCGTGCCGGCAGTGCCGAGGCGGCCGCGGTGGCGCGCGCGCTGTCGGGTGCGAGCTTCGACGCGCGGCACCTCGGTGGGCTGCAGACGGCCGTGATGCGCGTATCGGACCACCAGTTGCAGCAGCCCTTGCTGGTCAGCGTGATGGACCGTGCCGGTGCACCCGGTGTCAAGCACGACGTCGAGGGCTCGGGCTTCGGCTTCCGCACGGTGCGACGTTTCACCGCTGCCGAGATCGAGCAAGCTACGAGCTGCAAGATGCAGCGCCCCGCCTGACCACCACCGAGCCCCATGCGACCGACGATCGAACAACTACCGGCCTCGCGCATCCGCGAGGTCGCCAACGCGGGCCTGGGACGCAGCGACGTGCTGGCCTTCTGGTTTGGCGAAAGCGACGAGGTCACACCCGAGCCGGTGCGCCAGGCCGCGGCCGACTCGCTGGCGCGCGGCGAGACCTTCTACTCGCACAACCTCGGCCTGGCCGAGTTGCGCGAGGCGCTGGCCGGCTATACGAGCAGCCTGCACCGGCCGGTATCGATGGATCGCGTCGCCGTTACCTCCTCAGGCGTGTCGGCGCTGATGCTGGCCACGCAGCTTCTGGTCGGTGCCGCAGACGAGGTGGTGGTCGTGGTGCCGGTGTGGCCCAACCTGCCGGCGCAGCCGGCGATCCTGGGCGCGAACGTCGTGCGCGTACCGCTCGTGCCGCCGCGCTCGAACGAGGGCGCCTGGACGCTCGACCTGGAGCGCCTGCTCGCGGCCGTGACGCCCGCGACGCGCATGCTGCTGGTCAACGCGCCGAACAACCCGACCGGCTGGACGCTGACGCGCGCCGAGCAGCAGGCCTTGCTCGACCATTGCCGCCGCACCGGCACCTGGATCGTGGCCGACGAGGTCTACGAGCGAGTCTGGTTCGATGGTGGCGCCGCAGCGCCGAGCTTCCTGGACATCGCCGAACCCGACGACCGGCTAATCGTCGTGCACAGCTTCTCGAAGTCCTTCCTGATGACCGGCTGGCGCCTGGGCTGGATGGTGTTGCCCGCCGGACACGACGGGGCGGTGGCCAAGCTGATCGAGTTCAACAGCTCCTGCGCCCCGGTGTTCGTGCAGCGCGCCGGCCTGGCGGCCCTGGCCGACGCCGAGCGCTCGGTGCCCGCGCTGGCGGCACGCTTGCGCGCCTGTCGCGACCGGCTGGTGGACGGGCTGCAGCGGCTGCCCGGGCTGACGCTGGCGCGGCCGCGCGGCGGCATGTACGCCTTCTTCCGCCTGCCCGGGGTCAGCGACGACTCGCTGGCCTTCGCCAAGCGCCTGGTGGCCGAGCACGGCCTGGGCCTGGCACCGGGCGTGGCCTTCGGGCCCGAGGCCGAGGGCTGGCTGCGCTGGTGCTTCGCCTCGCGCGACCCGGCGCGGCTGGACCAGGGGCTGGAGCGGCTGCGGACGGCGCTGCGGCTATAATCGCGACCGCTCCCCGCCAGGGGTGCACCTCGCACGGCACGGGTCGGTTTCACCCGTGACCGCAAGTGGAACCAGGAAACCGATGCGGCGTCGGCCCGTGCAAGGCGGGTCCCCGGACGGTTTCCATGAACTCAGGAAACTCGATTCCATGTCGCTCAATACCGTTCAGAAGGCCGAGATCGTCAAGGCCAATGGCCGTGGCGCCGCCGACACCGGCAGCCCCGAAGTGCAGGTCGCGCTGCTGACCGCGCGCATCAACGAACTCACCCCCCACTTCAAGACGCACGCCAAGGACCACCATGGCCGGCGCGGCCTGTTGAAGATGGTGAACCAGCGCAAGCGCCTGCTGTCCTACCTGAAGGACAAGGACGCCGACCGCTATACCGCGCTGATCCAGAAGCTGGGCCTGCGCAAGTAAACAGGGTCACGGGGCGCGCTGCGCCCCGTCCTTGTTCCCGGAGAACCGCCTGCCCGACGCGCTGCTCATGTCATTCCAACGCCGCTCATCCGACGAGCCGCTCTGGAATGGCATCCCGCCGACGGCTCGCAGTTGCTCCTTCCCCCATCCGTAAGGAGACACCATGAGCATGTTCAACAAGGTCACCAAGACCTTCCAGTGGGGCCAACACACCGTCACGATGGAAACGGGCGAGATCGCCCGCCAGTCCACCGGTGCCGTGCTGGTCGACATCGAAGGCACCGTCGTGCTGGCCACCGTGGTCGCGCGCACCGAGGCCAAGTCGGGGCAGGATTTCTTCCCGCTGACCGTCGACTACATCGAGAAGACCTACGCCGCGGGCAAGATCCCCGGCAGCTTCTTCAAGCGCGAAGGCCGCCCGAGCGAACTCGAAACCCTGACCAGCCGCCTGATCGACCGCCCGATCCGCCCGCTGTTCCCGGACGGCTTCTTCAACGAAGTCCAGGTCGTGATCCACGTGCTGAGCCTGAACCCGGAAGTGCAGGCCGACATCGCCGCACTCATCGGCACCAGCGCTGCGCTGTCGATCTCCGGCATCCCGTTCAACGGCCCGATCGGCGCTGCGCGCGTGGGCTACATCAACGGCGAGTACGTGCTCAACCCGGGCAAGACCCAGCTGCTCGACAGCCAGCTCGACCTGGTGGTCGCGGGCACCGAAGCGGCCGTGCTGATGGTCGAGTCCGAGGCCCAGCAGCTGTCCGAGGAGATCATGCTCGGCGGCGTGGTGTTCGGCCACGACCAGGGCAACATCGCCATCGCCGCGATCAACGAGTTGGTGCGCGACGCCGGCAAGCCCGAGTGGCAATGGGCCGCGCCCGCCAAGGACGAGGCCTTCATCGCCAAGGTGACCGCGCTGGCCGAAGCCAAGCTGCAAGCCGCCTACCAGATCCGCAGCAAGCAGGCGCGCACGCAAGCGTGCCGCGCCGCCTATGCCGAGACGATGGCCGCGCTGAAGGCCGGAGGCGCCGAGTTCGACAGCGTCAAGGTCGAGGGCCTGCTGTTCGACATGGAAGCCAAGATCGTGCGTGGCCAGATCCTGGCCGGCGAGCCGCGCATCGACGGCCGTGACACCCGCACCGTGCGCCCGATCGAGATCCGCACCGGCATCCTGCCGCGCACCCACGGCTCGGCGCTGTTCACGCGCGGCGAGACGCAGGCGGTGGTGGTGGCCACGCTGGGCACCGACCGCGACGCCCAGCGCATCGACGCGCTGGCCGGCGAGTTCGAGGAGCGCTTCATGCTCCACTACAACATGCCGCCCTTCGCCACCGGCGAGACCGGCCGCGTGGGTTCGCCCAAGCGGCGCGAGATCGGCCACGGCCGCCTGGCCAAGCGCGCGCTGGTCGCGATGCTGCCGAGCAAGGAAGAGTTCCCGTACTCGATCCGCGTGGTCTCCGAGATCACCGAGAGTAACGGTTCGTCGTCGATGGCCTCGGTGTGCGGCGGCTGCCTCGCGCTGATGGACGCCGGCGTGCCGATGAAGGCCCATGTGGCCGGCATCGCGATGGGCCTGATCAAGGACGGCAACCGCTTCGCCGTGCTGACCGACATCCTGGGTGACGAGGACCACCTCGGCGACATGGACTTCAAGGTGGCCGGCACCACCGGCGGCGTGACGGCCCTGCAGATGGACATCAAGATCCAGGGCATCACGAAGGAGATCATGAAGGTCGCCCTGGACCAGGCCAAGGAAGCGCGCATGCACATCCTGGGCAAGATGCAGGAGGCCGTGGGCAGCGCCAAGACCGAGGTCAGCGAGTTCGCGCCGCGCCTGTACACGATGAAGATCAACCCGGAGAAGATCCGCGACGTGATCGGCAAGGGGGGCTCGGTCATCCGCGCGCTGACCGAAGAGACCGGCTGCACGATCGACATCGGCGAGGACGGCACGATCACGATCGCCTCGACCGACTCCGACAAGGCGGCCTTTGCGCGCAAGCGCATCGAGGACATCACCGCCGAGGCGATCCCGGGCGAGGTCTACGAAGGCCCGATCACCAAGATCCTGGACTTCGGCGCCCTGGTGCAGATCCTGCCGGGCAAGGACGGCCTGCTGCACATCAGCCAGATCGCGCACCAGCGCGTCGAAAAGGTCGAGGACTTCCTGAAGGAAGGCCAGATCGTCAAGGTCAAGGTGCTCGAGACCGACGAGAAGGGCCGCATCAAGCTGTCGCTGAAGGCGCTGCTCGACAAGCCGGAAGGTTATGTCGAGGAAGAGCGTCCGCGCCGTGACTACGGCGACCGCGATCGCGGTGGCCGCGGCGACCGCGACCGGGGTCCGCGCCGTGACCGCGGCGACCGTCCGCCGCGTGCAGACCAGGGCGGTGAGCGCGAGCAACCCCGCGCCGAGGGCGAGGGCGTGCCGCAACCCGTGCCGCACGACGAACCGCAGTCCTGACCCGCACGAGATGCGCGCGATCGAGATCGGCCAGTTCGGCGCCCCCGAGGTGCTGCGCGAGACCATCCGCCCCGACCCGGTGCCCGCACCGGGCGAGGTGCTGGTGCGCGTGGCCGCGGCGGGCGTCAACCGGCCCGACGTGATCCAGCGCAAGGGCTTCTACGCGCCGCCGCCGGGCGCGTCGGACCTGCCGGGGCTCGAGGTCGCCGGCACGGTCGCGGGCGGGGATGCGGCAGAGTTGGCCGCGGCAGGCCTGAAGCGGGGCGACCGCGTCTGCGCGCTGGTGGCCGGTGGCGGTTACGCCGAACTCTGCGTCGCGCCGATCGTGCAGACGCTGCCAGTGCCCGAGGGCCTGACCGACATCGAGGCCGCGAGCCTGCCCGAAACGGTGTTCACCGTCTGGCAGAACGTGTTCGAGATCGCGAAGCTCAAGGCCGGCGAGTGGTTGCTGGTGCAGGGCGGCTCGAGCGGCATCGGCGTGACGGCGATTCAGCTCGCCAAGGCGCTCGGCGCCAAGGTGATCGTCACGGCGGGCAGCGACGACAAGTGCGCGGCCTGCGTCGCGCTCGGCGCCGACCATGCGATCAACTACAAGACGCAGGACTTTGTCGCCGAGGTCGAGCGACTGACCGGCAAGCGCGGCGTCGATGTGATCCTCGACATGGTCGCGGGCGAGTACGTCGCACGCGAAGTGAAGTGCCTGGCCGACGACGGCCGCCTGGCGATCATCGCCGTGCAGGGCGGCACCAGGAGCGAACTCGACACCGGTGCGGTGCTGCGCAAGCGCCTTGCCATCACCGGCTCGACGCTGCGCGCGCGCAGCGTGGCGTACAAGGGCCTGCTGGCCAAGGCGCTGCGCGACACCGTGTGGCCGCTGATCGAGGCCGGTCGTTTCAAGCCGGTGATTCACAAGGTGTTCCCCGCCGCGCAGGCCGCCCAGGCGCACGCGCTGATGGAGTCGAGCACCCATGTCGGCAAGATTGTCCTGACCTGGTGAGCGATTCGATGCGCAGGAAGCTGATCGTCGGCAACTGGAAGATGTACGGCAGCCACTCGGCCAATGCCGAGCTGCTGGCCGGCATCGTCGGCGGCCGGCCCTACCTGGCCGACGTGGCCGTGTGCGTGCCCTTTCCCTATCTGTCCGAGACGGCGGTGGCGCTGGCCGCCACCGATATTCGCTGGGGTGCGCAGGACTGCTCGGCGCACGAGCAGGGCGCCTACACCGGCGAGGTGTCGGCCGCCATGCTGCAAGAGTTCGGTTGCCGCTACGCGATCGTCGGTCACAGCGAGCGCCGCCAGTACCACGCGGAGAGCGACCAACTCGTCGCCGACAAGGCCAAGGCGGCGTTGGCGCGCGGCGTGACGCCGATCGTCTGCGTCGGCGAGACGCTGGCGCAGCGCGAGGCCGGCGACACCGAGGCCGTCGTCAAGCGCCAGCTCTCGGCCGTGATCCACACGCTGGCACATTGCGCTGGCGAGATGGTGGTGGCCTACGAGCCGGTGTGGGCCATTGGCACCGGCCGCACGGCCACGCCCGAGCAGGCGCAGGCGGTGCACCACCTGCTGCGCGCGCAGCTGCACGCGGCCACGCCGCGCGCCGACGCGATGACGATCCTGTACGGCGGCAGCGTCAAGCCCGACAACGCGGCGCAGTTGTTCGCACAAGCGGACATCGACGGCGGCCTGGTCGGCGGCGCGTCGTTGAAAGCGGCCGACTTCGTCGCCATCTGCCGCGCCACCACCTGAAGAACACCCTTTCGACAAGCAAAGCCAACAATGCAGATCTGGATGAACCTCGTGCTGGGCGCGCAAATCATCAGCGCCATCGCCATGATCGGCCTCGTGCTCGTGCAGCACGGCAAGGGCGCCGACATGGGGGCCTCGTTCGGCAGCGGCGCCTCGGGCAGCCTGTTCGGTGCCACCGGCAGCGCCAACTTCCTGTCGCGCTCCACCGCGGTGTGCGCGAGCATCTTCTTCGCCTGTACCCTGGTGCTGGCCTACTTCGGGACCGCCGGCCTGGGCCAACGGCCCGAGGGCACGAGCGTGTTCGAGCGTGCCGCGGCCGCCAGCGCCCCGACCGCCCCTGGGGCGAGTGCGCCGGCGCCGGTGGCGCAGATCCCTGTCGCGCCGACGGTCGCGCCTGCATTGCCGGCATCGGCCGCGGCCTCTGCCGCACCTCAGAAACCCTGACGATTGGGCTTAGAATCTTTCGCTGTTCGGAGCGCCATCCTCACGCCATCCGAACACTGCGAAAGCAGGCCGCCGACGTGGTGAAATTGGTAGACACGCTATCTTGAGGGGGTAGTGGCGAAAGCTGTGCGAGTTCGAGTCTCGCCGTCGGCACCAGACACCTCCCAGCCGGGATCCTCCGGGATCCGTTTCGAAGCACGCGCCGCGAACACGACGACGACATGGACCTGCAACAGTACCTGCCCGTCATCCTGTTCATCTTGGTCGGCGTGGCCGTCGGCGTCGCGCCGCAGCTGATCGGCTTCCTGATCGGGCCCAACCGCCCCGACGCCGAGAAGAACAGCCCCTACGAGTGCGGCTTCGAGGCCTTCGAGGACGCGCGCATGAAGTTCGACGTGCGCTACTACCTCGTCGCGATCCTGTTCATCCTGTTCGACCTCGAGATCGCCTTTCTCTTCCCCTGGGCCGTTGCGCTGCACGAGATCGGTGCGACCGGCTTCTGGGCCATGATGGTCTTCCTCGGCATCCTGGTGGTCGGATTCGTCTACGAGTGGAAGAAGGGCGCCCTCGACTGGGAGTAAGGCGGCAACACGATGGGCATCGAAGGCATCCTCAAGGAAGGCGTCGTCACCACCTCGGTCGACGCGGTGATGAACTGGTCGAAGACCGGCTCGCTGTGGCCGATGACCTTCGGCCTGGCCTGCTGTGCGGTCGAGATGATGCACGCCGGCGCGGCGCGCTACGACATCGACCGCTTCGGCATGCTGTTCCGTCCCAGTCCGCGTCAGAGCGACCTGATGATCGTGGCCGGCACCTTGTGCAACAAGATGGCGCCGGCGCTGCGCAAGGTCTACGACCAGATGGCCGAGCCGCGCTGGGTCATCAGCATGGGGTCGTGCGCCAACGGCGGCGGCTACTACCACTACAGCTACTCGGTCGTGCGCGGCTGCGACCGCATCGTGCCGGTGGACGTCTACGTGCCCGGCTGCCCCCCCACCGCCGAGGCGCTGTTGTACGGCGTGCTGCAGCTGCAGAGCAAGATCCGCAGAGAAAACACGATCGCACGATGAGCGCCAAGCTTGACGCCTTGCAGGCGGCGCTGGAGGCAGCGCTCGGTCCGAAGATCCAGAAGCTCGTGCGCGACCGCGGCGAGATCTCCCTTTCCGTCAAGGCGGCCGATTACGCCGCGGTGGCGCTGCAGCTGCGCGACGACCCCACGCTGGCCTTCGAGCAGCTGATCGACCTCTGCGGCCTCGACCTGAGTGCCTGGAAGAACGCCGAGCAAGAGGGCCCGCGTTATGTGGTGGTCTCGCAGCTCTTGAGCGTGGTCAAGAACTGGCGCGTGCGCCTGAAGGTAACTTGCCCGGACGATGACCTGCCGCTGGTGGCCTCGGTGACCGACGTGTGGAGCAGCGCCAACTGGTTCGAGCGCGAGGCCTTCGACCTGTACGGCGTCCTGTTCGAGGGCCATGCGGACCTGCGCCGCATCCTCACCGACTACGGCTTCATCGGCCACCCGATGCGCAAGGACTTCCCCGTCAGCGGGCATGTCGAGATGCGCTACGACGCCGAGCAGAAGCGCGTGATCTACCAGCCGGTGACGATCGAGCCGCGCGAGATCGTGCCGCGCATCGTTCGCGAAGAGAACTACGGGGGCCTCCACTGAGGGTCCGCGAATGGCCGAGATCAAGAACTACACGCTGAACTTCGGTCCCCAGCACCCGGCTGCGCACGGCGTGCTGCGCCTGGTGCTCGAGCTCGACGGCGAGGTGATCCAGCGCGCCGACCCGCACATCGGCCTGCTGCACCGGGCCACCGAGAAGCTGGCCGAGAGCAAGACCTACATCCAGAACCTGCCGTACATGGACCGTCTCGACTACGTGTCGATGATGGCCAACGAGCACGCCTACTGCCTGGCGATCGAGAAGCTGCTCGGCGTCGACGTGCCGGAGCGCGCGCAGTACATCCGCGTGCTGTTTGCGGAACTCACGCGCGTGCTCAACCATCTGCTCTGGCTGGGCGCGCATGGCCTGGATTGCGGTGCGATGAACATCTTCATCTACTGCTTCCGCGAGCGCGAGGACATCTTCGACATGTACGAGGCGGTGTCTGGTGCGCGCATGCACGCGGCCTACTTCCGCCCCGGCGGCGTGTACCGCGACCTGCCGGACACCATGCCGCAATACCGCGCCAGCCGCATCCGCAACGACAAGGCCATCAAGGCGCTCAATCAGAACCGCCAGGGCTCGCTGCTCGACTTCATCGACGACTTCTGCCAGCGCTTCCCGGCCTATGTCGACGAGTACGAGACCCTGCTGACCGACAACCGCATCTGGAAGCAGCGCACGGTGGGCATCGGCGTCGTGACCCCCGAGCGTGCGCTCAACCTCGGCTTCACCGGCCCGATGCTGCGCGGCTCGGGCATCGCCTGGGACCTGCGCAAGAAGCAGCCCTACGACGTCTACGACCGGATGGACTTCGACGTGCCGATCGGCGTCAACGGCGACACCTACGACCGCTACCTGGTGCGCATCGAGGAGATGCGCCAAGCCAACCGCATCATCCGCCAGTGCGTCGACTGGCTGCGCGCGCACCCCGGCCTGCCGGTGATCACGGACAACCACAAGGTGGCGCCGCCGTCGCGCGTGGACATGAAGTCCAACATGGAAGAGCTGATCCACCACTTCAAGCTCTTCACCGAGGGCTTCCACGTGCCCGAGGGCGAGGCCTACGCCGCGGTCGAGCATCCGAAGGGCGAGTTCGGCATCTACCTGGTGAGCGACGGTGCCAACAAGCCCTATCGCCTGAAGATCCGCGCGCCCGGTTTCGCGCACCTGGCCGCGCTCGACGAGATGAGCCGTGGCCACATGATCGCCGACGCGGTGGCGATCATCGGCACGATGGACATCGTGTTCGGCGAGGTCGACCGATGAGCTATCAACTGAACGACAGCACGCGCGCGCGCTGGGACCGCGAGGTCGCCAAGTACCCGGCCGACCAGAAGCAGTCGGCCGTGATGGCCTGCCTGGCCATCGTGCAGCAGGAAGAGGGCTACGTCTCGCAGGAGGCCGAGGCAGCGGTCGCCGCGCACCTGGGCATGGCGCCGATCGCGGTGCACGAGGTGACGACCTTCTACAACATGTACAACCAGCAGCCGGTCGGGCAGTTCAAGCTCAACGTCTGCACCAACCTGCCCTGCGCGCTGCGCAACGGCGAGGGCGCGCTCAAGCACCTGTGCCACAAGCTCGGCGTCGAGCCCTACGGCACGACCGAGGATGGCGTGTTCACGGTGCAGCCGAGCGAGTGCCTCGGTGCCTGCGCCGACGCGCCGGTGATGCTGGTCAACGACCGCGAGATGCTCAGCTTCATGGACGAGAAGCGGCTCGATGAACTGGTCGACACCCTGAAGGCGCACGCCAAGTGAAGACGACGCCCGACCTCTCCCGCTTCAAGGCCAGCGGCCGCGAGACCTGCTTCCATGGCCGCCATATCGGCGCGCAGATCTACGCCGGCCTCGACGGCAGCAACTGGCGCTTGAAGGACTACGAGTCGCGCGGCGGCTACCAGGCGCTGCGCAAGGTGCTCGGCAAGGACGGCGGCGCGGGCCTGACGCCCGACCAGGTCATCGCCGAGCTGAAGACGAGCGCCCTGCGCGGCCGCGGCGGCGCGGGCTTTCCGACCGGCCTGAAGTGGAGCTTCATGCCGCGCGCCTTCCCGGGCGCCAAGTACCTGGTCTGCAACTCCGACGAGGGCGAGCCCGGCACCTGCAAGGACCGCGACCTGCTGGCCTTCAACCCGCACACCGTCATCGAAGGCATGGCGATCGCCGCCTACGCGATGGGCGTGAAGACCGGCTACAACTACATCCACGGCGAAATCTTCGAGATCTACGAGCGTTTCGAAGAGGCGCTCGAAGAGGCGCGCCGCGCGGGCTACCTCGGCGACAACATCCTCGGCTCGGCGTTCAGCTTCCAGCTGCACGCGCACCACGGCTTCGGCGCCTACATCTGCGGCGAAGAGACGGCGCTGCTCGAGTCGCTCGAAGGCAAGAAGGGCCAGCCGCGCTTCAAGCCGCCGTTCCCGGCCAGCTTCGGCCTGTACGGCAAGCCGACGACGATCAACAACACCGAGACCTTCGCCGCGGTGCCCTGGGTCATCAACGGCGGCGGCCAGGCCTACCTCGAGATCGGCAAGCCCAACAACGGCGGCACCAAGATCTTCTCGGTGGTCGGCGACGTCGAGCGTCCCGGCAACTACGAGATCCCGCTCGGCACGCCGTTCGCGAAGCTGCTCGAGCTGGCTGGCGGCGTCAGCGGTGGCCGTGCGCTCAAGGCCGTGATCCCCGGCGGGTCGTCGGCGCCGGTGCTGCCGGCCAAGGTGATGATGGACATCACGATGGACTACGACGCCATCGCCAAGGCCGGCTCGATGCTCGGCTCGGGCGCGGTGATCGTGATGGACGAGCGGCGCTGCATGGTCAAGAGCCTGCTGCGCCTGTCCTACTTCTACCAGCACGAGAGTTGCGGCCAGTGCACGCCGTGCCGCGAAGGCACCGGCTGGCTGTGGCGCATGGTGCAGCGCGTCGAGCATGGCCACGGCAAGGCCGAGGATCTGGCGCTGCTCGACTCGGTGGCCGACAACATCAAGGGCCGCACGATCTGCGCGCTCGGCGACGCGGCGGCGATGCCGGTGCAGGGCATGCTGAAGCACTTCCGCGCCGAGTTCGTGCACCACATCGAACACAAGACCTGCGCCGTGGCGCAGTACGTCTGACCATGGCCGACATCACCCTCGACGGCAAACCAGTCACCGTGCCCGACGGCAGCATGGTGATGCACGCCGCCGACGCCGCGGGCGTCTACATCCCGCACTTCTGCTATCACAAGAAGCTCACGATCGCGGCCAACTGCCGCATGTGCCTGGTGGACATCGAGAAGGCGCCCAAGCCGATGCCGGCCTGTGCCACGCCCGTCACCAACGGCATGATCGTGCACACCAAGAGCGACAAGGCGCTCAAGGCACAGCAGTCGGTGATGGAGTTCCTGCTCATCAACCACCCGCTGGACTGCCCGATCTGCGACCAGGGTGGTGAGTGCCAGCTCCAGGACCTGGCGGTGGGCTACGGTGGCAGCGCCTCGCGGTATCAGGAAGAAAAGCGCGTCGTGCTGCGCAAGGACGTCGGCCCGCTGGTCTCGATGGAGGAGATGAGCCGCTGCATCCACTGCACCCGCTGCGTGCGCTTCGGCCAGGAGGTGGCCGGCGTGATGGAGCTGGGCATGATCCACCGCGGCGAGCACAGCGAGATCACCACGGTGCACGGCGGCACGATCGACAGCGAGCTGTCGGGCAACATGATCGACATCTGCCCGGTCGGCGCGCTCACCAGCAAGCCCTTCCGCTACAGCGCCCGCACCTGGGAGCTGTCGCGCCGCAAGAGCGTGAGCCCGCACGACAGCACCGGCGCCAACCTGATCGTGCAGGTCAAGGGCGGCCAGGTGATGCGCGTGGTGCCGCTCGAGAACGACGAGGTCAACGAGTGCTGGATCGCCGACCGCGACCGCTTCTCGTACGAGGCCTTGAACAGCGACCGGCGCCTGACCCAGCCGATGATCAAGCAGGGCGGCCAGTGGCAGGCGGTGGACTGGAACACCGCGCTCGGCTACGTGGCCGACGGCGTCAAGCGCGTGATCGCGGAGTTCGGCACCCAGGGCCTCGGTGCGCTCGGCGCACAGCACGCGACGGTCGAGGAGCTGCACCTGCTGGCCAAGCTGGTGCGGGGCCTGGGCAGCGAGAACATCGATGTGCGCACGCGCCATGCCGACTTCGGCAATGCGGCACCGGCGGGCCGCGCGCGCTGGCTCGGTACCTCGATTGCCTCGCTGTCGAGCCTGCAGCGTGCCTTCGTGATCGGCTCGTTCCTGCGCAAGGACCATCCGCTGTTCGCGCAGCGCCTGCGCCAGGCCCAGCGCCATGGCGCCGAGATCTCGAGCCTGAACGCAGTGCACGACGATTGGGCGATGACGGTGGCGCACAAGCTGAGCGCCGCGCCGAGCGGCTGGGCCGATGCGCTGGCCCAGGTGGCCGCGGCCGTCGCCGCGGTCAAGGGCGTGGCGGCACCCGCGCCCGCCGATGCCAGTGCCGCCGCGAAGGCGGTCGCGAATTCGCTGCTGTCCGGCGAGCGCAAGGCCGTGCTGCTCGGCAATGCCGCCGCGCAGCATCCGCAGGCCGCGCAGCTGCTCGCGCTGGCGCAATGGATCGCTGCACACACCGGGGCCACGGTCGGCTATCTCAGCGAGTCGGGCAACAGCGTCGGCGCCCAGCTCGTCGGTGCGCTGCCGCGCGCGGGCGGCCTGAACGCCGGCCAGATGCTGTCGCAGCCGATGAAGGCGCTGTTCCTGCTCGGCGTCGAGCCTGCCTTCGACGCGGCCGATGCCGCTGCGGCGCGCGCCGCGCTGAAGGGCGCCGGCCTCGTGGTGTCGATGACGCCGTTCAAGGACGCCAACACCGACATCGCCGACGTGCTGCTGCCCGTCGCACCGTTCACCGAGACCGGCGGCGCGCTGGTCAATGCCGAGGGCCGGCTGCAGAGCTTCCACGGTGTGGTCAAGCCGCTGGGCGACACGCGGCCGGCCTGGAAGGTGCTGCGCGTGCTCGGCAACCTGCTCGGCCTGCAAGGCTTCGAGCAGGAAACGGTCGAGGAAGTGCGGGCCGAGGCGCTGGGCAATGACATCGCTGCGCGCCTGGACAACAGCGCCAGCGCCGCGATCGCCGTGCCGGCCGCCGCCAACGCCGGTCTCGAGCGCATCGCCGACCTGCCGATCTACGCCACCGACCCGATCGTGCGCCGCGCGCCGTCGCTGCAGGCCACGGCCGATGCGGCCGCGCCGGTGGTCGGGCTGCCGAGCGCGCTGTGGCAGCAGCTCGGCGCCAAGGTCACCGTGAAGCAGGGCACGACCAGCGTCACGCTGTCGGCGCGCGAGGACGCCACGCTGGCACCCAACGCGGTGCGCCTGGCGGCGCCGCTGGGTGCCGCGATGTTCGGCGCGCTCAGCGTGGAAAGGGCCGGCGCATGATCGAGCAGATCAACAGCGTCGGTGCGCAGCTCCTCGGGCCCACGCTCTGGCTCGTGGTCTGGAGCCTGATCAAGATCGTCGCACTGGTGCTGCCGCTGATGATCTGCGTCGCGTACCTGACGCTGTGGGAGCGCAAGGGCATTGGCTTCACGCAGATCCGCCTCGGCCCGAATCGGGTCGGCCCGCTCGGGCTGCTGCAGCCGATCGCCGACGCGGTCAAGCTGATCTTCAAGGAGATCATCCGACCCACCGCCGCCAACAAGAGCCTGTTCTTCCTCGGCCCGGTCATGACCATCATGCCGGCGCTGGCGGCCTGGGCCGTGGTGCCCTTCGGCCCCGACGTGGCACTGGCCAACGTCAACGCCGGCCTGCTGTTCCTGATGGCGATCACCTCGCTCGAGGTCTACGGCGTCATCATCGCCGGCTGGGCCAGCAACTCGAAGTACGCCTTCCTCGGCGCGCTGCGCGCCTCGGCGCAGATGGTGAGCTACGAGATCGCGATGGGCTTCGCGCTCGTGGTCGTGCTGATGGTCTCGGCCAGCATGAACATGACCGACATCGTGCTGTCGCAGGGCAAGGGCCAGTTCGCCGCCATGGGCCTGAACTTCCTGTCCTGGAACTGGCTGCCGCTGCTGCCGATCTTCCTCGTCTACTTCATCGCCGGCCTGGCCGAGACCAACCGCCACCCCTTCGACGTGGTCGAGGGCGAGAGCGAGATCGTCGCCGGCCACATGGTCGAGTACTCGGGCATGTCGTTCGCGATGTTCTTCCTGGCCGAGTACGCGAACATGATCCTGGTGTCCACGCTGTGCGTGGTCATGTTCCTGGGTGGCTGGCTGAGCCCGATCGACTCGGCGCTGTTCAACTGGATCCCGGGCTGGATCTGGCTCGCGGCCAAGGTCTTCGTCGTCGTGACGATGTTCCTCTGGGTGCGCGCCACCTTCCCGCGCTTCCGCTACGACCAGATCATGCGCCTGGGCTGGAAGATCTTCATCCCGGTCACGCTGGTGTGGCTGGTGGTCGTGGGCGCCTGGATCCAGTCGCCCTGGAACATCTGGAAGTGAGGGGCCGAGGGATGTCCGCACTCGCCACGATCAAGGATTTCGCCAGCAGCTTCCTGCTGACCGAGCTGATCAAGGGCATGGCCGTGACCGGCAAGTACTTCTTCGCCCGCAAGATCACGATCCAGTTCCCGGAAGAGAAGACGCCGCTGTCGCCGCGCTTCCGCGGCCTGCACGCGCTGCGCCGCTACGAGAACGGCGAGGAGCGCTGCATCGCCTGCAAGCTGTGCGAGGCGGTGTGCCCGGCGATGGCGATCTCGATCGAGTCCGACGTGCGCGCCGACGGCACGCGCCGCACGACGCGCTACGACATTGACCTGACCAAGTGCATCTTCTGCGGCTTCTGCGAGGAGAGCTGCCCGGTGGACAGCATCGTCGAGACCCACATTCTCGAGTACCACGGCGAGAAACGCGGCGACCTGTACTTCACCAAGGACATGCTGCTCGCGGTGGGCGACCGCTACGAGAAGGACATCGCCGCCGCACGCGCCGCAGACGCTCCCTACCGATGAACTCCACGACGGCCCTGTTCTACGTCTTCTCCGCCGTGCTGCTCGGCGCGAGCTTCGGCGTCATCACCGCGCGCTCGACGGTGCATGCGGCGCTCTACCTGGTGCTGGCCTTCTTCAGCGCCGCCTGCGTGTGGATGCTGCTCAAGGCCGAGTTCCTCGCCATCGCGCTGGTGCTGGTCTACGTCGGCGCGGTGATGGTCCTGTTCCTGTTCGTCGTGATGATGCTGGACATCAACACCGACAGCTTCCGCCAGAACTTCTGGAAGCACTTTCCGCTGGCTGGCATCGTCGGCGCGCTGATCGCGCTCGAGATGACCCTGGTGCTGCGCGGCGGCTTCGACCTCGGCGTGGCGCAACCGATGCCGGCCGACGTGGCGGCGGTGCCGAACACCAAGGCGCTGGGCATCGAGATCTACACCGACTACCTGTACCCGCTGCAGCTCGCGGCGGTGCTGCTGCTGGTGGCGATCATCGCGGCCATCGCGCTGACGCTGCGCGAGCGCAAGGACTCGCGCCACCTCGACCCGTCGCAGCAGGTGCGCGTGAAGAAGGCCGACCGTGTGCGCATCGTCAAGATGGCGCCCGAGGTCGACACGCCGTCGGCCGCCGCCGACGCCCCGAAGGAGGGTGCATGATGGCCGGCGCACTGACCCTGTCGCACTTCCTGTCGCTGGGCGCGATCCTGTTCGCGCTGTCGGTGATCGGCATCTTCCTGAACCGGCGCAACCTGATCGTGCTGCTGATGGCCATCGAACTGATGCTGCTGGCGGTGAACATGAACTTCATCGCCTTCTCGCACTTCCTCGGCGACATGGCGGGCCAGGTGTTCGTGTTCTTCATCCTCACCGTGGCGGCCGCCGAGTCGGCCATCGGCCTGGCGATCCTGGTCGTGCTGTTCCGCAACCGCTCATCGATCAACGTGCAGGAACTGGATTCCCTCAAGGGCTGACCACCTTATGGCCATCTCCCAGAACCTCCTGCTCACCGCCGCGCTGGCGCCGCTGGTCGGCGCCGTGGTCGCCGGCTTCTTCGGCAAGACGGTCGGGCGCCGTGGTGCGCACGCCATCACCATCCTTGGCGTGCTGGTGTCCTTCATCGCCTCGGTGGCCGTGCTGTGGCAGGTCAACGGCGGCGCGCGATTCAATGCCACCGTCTACGAGTGGATGGTGCTCGGCGGCCTGAAGATGGAAGTCGGCTTCCTGGTCGACGGCCTCACGGCAATGATGATGGTGGTCGTCACCTTCGTCAGCCTGATGGTGCACATCTACACCATCGGCTACATGGAGGAGGATCCGGGCTACCAGCGCTTCTTCGCCTACATCAGCCTGTTCACCTTCTCGATGCTCATGCTGGTGATGAGCAACAACTTCCTGCAGCTGTTCTTCGGCTGGGAAGCGGTGGGCCTGGTGAGCTACCTGCTGATCGGCTTCTGGTGGAAGAAGCCGACCGCGATCTTCGCCAACATGAAGGCCTTCCTGGTCAACCGGGTCGGCGATTTCGGCTTCATCCTCGGCATCGGCCTGCTGGTGGCCTACGCCGGCTCGCTGAACTACGCCGAGGTGTTCGCCAAGGGTGGCGAGCTGGCCAAGCTGAACTTTCCTGGCAGCGACTGGATGCTGATCACGGTCGCGTGCATCTGCCTGTTCATCGGCGCCATGGGCAAGAGCGCGCAGGTGCCGCTGCATGTCTGGCTGCCCGACTCGATGGAAGGCCCGACCCCGATCTCGGCGCTGATCCACGCTGCCACCATGGTCACGGCCGGCATCTTCATGGTCGCGCGCATGAGCCCGCTGTTCGAGCTGTCGGACACCGCGCTCTCGTTCGTGCTGATCATCGGTGCGATCACGGCCCTGTTCATGGGCTTCCTCGGCATCATCCAGAACGACATCAAGCGCGTGGTCGCGTATTCCACGCTGTCCCAGCTCGGCTACATGACGGTGGCGCTCGGCGTGTCGGCCTACTCGGTGGGCGTGTTCCACCTGATGACGCACGCCTTCTTCAAGGCCCTGCTGTTCCTGGCCGCCGGCAGCGTGATCATCGGCATGCACCACGACCAGGACATCCGCAACATGGGCGGCCTGCGCAAATACATGCCGATCACCTGGCTGACCTCGCTGGTGGGTTCGCTGGCCCTGATCGGCACGCCGCTATTCGCCGGCTTCTACAGCAAGGACAGCATCATTCTCGCGGTGCAGGCCAGCCCGCTCTACGGCTCAGGCTTCGCCTACCTCGCGGTCGTGGCCGGCGTGTTCGTCACTGCCTTCTACTCGTTCCGCATGTACTTCCTCGTCTTCCACGGCGAGGAGCGTTTCCACCACAAACCCTTCCCGGGCGAACACGACCACCACGACGAGCACGCGGAACACCACGATCCGCACGAGTCGCCCTGGGTCGTCACCGCGCCGCTGATCCTGCTGGCGCTGCCCTCGGTGTTCATCGGCTACTGGACCATCGGCCCGATGCTGCACGGCGAGTTCTTCAAGGACTCGATCTTCGTGGACGCCGCCCGGCATCCGGCGATGGCCGAACTCGGCAAGCAGTTCCATGGTGCGCTTGCGATGGCCACGCACGGCCTGGTCACGCTGCCGTTCTGGCTCGCACTCGGCGGGGTCGTGACCGCGTGGTGGTTCTACCTCAAGCAGCCCTCGATCCCGGCCGCGATCAAGTTGCGTTTCGAGTGGGTCTATCGCCTGCTCGACAACAAGTACTACATGGATTGGTTCAACGAGCATGTGCTCGCCGCCGGCGCGCGCCTGCTCGGCACCGGCCTGTGGAAGGGCGGCGACGTGGCGCTGATCGACGGCATCGCGATCAACGGCTCGGCGCGTGCGGTGGGCGCCATCGCCCAGCTGACGCGCCTGCTCCAGACCGGCTACCTGTACTTCTACGCGCTGGTGATGCTGCTGGGCGTCTTCGCGCTGATGACCTGGCAGCTCTGGCCGCAAGTCAGCCGCCTGTTCGGCTTCTGAGCCGCCGCACGACAAGAACAAGAGGAACCCGATGGGACTGCTGAGCGTATCGATCTGGCTGCCGATCCTGGCGGGCACCGTGCTGCTCGCGATCGGCCGCGACGAGAACGCCCAGGCCGTGCGCTGGCTCGCACTGGCGGCGGCCATCGCCAGCTTCCTCGTCACGGTCCCGCTGGTGACCGGCTTCGATGTCGCCAGCGCGGCGATGCAGTTCGAGGAGAAGCTGCCCTGGATCGAGCGCTTCAAGGTCAACTACCACCTCGGCGTCGACGGCATCTCGGTCTGGTTCGTGCTGCTCACCGCCTTCATCACGATCGTCGTCGTGATCTCGGCCTGGGAGGTGATCACCGAGCGCGTGCACCAGTACATGGGCGCGTTCCTGATCCTGTCGGGCCTGATGGTGGGTGTGTTCTGCGCGGTCGACGGCCTGCTGTTCTATGTCTTCTTCGAAGCCACCCTGATCCCGATGTACATCATCATCGGCGTCTGGGGCGGCCCGCGCCGCGTTTACGCGGCCTTCAAGTTCTTCCTCTACACACTGCTCGGCTCGCTGCTGATGCTGGTGGCGCTGATCTACCTGTACTACAAGTCGGGCGGCAGCTTCTCGATCCTCGACTGGCACAAGCTGCCGTTGCCGCTGACCGCGCAGAGCCTGCTGTTCTTCGCCTTCTTCGCCGCCTTCTCGGTCAAGGTGCCGATGTGGCCGGTGCACACCTGGCTGCCCGACGCGCACGTCGAAGCCCCCACCGGCGGTTCGGTGGTGCTGGCGGCCATCATGCTCAAGCTTGGGGCCTACGGCTTCCTGCGCTTCTCGCTGCCGATCGCACCCGACGCCTCGCGCCACTGGGACTGGCTGATCATCGCGCTGTCGCTGATCGCAGTGCTGTACATCGGCCTGGTGGCCCTGGTGCAGGTCGACATGAAGAAGCTGGTCGCCTACTCGTCGATCGCGCACATGGGCTTCGTGACCCTGGGCTTCTTCATCTTCAGCGAGCTCGGCATCTCGGGCGGCATCGTGCAGATGATCAGCCACGGCTTCATCTCCGGGGCGATGTTCCTGTGCATCGGCGTGCTCTACGACCGTGTGCACAGCCGTGAGATCGCGTCCTACGGCGGCGTCGTCAACACGATGCCCAAGTTCACCGCGCTCGCCGTCTTCTTCGCGATGGCCAACTGTGGCCTGCCGGGCACCAGCGGCTTCGTCGGTGAGTGGATGGTGATCCTGGGCACCGTCAAGTTCAACTTCTGGCTCGGCCTGCTGGCCGCCACCACGCTGGTGTTCGGCGCGGCCTACACCTTGTGGATGGTCAAGCGCGTGTACTTCGGTGACGTGGCCAACGACGACGTCAAGGCACTCACCGACATCAACCGGCGCGAGTTCACGATGCTGTCGCTGCTGGCGGTGGCGGTGCTCTGGATGGGGGTGTACCCGAAGCCCTTCACCGACGTGATGCACACCAGCGTCACGCAGCTGATCCAGCACGTGGGCAAGAGCAAGCTATGAACGCCGCTATGAACTGGTCCGTCGTCGCGCCCGAGATCGTGCTGCTGACGATGGCCTGCGTGATCGCCATCGTCGACCTCTTCGTCACCGACGCCGAGCGCCGCGTCACCTTCTGGCTGACACAGGCCTCGCTGGCCGTCGTCGCCCTGCTGCACCTGCGCGCGCTCGACGCTGCCGAATCGGTGTTCGCGATGCAGTCGATGTTCGTGTCCGACTCGCTCGGCCACCTGCTCGCGCTGTTCGCCACGCTCGCAGTGATGACCACGATCGCCTATGCGCGCCCCTACATCGGCCCGCGCGAGATGCAGAAGGGCGAGTTCTACACGCTCTCGCTGTTCGTGCTGCTCGGTGTGTGCGTGATGGTGGCGGCCAACAACTTCCTGGTCGTCTATCTCGGCCTCGAGCTGATGAGCCTGTCGCTGTACGCGCTGACCGCGCTGCGCCGCGACAACGCCAACGCCACCGAGGCGGCGATGAAGTACTTCGTGCTCGGCGCGCTGGCCTCGGGCTTCCTGCTCTACGGCCTGTCGATGATGTACGGCGCCACCGGCAGCCTGGACATCCCGCGAGTGTTCGAGGTCATTGGCAAGGGCCAGGTCAACCAGAGCGTGCTGATCTTCGGCCTCGTCTTCGTGGTCGCCGGCCTGGCCTTCAAGTTCGGTGCCGCGCCCTTCCACATGTGGGTGCCGGACGTGTACCACGGTGCGCCGACCGCGATCACGCTGCTGATCGCCGGCGCGCCCAAGCTGGCCGCCTTCGGCATGACCCTGCGCCTGCTGGTCGAGGGCATGCTCGGCCTGGCCACCGACTGGCAGCAGATGCTGGCCGTGCTGGCGGTGATGTCGCTGCTGATCGGCAACCTGGCTGCGATCGCACAGACCAACCTGAAGCGCATGCTCGCCTACTCGGCGATCGCGCAGATCGGCTTCATGCTGCTCGCGCTGACCGCCGGCGTGGTCAGCGGCAACACACTGTCGGCCGGCAATGCGTACTCGTCGGCGCTGTTCTACATGGTGATCTACGTGCTCACCACGCTCGGCTCGTTCGGGCTGATCATGCTGCTGGCGCGACGCGGCTTCGAGTGCGAGGAAATCTCCGACCTGTCGGGCCTGAACCAGCGTAGCCCGTGGATGGCCGGCGTGATGGCGGTCTTCATGTTCTCCCTGGCCGGCATCCCGCCGACGGCCGGCTTCTACGCCAAGCTCTCGGTGCTGCAGGCGCTGATCACCACCAACCTGCCGCACCACCTGTGGCTGGCGATCTTTGCGGTGCTGATCTCGCTGATCGGCGCCTTCTACTACCTGCGCATCGTCAAGGTCATGTATTTCGACGAGCCGACGGCCGAGGCCGCGGCACCGTCCGAGGAGGGCGGCGGCGCGCACACGCTGCTGGCCATCAACGGCAGCGCGGTGCTGATCCTGGGCATCCTGCCCGGCGGGCTAATGGCCCTGTGCAGCATGGCCATTCTTCGCGCACTCGCGTCGTGAATTTCGCGATCGAAGTCTGGCTGGTTCTGATCGTCGCGCTGGTCGCCGCCAACCTGCCCTTCGTCAACGAGCGGCTGTTCGTCGTCGGCCCGAGGCGCGCGCCGCACAAGGGCTTCGGCTGGCGGCTGCTGGAACTGGCGCTGCTGTTCGCTGCCTCGCTCGGCCTGGGCTTCGTGCTCGAGGCCCGCATCGGCCAGCGCCACGAGCAGGGCTGGGAGTTCTACGCCGCGGCGCTGGCGATGTTCGTCACGTTCGCCTTTCCCGGTTTCGTCTGGCGCTACCTGAGGCGGCAGCGTGGCTGACGGCGCGAAGGGCGACGCGCATCTGCGCGAGACCACGCTCTCGCAGGAGCGGGTCTGGCAGGGGCACTTTCTCGACGTGCGGCGGGCCACCGTGGCACTGCCCGGCGGTGCGCAGGCCACGCGCGAGTACATCGTGCACCCGGGTGCGGTGATGGTGGTGCCGATCCTCGACGACGGCCGGCTGGTCATGGAGCGCCAGTACCGCTATCCGATGCAGCGCGTGATGCTCGAGTTTCCCGCCGGCAAGATCGACCCGGGCGAAGCGCCGTTCACCACCGCCGTGCGTGAGCTGGCCGAGGAGACCGGCTATCGCGCGCGCGAATGGGCGCGCGCCGGTGCCTTGCACAACGCGATTGCCTACTCGGACGAAATCATCGAGATCTGGTTCGCGCGCGGGCTTGAGCGCGGTGCGGCGCGCCTGGATGCCGAGGAGTTTCTGGAAACCGTGGTGCACAGCGAGGCCGAGATCGACGCCTTCTGCGCCCGCGGCGAGGTCACCGACGCTAAGACCCTGATCGGCCTGCTTTGGCTGCAAAAGTCGCGCTCGGGCGCGTGGCCCATGGTCTGGCGGCCGGCACCTCCAAGCCCGCCGGCCTAAGATGTCGTTGCCATGAAAGTCATCGACCTGCGCTGCCAGAGCGGCCACCGTTTCGAAGGCTGGTTCGCGAGCGACGATGACTTCCTCGAGCAGAATGGCCGCAGCCTGATCGAGTGCCCGCTGTGCGCCGACAAGGTGATCGTGCGCATGCCGAGCGCGCCGCGCCTGAACCTGTCTGGTGCACGCGAGCCGGCGCCGGGCCAGGCGCCTGCGACCCCGCCCGATGCGGCGACCGAACTGCAGACACGCTGGATGCAGATGGTGCGGCAAGTGCTCCAGAATACCGAGGACGTGGGCGAGAAGTTCGCCGACGAGGCGCGCCGCATCCACTACGGCGAGACGCCGCAGCGCGGCATCCGCGGCCAGGCCAGCGCCGACGAACGCGAGGCGCTGCGCGACGAGGGCATCGAGGTGATGCCGCTGCCGATCCCGGCGGGGTTGAAGGACACGCTGCAGTAGCGTGCCGCGCGTGCCCCCTTAGAGCACACGACCGGGGTTCAACAAGCCCTGCGGGTCCAACGCCCGCTTCACCGCGCGCATCAACGCCAGCGCGGTCGGGTCCTTGTAGTGCGGCAATTCGTCGCGCTTGAGCACGCCGATGCCGTGCTCGGCCGAGATCGAACCGGCGTGTGCGAGCACGGCGTCGTAGACGATGCGGTTGATCTCTGGTTCGCGCTCGCGCAGGAAGGCGGCAGCATCGCCGCCTTCCGGGGCCTGCGCGTTGTAGTGCAGGTTGCCGTCGCCCAGGTGGCCAAAGTTGACCATGCGCACGCCGGGCACCGCGCGCTCGAGCGCTGCGCCGGTCGAGGCGCAGAAGGCCGCGATGCGCGACACCGGCAGCGCGATGTCGTGCTTGATGTTCAGGCCCTCCTCGGCCTGCGCCAGCGGGATCGACTCGCGCAGGTGCCACATCGTGTGCGACTGCGCCAGCGTCTCGGCCACCGCCGCGTCGGCGATCAGGCCGCGTTCGAGCGCGTCGCCGAACAGGCCCTCGAAGCGCTCGCGTGCATGCGCCTCGCCCTCGCTGTCGGACAGCTCCACCAGCACGGTCCACGACGCGGCGGCCAGCGGCTGGCGCAGCTGCGGCATGTGGCGCGCCACCAGCGCAAGCGAGAATCCGTTCATCACCTCGAAGCCGGTCAGCCCCGGTCCGAGCCGCTCGTGTGCCAGGCCGAGCAGGGCCACACAGGCTTCGAGCGAGCCGGCGCTGGCCAGCGCGGTCATCGCCGCCGCGGGCCGGGGGTGCAGCGCCAACGTCGCCGCGGTGATGATGCCCAGCGTGCCCTCGCTGCCGACGAAGAGGTCGCGCAGGTCGTAGCCGGTGTTGTCCTTGCGCAGCCCCGACAAGCCATGCCAGACCTCGCCCGTGGCCGTGACCAGCTCGAGCCCGAGGCACAGCGCGCGCGCGTTGCCGTAGCGCACGACCTGCGTGCCGCCGGCATTGGTGGCCAGGTTGCCGCCGATGGTGCAGCTGCCTTCGGCCGCCAGCGAAAGCGGGAACAGCAGGCCGGCGGCGTCGGCGGCCTCCTGCACGGACTGCAGCACGCAGCCGGCTTCGGCCACCAGTGTCAGGTTGGCACGATCGAGTTCGCGGATGCGGTTCAGGCGGCCGAGCGAGAGCAGCACCTGCGTGCCGCTGGCATCCGGCACGCCGCCACCGACCAGCCCCGTGTTGCCGCCCTGCGGCACGATCGACACGCCATGGCGGGCGCAGGCGCGCACGATCGCGGCCACTTCGTCGGTGGATCCCGGCCGCACGACGGCCAGTGCCTTGCCGTGCCAACGCTTGCGCCAGTCGTTCTGCCACGCCGACAGATCACCCTCGGTCAGCACATGGGCCGCACCGACGACCGATCGCAGCGCGTCGAGCAAGGACGTGCTCATGGCTTGCGCAGCCGCCAGCGCACGTGCGTCGCGCAGGTGGCGAACAGCAGCAGGCCAAGCACCGCCTGCGTCAGCGCCAGTGGCACGGCCGGTCCGCGCTCGGTGAAGGCCCGCACGGCGCCCTCGGCCACGTACAGCCACACCAGCAGGGCCAGCCAGCGGTAGGTGAACATGCGGAACTTGAGCACGCCCACCAGGCCGAGTGCCAGCGGCAGCACCTTGAGCGACCAGCTGCGCGCGCCGGTGGGCGCGAGCCACAGCTCCCAGGCCAGGCCGAGCGCGATCAGCGCCAGCAGGCTGCCCGCGGCCAGCGCGCGCAGGCGCAGCAGCATCGCGTCGGGGGCGGCGGGGGGCGCATCGGCCATGCGGCATCATAGGGCGATGGCTTTGTCCTTCACCCTGAACCAGTGGCGCGGTCGCGTGGCCGAGCTGGCCGAGACGCTGCAGCGCTGGCCCTGGCTCGACACCGCGCGCACGCTGCGCGAGCGTTTCCGCGAGGACCGGCTCGGCCTCACCGCGAGCAGCCTCACCTTCACGACCCTGATCGCGCTGGTGCCGCTGGTGACGGTGATGCTCGCGATCTTCAGTGCCTTTCCGATGTTCTCGAGCTTCCAGGTCGCACTCGAGAAGTACTTTCTGCAGAGCCTGGTGCCCGACGGCATCGCCAAGCCAGTGATGGGCGCGCTGACGCAGTTCGCGGGCAAGGCCGCGCGCCTGGGCACCGCGGGCCTGGCACTGCTGGTGCTGATCGCGCTGGCGCTGATGCTGACGATCGACCGCGCGCTCAGCGCGATCTGGCGCGTGCGCCGGCCGCGCCCGCTCGCGCAGCGTGTGTTGATCTACTGGGCCGCGCTGACGCTCGGGCCGCTGGTGCTGGCCGTGAGCCTGTCGCTGACCTCGTGGGCGCTGACCGCGAGCAAGGGCGTGGTGTCGGCACTGCCCGGCGGTGTCAGCCTGCTGCTGAACACGCTCGAGTTCGTGCTGATGGCGGCCGGCATGGCGGGCCTGTTCCACTACGTGCCCAACACGCATGTGCGCTGGCGCCACGCCATCGCCGGCGGCGTGTTCGTCGCCGCAGGGCTGGAGGTGGCCAAGCGCGTGCTCGCCTGGTACGTCGGCACGATGCCCCACTACTCGGCGGTCTACGGCGCCTTCGCCGCGGTGCCGATCTTCCTGCTCTGGATCTACGTCGCCTGGCTGATCGTGCTCTGGGGCGCGGTGATCGCGGCCTACGCGCCCAGCCTGTCGATGCGCATCGTGCGCCTGCCCGACGCACCGGGGCACCGCTTCACGCTGGCGCTGGCCGTGCTCGGTGCGCTGTCACGTGCGCGCGCAGGCCCGTCCCGGGGGCTCGCGATGCACGAGATCGCTGCGGCCGTGGCGACCGACCCGCTGCAGGTCGAGCCGGTGGTCGAAGCCCTGGTGGGCATGGACTGGCTGGCACGCCTGGACGAGGAGGGCGGCCAACGCCTGGTGCTGTTGGCCGATCCGGCCGCCACCTCGGCGCGGCCGCTGATCGACACGCTGTTGCTCAGTCCGACGCCCGCCGCGCGTGCGCTGCGAGAGCGCTTCGCCATCGATCGCCTGACGGTCGCCGACCTGATCTGAGCTGGCACGCTACGCCGATGCGGCGCAGTGCGTGACGCGGTTCTTGCCCGCGTGCTTGGCGGCGTACATCGCGCTGTCGGCCAGCTGCAGCAGGCGCAGCGGTTGTGTCGCGTCGTGCGGCGCCAGCGCGTAGCCGATGCTGGCCGAGACCGCGACCGCGCCCGGGCATAACGCTGCGCAGGCGCGCACTGCCTCGAGCAGGTGCTCGGCCAGCACCGCGGCGCCATCAACGTCGCGCACGCCGGCCAGCACCAGGAACTCGTCGCCACCGAAGCGGCCCACCGCGTCGTCGGCGCGCACTGCCTGCTGCAGCGCCTGCGCCAGGGCCACCAGCAGCGCATCGCCGGCGGCATGGCCGTGCGCGTCGTTCAGCGCCTTGAAGCCGTCGAGGTCGATGAAGAACAGCGCCACCGGATGCGACGCGCTGATCGCGGCCGCAGCGTCCAGCCGCTCCATCATCGTGCGCCGCGACAGCGCCTCGGTCAGCGCGTCGCGCTCGGCGCGCAGTGCCAGGCGCTGCTGCGCCTCGGTGAGTTCGTGCACGTCGATCGTCACCGTGTACACGCCCTGCACCTGGCCCTGGTCGTCGAGGTCGGGCACGTAGCTCGTGCGCATCCAGCGCGCGCCCTGCGGCAGGTTGGACACCAGTCGCGTGTACTGCACCGCCTCGCCGGCCAGTGCGCGGTCGAAGTAGGGCTGGTGCTGCGCCCAGCGCGCCGCGCCGCGCACTTCGCCGATCGGGTGGCCCAGCAGCTCGGCCGCCGTCATGCCCACCGCCTCCTGGTAGGCCAGGTTGACGAAGCGCAGCTTGTACTCGCGGTCGACGTAGGTCAGCGGGTAGGGGATGTGCTCGGTGAAACGGTCCAGACGCAAGCGTGCGGCCAGCAGCTGTTCGCGCTCCATCACGTCCTGGTGGATGTCCCAGCCGATCGTGTAGACGGCCTCGACCTCGCCGTCGGCATTGCGGTCCGGGAACACCTGCACCCGCACCCAGCGCGCGGCGGCACCCTGGTGCGTGATGCGGCGTTCGTAGTACACCGCCTTGCCGGTGAAGGCCACGGCAAAGGCATCCTTCGCCGCGGCCCAGGCGCTCGGTCCGTAAAGCTCGGTCAGCGTGCGCCCGACCAGCTCCGAACTCGACCGGCAGGCCCAGCGCGTGTAGGGCAGGTTGCAGAACAGCAGCCGGGCCTCGTCGCCGGACATGACCCAGCGTCCGATCGGCAGGTCGATCGCGTCGACCAGGCGCTCGGCTGGGTCGGCCGAGAGGGCACGGGCGGGGGTGTCGTCAAGCTTCATCGGTACTGCAGCAGGCGATGCCGGCATCGTGGCATCGAGTCGCGGCGCTGTCATTCACTCCGAAGAGGGAATGACAGGCCGGCGTGGATGGCGTCACACCGAATGAAGCACGACGAGCAGCGCCTGGGCGGTGGTTTTCCCTGGGTTGTGGATGCGGTGCGGTACGTCGACCGCATAGCGCGCGGTCTCGCCATGGCGCAGGCGCGTGCTTTCGGGGCCGGCGTGCACCTCGAGCGTGCCGCTGTGCACCGTCAGGTGTTCGCGCGAGCCGGGCTCGTGGGCCTGCGAGTCCAGGCTGCCGCCGGCCTGCACCGTCAGCTGGTACCACTCGAAGCGGCCCGCCAGCTCGATCGGCCCCAGGATGCGCAGCTCGCACTTGCCGTCCGGGCTGGCCAGCAGCGGCGTGGCGTGCGCCGGCACAGTGGTGAGCAGCGGCTCGGCCGGGCGCGCGTCGCCGAGCAGGTCGCCCAGGCCGATGCCCAGCGCGGTGGACAGGCGCCAGACCACGGCCACCGTGGGGTTGGCCTGGTTGCGCTCGATCTGCGACAACATCGACTTGCTCACGCCGGCCAGGCGCGACAGTTCGTCCAGCGACAGCCCGCGCTGCTGGCGCAGGGCGGCCAGCGCGGCGCCGACGCGCGGCGGCTCTTGCGGGGGGCGGGCGGTGCGTGGCACGATAGTGAACGTTCGTTCGATATACTGCACAGATTCCGCCTCAGTGTACAGCCCCGGAGCCCGGCCATGAACACCACCTTTCTCGCCCACCTGCAATCCGAACTCGACGGCCTGAAGAGCGCCGGCCTGTTCAAGTCCGAGCGCGTGATTACCACGCCGCAGGGCGCCACGGTGCGCACCGCCGACGGTCGCGAGGTCATCAACCTGTGCGCCAACAACTACCTGGGACTGAGTTCGCACCCGAAGGTGATCGAGGCCGCGCACGAGGCGTTGCGCACCCACGGCTACGGCATGAGCAGCGTGCGCTTCATCTGCGGCACGCAGGACCTGCACAAGACGCTCGAGCATCGCATCGCGCGGTTCGTCGGCTGCGAGGACGCGATCCTCTACGCGGCGGCCTTCGACGCCAACGGCGGCCTGTTCGAGCCGCTGCTCGGCGAGCAGGACGCGATCGTCAGCGACGAGCTGAACCACGCCTCGATCATCGATGGCATCCGCCTCAGCAAGGCTTCGCGCTGGCGCTACAAGCACAACGACATGGCCGACCTGGAGCGCTGCCTGAAGGAAGCGCGGGAGAAGGGTGCGCGCTTCGTCATGGTCTTTTCCGACGGCGTGTTCTCGATGGACGGCACGATTGCCCAGCTCGACACCATGCGTGCGCTGTGCGACCGGCACGACGCGCTGCTCGCCATCGACGAGTGCCATGCCAGCGGCTTCATGGGCCGCACCGGGCGCGGCACGCACGAGCATCGCGGCGTGTTCGGCAAAATCGATGTGATCACCGGCACCTTCGGCAAGGCCCTGGGCGGCGCGTCCGGTGGTTTCACCGCGGCGCGACGAGAAGTCGTTGAACTGCTGCGGCAGCGCTCGCGGCCCTACCTCTTCTCCAACACGCTGATGCCGGCCATCGCCGGCGCCTCGATCGCGGTGCTCGACCTGCTCGAAGGCAGCACCGCGCTGCGCGACAAGCTGGCGGACAACACTGCCTACTTCCGGCGTGCGATCGTCGAGGCCGGCTTCGAGGTCAAACCCGGTGAGCATCCGATCGTGCCGATCATGGTCTACGACGCGGTCAAGGCGCAACAACTGGCCGCGCGACTGCTCGAACTCGGCGTCTACGTGGTCGGCTTCTTCTTCCCGGTGGTGCCCAAGGGCCAGGCGCGCATCCGCGTGCAGATGAGCGCGGTGCACGACCGCCATCACCTGGAGGCGGCGGTGAAGGCGTTTGCGCAGGCCGGCAAGGAACTCGGGCTCGTCAAATGACCGTACCGAAGATCCTGATCATCGGCGCCAACGGGCAGATCGGCACCGAACTGGCCGTGGCGCTGGCCGAGCGTCATGGCGAAGGCGCCGTCGTCACGAGCGACCTGGCGCCGCAGGGCAAGGTGCCCGGCCTGGCGCACGAGGCGCTCGATTGCACAGAGATCGGGGCGCTGACTTCGATCGTCGAGCGCCACGGCATCACGCAGGTCTACCACCTGGCCGCGGCGCTGTCGGCGCGCGGCGAGAAGCACCCGATGTGGGCCTGGGACCTGAACATGAAGGGCCTGCTCAACGTGCTCGAGGTGGCGCGCTCGCACAAGCTGGAGCGCATCTTCTGGCCCAGCTCGATCGCGGCATTCGGCCCCGGCACGCCGCAGGAACACACGCCGCAGAAGACCGTGATGGACCCGAGCACGGTCTACGGCATCAGCAAGCTCGCGGGCGAGGGCTGGTGCGCCTGGTACCACCAGCACCATGGCGTGGATGTGCGCAGCCTGCGCTACCCCGGCCTGATCAGCTGGAAGACGCCACCCGGCGGCGGCACCACCGACTATGCGGTGGAGATCTTCCACGCCGCGCTGAAGGACGGCCGCTACACCTGCTTCCTGCAGGAGGATCAGGCGCTGCCGATGATGTACATGGACGACGCGATCCGCGCGACGCTCGAGCTGATGGATGCACCCGCCGAGCGCGTGCGCGACCGCCACTCGTACAACCTGGCGGGCATCAGCTTCACGCCGCTCGAGATTGCGGCCGCGATCCGCCAGCGCATCCCGAAGTTCACGATGGACTGCGTGCCCGACTTCCGCCAGGCCATCGCCGCGAGCTGGCCGCGCTCGATCGACGACCGGCCCGCGCGCGAGCACTGGGGCTGGCAGCCGCGCTACGACCTCGGCGCGATGGTCGACGCGATGCTCGACAACCTGCGCCCGCTGCTGTCGCGCGCGGCGTGAGCGCACCGCCGCTGCAGCCCAGCGCCGCCGGCCTGATCGGCGGCACGCC